>CAYJKL010000001.1:0-96411 GCA_964370755.1 uncultured Muribaculaceae bacterium
ATCAAAGCTACTCAAAAATTGACTTTTTTTTTACTTAGTTTTCAAAGATCATTTTGCACCGTTTTTCCCTTGGTGCATAAGTAATATATCAAATATAAACACCCTTGTCAACAAAAAATGCGAAATTTTTTTATTTTTTTGCATTTTTTACATCTTTTTGGCCATTTTTGTTGTTTTTTGCCATATTTTAGGGATTTTACTTTTTTTGATTTATTGCAAATTTGTATACATATTATAGTAATTTTCTACTATTTTTTGATCAAATGGAAATTTATTTTGTTTTTTTAGCTCAATTAATTTAGATAATTCATGTTTTATTACTGTATCTAACTCCTCAGAATAGTTCATAATTTTCTTATGATACTTATATTCATTCTTATCTAGTATCTTAAAACCACCGTCTGGAAATACTCTTAGGTCTAAATCATAGTCTATATATTTAATTGTTTTATCTTCTAATATATATGGTGAAGCTATATTACAATAATAGAATATGCCATATTTTTTAAATTGACAGATTATATTGAACCAGTCTTTTTTGTAAAAAAATAATAGAGCTGTTTCATTTGTTGTATAACTACGACCATCTCCTTCTGTTATTTTTGTTTCTTTATTTGCACATACTATTACATCATCTGTTATATCAAGTACAGTAGTTTCGTCACTAACGCTATGTAGAGTTCCGTTATGTTTGTATGCATTGATTTTTACTTTATCTCCCTTTTTCATAAAGTTCCTTTCTATATAATATATATTATACACTAATTTATATAAATATAAAAGAAGCCGTTAAGCTCCTTCTGTTAATAATGCAATAGCTTTATTTAGTTGTGAGTCTATTACATCAATTATATTTCCTTCTGCATCTTTTATTACTTCTAATTCTATATTATAGTCTGGTTCTATACCTATTCCATCAATACATATGTCATTTGGTGTATACCATTTAGCTGATGTATACTTTGCTGCTGCTCCACTTGATGTAACTATTGTTTGTTGAACTTTTCCTTTTCCATAACTTTTCGTACCTACTATAGTGGCTCCGTAGCTATCTCTTAGTGCCGCAGCTAATATCTCTGATGCTGATGCACTATCTTCATTAATTAGTACTACTATATTATAATCTCTTGATTCGCTAGTCGAGTCTCTTGTATATTCTTTTCCTTCGCTATTTTCTAAACTATATATTAAGTCTCCTTTTTCTAAAAAAAGTTCCGCAATATCTTCAGCACCTTTTAAATAACCTCCAGTATTATATCTTAAATCTATAATTAAGTTTTCCATTGTACCACTTTCAAGACTAGTAAGAGCGTTATTAAATGCGTTTCCTACAGTCTCAGAGAATATTTCTACATTTATATATCCTATATTAGTATCTACTATCATTTGATGCAGTACAGAAGAGTCTAGTTCCTCTTTTGTTATATTAAATTCTATTACTTCTTCATTTCTAAGTATTGTTACAAGTACAGTTTCTTTTTCATCATCTTTTATTAAATAACTTATGATTCCTGAATTCTCTTCATTTATTTCAGTTTCATCAACTTTTATTATTACGTCTCCAGTTAATATACCGCTTCTTTCAGCTGGTGAATTAGATGTAACACCTAATATAGTTTGACCTTGTATTGTTACTCCTATACCTTGGTATTTACCAGTTAATTTATCTTGAAGGTCTCCTGCTTCAGTATCATTCATGAATTCTGTATAATCATCACCTAAATATTCAAGCATTGCGGTTGTTGCAGTTTCTAGAAGTTCAGTCTTACTAGTTCCTTCGTATTCATTCATTGCATCTATTGCACTATTTATCATTCCTGTTTTATCAACATCATCATAAAATTGAGATATTATGGTTGAATATACACTTAAGAACTCTGATAACTCTTCGTCATTCATGACTTCGGTGTATGTGAGACCACTTGTTCCTTTATAATTGTTATTTAAAATTGTTCCCGTTGCAAATGCAGATGCTACTGCTGTTAATAATATTATTACTATTACTGTTAATAAACTAAATCCTCTATTTTTCATTTCTACCTTCTTTACTTATCCTTTATAATATTATCAAATTTTTTTATCTATGTAAACCGAATAACATTAATATTCACATAATTATCATAAAAAAAGACATAGCTTACTTACTATGACTATTTTATATATCTAATTCTGATTTCATTTCTTCTACATCTGTGATGTATTTTGTGATTTTTCCATCTTCAACTTTTACAAGTGCAAATTCTTCAATACTTATTTCTTCTATAGACTTTGCATTATCACTTGCTGGATTTTCTTCAGTTGCTATGTAATCTTTATTAAGTTCATTTGATAAATCACTATAATATACTGGCATCGGATCTTCTCCACCAAGATATCCACCAACAATATTTGCATATAATGGTGCGTTTACACCTTCTTCATCATAAATGATAACATAGTACTCATCATCTGCTTTACCAAGCATCGTACCGATTGTTACAACATCATAATTCACTTCTCCTATTACCTCTTGCTCATATGGTAATTTTATATCTCCATCATTTATAGCATATTTAGTAAAAAAGAATATTGCAGCTATTATAACAACCATAGTTATCAGAATAATCATAAATTTTTTAATTTCGTCACTTTCTTCTAATTTTGTTACTTTTTCTAGTTCTTTAACAGCTTTTTTATTTTTAGCAGTATTTTTCTTCATTTTTTAACCTCCATAAATTAATTATAATCTATTATGATTATTAAATCAACAAAATACCAATTAAAAATAGCATTTCTGCTATTTTGTGCTAAAGACTTCTACTTCAGAACCTAGTGATGAAGCAATACTAATCATCTCTTCGCTACTTAGATCATTACTTACTATATAATAATCTATGTTATTTCTTGTAAAATATATTGAGTTAGTACTAAGTGCGCCTACTGTGTCATTTATTATCTCTGGGCTGCCATTTATAGGAATAATTTCAAATTCACTGCTGATATTTGCACTTTCTTCAACTAGTACAAAGTTCTTTTCTCCAGCAAATGTTAATATGTTTCTTGAAACGCTTTCATTTTCTATAGTTTCTGAACTTGTAAGATTTGTATTAGCTGGTACATATAGTGGATATATAATATCATTTAATGAGCTCGTTGTTTCTTCTGTTTGCTCTGTTTCATTATTTTCGGCTTCACACTCTGTTTTACATGTTGTTTCATCTTCTGATTCTTCACATTTTGTGTCACAACTATTTTGATCAACATAATCTTCTAGTTTAAAATCACCTTCACTTAGATTTGCTTTTAAATCTATTTTTGAAAATTCTACTTTTATAGTAACATTATCATTTTCATCATATACTTCAACTTTTGTTGGCATCATATCTTTATCAAAATATATTTTTTGATATTTAAGAGCACTATTATTAGGATAATTCACTGTTGATTTAATTATATAACCGTCTTCATCTTCTAGTAGTTCATGTTTATCATCTTTATTAATGTCATTTAGAAGAGATCCAAGTAGATACCCTTGTGATGAGTTATCCGGCCAAACGCTATCAAATTTAAAACTCTTATTAAGTGAAGGTGTAATTACATAAACTTCTGAATTGTTTCTTAATATTATTTGTTCATGATTGTTTGTTTCATTTATTAATACTACTTTATAGTATTCGTCTTTTAAATGACTTGATTCTAAATTGTATATAAATTTATCTTCACCATTAGTAATTTCCATTTTGCCTGATAATTTGTATGATTTAGCACCCGAAACATTTTCATCAAATTTTTTTACTAAGTCTTCCTTACTTTCTTCTCCACATCCACTTACTAATAATAATATAGTTAAACACATTGCAATAATTTTTTTCATTTTTACCTCTTTTCCTTTATTAAAAATATATTTTTCAATTATTAAAATATAACTTTTTTTGTATATTATTTTTATTTTAGGAAATAATATTAATGAAAGAAGGTTAAAAAAATGGGATTATTACAAAAGATAACACTATGTTTTACAATTATCGGGGCTATTAACTGGGGACTAATTGGTTTTTTTGATTTTAACTTAGTTGAAACTCTGTTTGGTGGAATTGATATGCTTCCAAGTATTATTTATGGTATTGTTGGTATATGTGGTTTAATTAATATAGGTATTTTATTTTTACCACTAGATAAAGAAATGTAATAAATGCCCTATTGGGTATTTTTTATTGCAAGAAAAAAGAGAAATTACTCTCTTAATCTGATATTCTAACTGTAATTGTAGATGATACTACATAACTTACAAGTGGATTGTAATTATCAACTTTTACTTCTACTTCATGTTCTCCTACTGGAAGAGAGCTTAAATCTACGTATGCATTTATGTCTTCCGCTGAAATATTGTTAATTACGCTATCTACACCTTTTACTTGTACGTTAACATCTTCATCTGATATTATGTTTGCACTTAATCCTTCTGAAAGATTTTTACTTGTTATTTTGTCACCTATATTAATAGTTTTTTGTTTTTCATCACCAAACGTAACTGATATAGTTACATTATCACTACTTAAATGTCTTACTCCTGATGGTTTTGATAATGATACATTATATGTTTTAACACTATCTTTACCAAGTTCGTCTACATCTATTGTAAGTGGGATATAATCTATGTCATCTAAATCGTCTTTATCTCCAAATGCTGTTAATGAGAATGTATCTTTTCCATTAATTTGAATCGCTGCTATAGCTTTTCCTGCAATTAGAGAACCTGTTGTATTAACTTGTATAGGTAAACTTTTTGAATAACTATCAAGTGTTATAGATGCTCCTACTTCTGATGGGGCTATTTCTATGTTATCTAGTTTTTCTCCATCATTATCATAAGCAACTAATTTTACATCAGTTAGATTATATGTTCCAGCAGCTGTTAAGTTTTTGTTATTTAAATCAATCAATGCTTTTACTGTAGCAATCTCTGCTAATGCTGATTCACTTCCTTTAACAACCACTTCGTTTTTATCTAGTGTTACACTATTAACACTTAGTTCTGGATTTAAACTATCTATATTTAAATAATCATATGTGATAGGTACTATTTCACTTACCTTTTTATGTATTAAAACATTCGCAGTTTCTGGTACTATTTTATAAGATAAATTATCTAGTGGTTTTGTATATTTAAATTCTACTTCATATGGAGACGAACTTGCTATATAATCTGTTAAATCTAGTTCTACTTCATATTTACCTAAAAGTTGTGCTAAGTAGATATGCTCTCTACTACCACTTATTATAATGTTAACTGATTCAGGCACACCTTCAACAACATATGCTTCAGTATTATATTTAACTACTACTGGAACTGATATTGTCTCCGATTGACTTTCAACTAAGTTTATTACTCTATAATCTATTAATAAGAACATAATAATTGCTAGAGATAATGATAGTACTGTTAAAAATTTAGGTTTATTTAACCATTTGTCTAAAAATCCTCTGCTTTTTCCTAATTTTTTTCTTAGAAAATATACAAATCTACTTATTGGTACTACTATACCTTTATCTACTACATTATATAATTTTTTAAAAAACTTACGCATGTTCTTCACCATCCTCTTCTAAATCCGAATCAGCTTCAAAGAACACTTCAGCTCTTGGACTTAATGCTTCAATTAATAACATTCTAAATTCATCTTGAGAGATGTTATAATTTAAATCACCAGCCATAGCAATACTCATTCTACCTGTTTCCTCTGAAACAACTAAAGCTATTGCATCACTTTCTTCTGCTATACCAAGCGCTGCTCTATGTCTAGTACCAAGTCTTTTAGAAACATTTGGGTTCATACTAGTTTTAAATACAGCTCCAGCACATGTTACTCTATCTCCTTGTATTATAATTCCGCCATCATGTAGTGGGGAATTTGGAAAAAATATAGTTTCAAGTAACTCGTCGGTTAAATCTGCATATATTTTTGTTGAAGACTCAATGTATTCTTGTAGTGATATTTCTCTTTCTATAACAATTAATGCTCCAATTCTATTTTTACTAAAATATTCAATTGATTTCATAATTTCAAATACGATTTTTTCACGTTCATCAAGAGTTAAAACTTTGTGTCTTCCTAGAAGCTGAGTTCTACCAACTGATTCAAGTACACTTCTGATTTCTGGTTGAAAAATTACTATGATAGCAAGTGGTCCCCACTGTACTACATATTCAAGTAATACTCCTACTGTATATAAATTTAATAAGTCACTTAAAAAGTTAACTATAAGTAGCATTACTATACCTTTAACTATTAATGCCATTTTAATATTGTTTTTTACATTCTTTAATATATAATAAAATGCTATCCATACAAGACATATATCTAATAATCTTGTAAATAGCGTTCCTACGAAATAGGCTATGTCCATTTTACACCTTCCTTAATGTGTCATTAAGATTATATCATATTATTTATTAAAGATAAAGATGTTATATTTAAATTATTTTTCATAAAAAAAGAGCAAATTATTATTTGCCCGTATTTATTGCATCGGAGTGAGTATTTACTTCGTTATTTTTTTCTTTTTTATTTTCTTTAAAATAACCAATGAGCGCTAGTAATAATATTATTGATATTACTACTAACATTATATAATATTCCGTTACTATAACTTTAATAACTTCCATACTACTCTCCTATATTTAGTGTTTGACCAGTAGGTTGTATTGCTATGTAGGTATTACCATCATTAACTATAAGCGGAGTTCCATCAGCTAAAGTGTACTCAGTTTGAGCTTCCCTTGATGATTTTGACCACTTGATTGATACTGCAAACCCTTCAGTTATGTAATATCCTGTTCCGCTGCCTACATTTTCTAATCCTTGTCTTCCTTTATTTTCAGGATCATCTAAAGTATAGTTTGTTACTTTATATGTAATTATATTTTTAAAATTATACTGTTCTCCAGTTACATAATCATTATGTGATTTATTATTAACACTATGCATGTAAGTTTTAGTTTCTTCATTATATGTAAATCCTGATACATTTGAGCTAGAATAATATATACTTACATTATTAGCAACTTTGCTGTCTTCTTCTAGTTTAACAGATTCAACACTATAATCTAATAATAATCCACCTTCTAGCGAAGATCTATAAGAAGTTGTTGCAATAGCGTCTTTTAATTCAGACATAGTTGTAAAAGTGCTATTTTCATTTGCTACAGGTAACGAATAATCGTAAAATGCATATTTATTATGATAAACTTCATAACTATCAATATTTAATATATTTAAATCACTTCTAGCTTGTGTACTTGCACCCCAGTGAATAAAATATGCATCATTTTCCATAGCATAGTCTAAATAATAGTGTCTTGCACTTCTTATGCCTGCTATTCTTGCTGTATCAACATCTCTAAATAATGCTAAATATCTTGATATTCCACCTTCTACAATTATTTCATAAATAATATAAGCATCCTGAAGACCTGAATGATATGGTCTTGCAGTGCTACTGTTTTCAACCATAACTGCATAAGGCCTTGAAGTTGATTCTAAATTGACTATTTGAAGTTCTTTTGGCTCTTCAACTTCATTTACTACTGGCTTCGATTCTTCTTTAGGTTTTGCAACATCTTCTTTACCACCAATTAGGAAGTAACCTACTAGTATAGCAATTAACGATACTACAACAATACCAATTGTTATTAATGTGTTTTTATTAAATTGTATTTTTTTTGTTTTTTCATTTTTAGGAGTGTTTTTCACTTCTTTTTTTGCTAATTTTTTCATTTGAAGTATTTCACTTCCCTTTCTAAATCTCTTTTTTTAATTACTTCTTTCTTATCATATAATTTTTTACCTTTTCCTACACCAACTAAGAGTTTTGCTTTTCCTCTAGTTATATATACTTTTAAAGGTATTAACGAAACTCCGTCTAGTATAGCTTCTTTTTGAAGTTTTTTAATCTCTTTTTTGTGAAGCAACAATTTTCTTTCTCTTGTTTCTTCATGATTAAACTGGTTTCCCTCTTCATATTTTGCAATATACATATTAAGAACATATGCCTCATTATTTTTTATACGCACAAAAGAATCTTTAATGTCAGCTTTTCCACTTCTTATAGATTTAATTTCAGTTCCAGTTAATGCTATACCTGCTTCAAAGTCTTCTAAAATTTCGTAATTAAAGTGTGCCTTCTTGTTTCTTATTTCCATTTTCTTCCTTTACTAGTTCAAAGTCAATAGTTGCAGCTTCTTTACTTGCTCCAATAACTTTAACTTTAACTGTATCGCCAAGTCTATATTTTTTACTCTTATCTTTTGATATTAACGAAAGTATTTCTGGTACATATTCAAAGTATCCATTTAGAGTACTTATATGTACTAAACCTTCAATTAAATTATCTAGTTTTATAAATAAACCGAAGTTAGTAACACTTGTTATCATACCTTCATATTCGCATCCAATATAATCTTCCATGTATTCAGCCATTTTCATATCATCAACTTCACGTTCTGCAGAAACTGCTTCAAGTTCTCTTTCACTTGAATGCTCTCCAACACCTATTAAGTATTCATTATTAAAGTTTACAGTTTCAACACTCATATCATTTTTAAATAAGTATTGTCTTAATAATCTATGTACTGTTAAATCTGGGAAACGTCTTATTGGTGATGTAAAGTGTGTATACATTTTACTACCTAAACCAAAGTGACCTATGTTATTTGAACTATAAATCGCTTTTTTCATACTTCTTAAAAGCATGTCGCTTAATATCTCAAATTCTTTTTTCTCATGAAGTTCTGCAAGTATTTCTTGCATGCTTTTTCCCGTTAAACCAAGTGTCTTAGTTTTTAGTTGATAACCAAGAGCTTTTACAAAATTTGTAAAGTCTTCTAATTTTTCTGAATTTGGTACATCATGAACACGATATATAAATGGTAAATCCATATTATATATATGTCCTGCTACAGTTTCATTTGCTGCAATCATAAAGTCTTCAATAAGTTTTTCAGCATCAAATCGAAGTCTTCTAACTACATCAATAGCTTTTCCTGTTTCATCTTGAAGTATTTTTGCTTCATCTAAATCAAACTCTATATAACCCCTTGATACTTTTTCTGCTCTTAATATTTTAGCTAGTTCATTCATTTTAAGTAAGTAAGGAGCATATTCTTCATAACCTTCTGGAGTTGTATTTTCCATAAGTATTTTATTTACTTCTTTATAAGTCATCTTTTTCTTTGATTTAATATATGACTCTTTAATTTCGTAATCTACTACTTTACCTTTTTTATTAATTTCCATGAAACAACTAAGTGTTAATCTTATTACTTCTGGGTTAAGTGAACATATACCATTTGATAATTGATGAGGTATCATTGGTATTACTGTATCTGCTAAATATGAAGATGTTCCTCTTGAGTAAGCTGTTTCATATAAAGCACTTCCTATTTTAACATAATTTGTAACATCTGCAATATGTACTCCTAATACATAGTTTCCATTTTTTTCCTCAATACTTATCGCATCATCAATATCTTTTGTATCTGCACCGTCTATAGTGAATATCATTTTGTCGGTTAAATCTAGTCTACCTTTTAAATCTTTTTCTTCAACTTCTTTTGGAATAGTTTCTAGTTCTGCTATAACTTCTTCACTAAAATCAATTTCAATTCCATGTTTACATGCAATAGATACAATATCAACACCTGGATCATTTTTATGACCTAGTATTCTAACTACTTCTGCGATATAGTGTGTTGTATTAACTTTTTTTACTACATCTACCAATACTTTATGACCTTCTACGCAACCTTCAGTTGATTCTCTAGTTAAAGTTATATGTATATTTATTTTTTTGTCATCTGGCACGAAAAATAATTTTTGTTTTTTGAAAGTTATTTCTCCTACGATTTTATTTAAGTCTCTTTTTAAAACTTTAATAACTTTTCCCTCTTTTTTACCATGATAAGTATATACATCTACTAAAACATAATCGTTTTCAATAGCACCATTTAGATTTTCTTTATATATATATATATCATGCTCTCCGCCGTAATCTAAAAATCCATTACCTGCTCTGTTTACTTTTATTTTTCCAGTTTTAAGTGAACTACAAAATTTAAGTAATAAATACTCATCATTTTTAGTTTCGTGGATTAAACCATTTTCAACCATATCTTTAATAACTTTAGTTAACTCTTTATATTCTTCTACTGTTTTAAGTCCTAATAAATTATTTATTTCCATTAAACTTTTCGCTTTGTTTACATTATCTAGCGATACTAAAATTTGTTCTTGCATTTTATTTTCTCCTTTTTATTCTGTATAAGTACATATTTTTTCATTTTCTTTCCACTCGATTACTATATCTCCAGTTAAAGATTTTGTGCTGTCGTTTGGATTTTCCAAATTTTCATCTAGTAGTCCCGCTCCAACTATATTTTCTACTGGTATATCTGTAATCTGACAATTACTTTTATCAAGACAACGTTCATCTCTTAAGTTATTTGTCTCGGCATAAGTGCATGCAGCATTTTCTATTGTTTCTTTGTATATACTATATTGCTCTTCTTTTTGCGCATTCATAGACTTTATTATTCCCAGAGTAACTGATGTTGTTATTACCCCTAAAAGTAGTATACATACTAAAAGTTCAACTAGTGTAAATCCATTTTTTTTCATTATCATCACATAACCATTATAACACACATATTAACATATTGTTATTTATTTTAATAAAAATTTATGATATTATACTTAAGAAAGGAAAGATTAAAATGACAAATAAAGAATATTCTGATGTTTTGATGCCAAATGTGGAGCATGATGCACAGTATTATGAAAACTTATATAAAGAAAGATATTTAAGTGAAGATGCTATAGTTTCAAGATTTGGACCTAGTCCAACAGGACATATGCATATAGGGAATTTTTATAGTGCATTTGTTGCTAATACATTTCCAGCTCAAACTGGGGGCGTATCTTTTTTAAGACTTGAAGATACTGATCAAAAAAGAGAAATGGAAAATTCCCTTGGTAATATTCAAGAACAACTTAAAGAACTAAATTTAATATTTGATGAAAGTAATGAAAACGGTGGAAACTATGGACCTTATCAACAATCTCTTAGAAAAGATATTTATCACGCCTTTGCTAAAAAAATGATTGAAGAAGATCTTGCTTATCCTTGTTTTTGTACACAAGATGATATAAATCACATTAGAGAAGATCAAGAATCAAAAAAAGCAAGACTTGGGTATTACGGTAAATATGCTAAATGTAGATACATTTCAAAAGAGGATGCTATTAAAAACATAGAAGATGGTAAGTCTTTTATAATTAGATTAAAATCTCCTGGTTCTTTTTACAATAAAGTTGTCCTAAATGATTGTATTCGAGGTAAAATTGAAATGCCTGAAAATGATGTTGATGAAGTGTTAATTAAATCTGACGGACTTCCAACTTATCACTTTGCTCATGTTGTAGATGACCATTTAATGGGAACTACACATGTTGTTAGAGGAGATGAATGGGTATCAAGTTATCCTAAGCATGATCAAATGTTTAAAATGTTAGGATTTAAACTTCCTAATTTTGCACACATTTCTCCTATAAATATTAAAGATGGAGAATCTACTCGTAAATTATCAAAAAGAAAAGATGCTTGGGCAGCAATAAGTTATTATAATGAAAAAGGAATACCTAATGAAGTTATTAAACTTTACTTATCAACACTTTTTAATTCTAATTTTGAAGAATGGTATAACTCTGTTTCAGATTTAACTTATCATAACTTTAAATTTAGTTTTGATAAAATGCCAATAAGTGGTCCGTTATTTGATATTGAAAAACTTAATAATATTTCAAAAACTTATTTTAGTAGATTAACTGCGGAAGAAATTTATGAAAATTTATTAGTTTATACAAAAAAATATGATGAACAGTTTAATAATATAATTAGCAACAATAAAGATTATGTTATTAACATGCTTAATATAGAAAGAGATGTTCCTAAACCAAGAAAAGATATATCAGCTTATAGTGATATTAAGAATATATATTGGTTTATGTTTGATGAATACTTTAGTGAAAACACTGATGAGTACGAAGAAGTAACAAATGTTACTAAAGAAAATTTAGAAAATTATTTTACAAAAGTGTATAGCGCTGATGATTCTCAAGAAAATTGGTTTACAAATTTAGCAGAATATGCTGATAGTATTGGTTTTACTAAAGATAGAAAAGCGTATAAAGCTGATCCTGAATCTTTTAAAGGTACAACTGCTGATTTTTGTAAAATTATCAGAATAATAATAACTAAGAAAAACTTAAGTCCAAATTTATACGATATTATCAAATTACTTGGAAAAGAAAATTTATTAAAAAGAATTAATCAATACTTTGATTAGTTTTTTTTTGCACAAAAAAAGGTGTTTTAAACACCTTGTAAAAATAAGATTAGTGAAATCAGAACAAATAATACTCCAAGTACTAATGTTAGTCTTGAGATAAATAACTCAAAACCTCTTTCTTTCATATTTTGAAATAATGCATCATTTCCACCAGTAATAACTTGACCAGCATCACTTGCTTTTCCACTTTGTAGTAAAACTACTGCAATTAGTAGTACTGATACTACAACTAATATAGTTTCTAACATTATTTTTCACCTTCTTCTTTTTTTGTTTCTTTTTTATTTTCTTTAACTTCTTTTATTTCTTTAGTTTCTTTAACTTCTTCTTGTTTTTCTAATTCTTCTTCAATCTTATTGAAGTCTGGAATAGATTCAGTTTTAACTATCTCTTCGATTTGTTCTTTAGTTAAAGTTTCATATCTAATTAAAGCGTCTCTTAAAAGTTCAATTAACTTTTTATTTGCTTTAATTATTTTTTTAGATTCTTCGTAACACTCTTCAATAATTTTTCTTGTTTCTTTATCTATTTCATGTGCTACTTGATCTGATATATTTCTAGATTTAGCATAATCTCTACCTAAGAATACACCTTCACTTTTATGTTCATATTGCATTGGACCTAAATCACTCATACCATATTCTGCTACCATACTTCTAGCGATAGCAGTTGCTCTTTTAAAGTCATCTGATGCTCCTGTTGAAATTTCATTTAAGAACATTTCTTCAGCAACACGCCCACCAAGTAATCCGATAATTTGTGCTAATAACTCAGTTTTAGTAGTTACTGCCATTTTTTCTTCTTTAGGAAGCATCATTGTATAACCACCTGCCATACCTCTTGGTATGATAGTTATTTTATGAACGTCATTTGCATCTTCTAGTTTAATTCCTATTACCGCATGTCCAGCTTCATGTATCGCAACAAGATTTTTTTCTTTTGGAGTAATTTGTCTAGTTGTTTTTGCAGGACCAAGTAATACTCTATCTGTTGCTTCATCTATTTCTGCCATTGTTATAGCTTTTTTATTTCTTCTAACTGTTAATAGCGCTGCCTCATTAAGTAAGTTTTCTAAATCTGCTCCACTAAATCCTGGCGTTCTTAAACTTAAGAAATCAAGTTTAACTTCTTTATCCAATATTTTGTTTTCAGCGTGTACTTTAAGGATAGCTTCTCTTTCTTTAGCATCTGGAAGTGATACTGTTACTTGTCTATCAAATCTTCCTGGTCTTAAAAGCGCTGGGTCAAGTACATCCGGTCTATTTGTTGCAGCTATTATGATTATTCCTTCATTAGCTCCAAATCCGTCCATTTCAGTAAGTAACTGATTTAATGTTTGTTCTCTTTCGTCATGTCCACCACCTAGACCTGTTCCTCTTTGTCTACCAACAGCATCTATTTCATCAATGAATATTAAACATGGTGCGTTTTTCTTTGCTTCTTTAAACATATCTCTTACACGAGATGCTCCTACACCAACAAATAATTCAACGAAGTCAGATCCACTTATATAATAAAATGGTACATTGGCTTCTCCAGCTATTGCTTTAGCAAGTAATGTTTTACCAGTTCCCGGAGGACCTACTAATAACACACCTTTTGGAATTCTAGCTCCAAGTTTTTGGAATTTTTTTGGACTTTTTAAAAAATCAATCAATTCTTCAACTTCTTCTTTTTCTTCTTTAAGTCCTGCTACATCTTTAAAATTCTTTTTATCAGTATCATTTGTAAGTTTAGCTCTACTTTTTCCGAAGTCAACTCCAGATTTATTTGAAGATGCTATTTTAGTAAAGATATAATATGTTGCACCAATTATTAAGAATAATGGTAATAAATTTACTATTACATATAATAACATTGAACTTCCCGGATCAGCATTAGTTTCATATTCATCAATTTTATTATCATTTGCGTATGTAACTATTGTTTCTTTATCTTCATCTAAAACTTTAGCTTCAAAACTTTCAGTTTCTTTGTAATCTTCTAACTTACCAGTTATATAGTAAACACCTTCTCCACTATTAGGTGTAATTGTTACTTCAGTAACATTTTTGCTTTTAATTTCACTCATAAGCTCACCTGTTGTTAAATTGTGAACAGTTGCTCCTCCAAAATTAACAAGTATTACTATAATTAAAATTACTGCACCTAATACTAAATAAGGTAAATTTGGTTTTATATTCTTATTTTTTGTATTTTTCTTTGTATTCATATTTGTTCTCCCTTGCATTTTTTATTATATCACATTTTTAGAATTTGTGATAAAAAATTCTTTATTTTTCTTAATTCCTTTATAACCATTTGGCAAATCAATACTTCCTTTACCTTCTGTACTATAAATTAATTTATTTATTTCATTTATTATATTATCGTTAACTGGAAAATAATCTTTTTCTTGAAGATTCAATATTATCTTTTCAATTACTCTATTTCTAATAAAATTTTCTTCATCCTTAAATGTTACTAAGTTAATTTTATTATCCTTTATTATGTTTTTGCTATCAATATATTTTTTAACAAATGTATCATATTCATTTAATTTTTCACTAAATACTAAGTATTTATTATGAATATTTTCATGTTCCTCTTTTAAAGAAGGTAATATTTTTTTTCTATATCTATTTCTAGTGTAATCTTCTGATTCATTAGATTTATCAATAAAATATTTTATACTATTATTTTTATTATACTCAAGTATCTGTTCTTTATTTATGTATATTAAAGGTTTTATAACGTTATAAGATTCGAATGTTTCGATAACGCTAAATCCTTTATAACCAGAAATATTTGATCCTCTTGTAATCCTCATAAGAACAGTTTCTACTAAATCATCACCGTGATGAGCTGTCATTATTGTGCTAGCTTTGTATTTTTCTTGTAAAGTTTTTAAAAAGTTTTGCCTTTTTTTACTAGCATCCGCTTGAAAGTTATCTTTAAACTCTAAATTTGTTAATAATTCAAAGATTATATTATTTTTCTCAGCAAAATTTTCAACATACTTTTCTTCTTCTTCTGACTCTTCTCTTTTTTTATGATTTACGTGAGCACAAACTATGTTAAGATTTTTACTATCTTTATACTCTAATACTAAAGACAGTAAACACATTGAATCTGGTCCGCCACTGCAAGATACAATTACTGTACTATCTTGTTTTAATTCTTTTTCTAATAATTTTTTTACTTTTTCCATTTTCACCTTATATTTTTTAGATTATATTCTAAAATTTCTTTTATAAAACCACTTAATACTTTATCTGGGTCATGTGTCTCAAAATTTGTACGGTGGTCTTTGACTAATTTATATGGTTCTAAAAAATAACTTCTTATTTGTGAACCAAAATTTATACTTGAATTATCTTTCATACTGTTTTCTAATTCTTCTTGTTTTTTTCTTTCTACTTCATATATTTTACTTTTCAGTATTTTTAGGGCAACCTCTTTGTTTTTTAGTTGACTTCTTTCATTTTGACATGTAACTACTATTTTACTTGGTAAATGTGTAATTCTTACTGCTGAATTTGTTGTATTTACTGATTGTCCTCCAGCACCTGATGAATGATATACATCTATTTTTAAATCTTCTTCTCTAATCTCAATGTTAATATCATTATCTAGTTCTGGTGTGACTGATACTGATGCAAATGATGTGTGTCTTCTTTTATTTGAATCAAATGGACTAATTCTTACTAATCTGTGAACTCCTGATTCATTTTTTAAGTAGCCGTATGCATATGGACCTTTAACTTTTATGATAGCGCTTTTTATTCCTGCTTCTTCACCACTTGCTATATATATTACTTCATAAGACATGTTATTTTTGTCACAATATGACATATACATATCTTTTAACATTGAAGCCCAATCACACGATTCTGTTCCGCCTGCTCCTGGATGTATCTCTAGGTAACAGTTGTTATTATCATATTCTTTATTTAATAAAGTTTCTATTTCTTTAGATTCTAGTTTACACAATACTTCATTATATATGCTTTCATTTTCTTCTTCTTTTAATATTTCGATAGTTATTTCTAATTCTTCATATAAGTTTATAGTTTTTTCTATAATTGAAATATCTTGATATATTTTATTTGCTTTATCTGGATTATCCCAAAATGTTGGATTATTACTTTCCTCTTTTAATTTAGTTAAAAGATTTTTTTTATTATCAAGGTCAAAGTAACCCCCGAATTGAAGTTAATCTTTCTTCAAGTTCTTTTATATTCATTTGAATCACCGTTTATATTGTACTATGAAACTTATTCTTTATCTAGCATTTTTTAAAATTTTCATTTTGTTTTCACAATATATAGTAAATATTAAAAAAATAATGCAAATTTTGCATTACTTTTTACATATCTTTTAAATTTGATTTTCTTACTCTAGCGATTCCCATGTTTAAATCTTCAATAGTTTTAACTTTTGCATTATATCTTCTGTAAATTTGTTCTATTACATCTCTTAAATATAACGATGCAAAGCTATATTGTTTTATTATATCTTCATATAAATTTCCTTTGTAATCTAAGTTATCAAACATTGGCACTTGAACAAAGTTTTCATGTATTATTTTAGCTATCTCTATTTGATTATCTTTTTTTATCATTTCCAGACTATCATTAGTTTTTAGATCTTTGATACATTCTCCAATATTATATATTCTTCCGATTTTTGATGGTATATAAATCATCTTTTCAGGATTTAGAGTTTGTATCTTAACACAAAAATTTGATATTGTATCTACTTCTTCTTCAAACGCCTGTAGTGCGTACCATAAATTTTCTATAAGTAAATCTCCTGGTAAATTATTTAATTTATGAGTTATCATAATATCTAGTAATACATCTAATTGTTCTGGTTCTAATGATTGAATGTTATCAAAATTTTCTAAATTTGCCGAGTAGAGACCGCTTTGATACATAGAATCATCTTGTTGTTCTGACATTAATCTAAATTTATTTTGTGATTTTTGGTAGTGTTTTCCATAATCTTCGGCGGTACTAAATCTTGTTGGAACCATCCCCCCATGAAATATTTTTTTCCTAGACGATCTTCGTTGGTCTCCCGTTTCCATAGTGTCCTCCTACTACTTTATTATTATTGTTTGACTTAAAATATTACTTACCGCAGCAACTTTTATGTTTTTTGCCACTTCCGCATGGACACATTTCATTTCTTCCTACTTTTTTTGCAACTCTTTTAGGAGCATTTTTTACTGTATCCTTTCCAGAATTATCATTCCCACTTAATGTTTGTTTTCTTTCAATATTTTGTCTTATTTCTGCTTTTAATAGAAACATTGCTGTTTCAGAATTTATTCTCTCGATAAATTTATCAAAAAGTTCAAATCCTTCCATTGTATATGCTTGTACTGGATTTACTTGTGCATAACTTCTTAGAGTTATACCTTCTTTTAGATGCTCCATTGCACTCATATGATTAACCCAGTTAGTATCAATTATTCTAAGAGATATTGCTTTTTCAAATTCAGTTTTTACTGGAGCATTTATCATTTTTTCATCATAATCTTTAATTATTTTCTCTGATATATAATTTGGAAGTTCTCCTTCATTAATATCTTTAATGTCTTCAATATTTATTTTTTCTTTTTTCAAGTAATTTGCATTTACAAATTCTAAAATATCTTCTTTATCTTTATCTGTTAGATATCCTTCTGGTTCAATATGATTTTGACAAAGAGTTTCGATTACTTCTTTAAATAATTCAATTATAGTTTCTGATATAGATTCATTATCTAATATTTCATTTCTTCTGTCATATATAATTTCTCTTTGCTCGTTTAAAACATTATCATAATCTAGTAAACTTTTTCTGTAATCGTAATTATTACCTTCTACTTTTTTCTGTGCTGTTTCAATACTTCTTGTAAAAGTTTTACTTCTAATTGATTGATCTCCAGTAACTCCAATTGCTTCTAACATTCCTTTAATTCTGTCTGTTCCAAATTTTCTCATTAAGTCGTCTTCGAACGATACAAAAAACTGACTCATACCAGGGTCCCCTTGACGACCTGCTCTACCACGTAACTGGTTATCTATTCTTCGTGATTCATGTCTTTCAGTTCCGATAACACATAAACCACCTAGTTCTTTTATTCCTTCTCCTAGTTTAATGTCAGTACCACGACCTGCCATATTAGTTGCAAGCGTTATAGAACCTTTGTCTCCTGCTTTAGCAATTATATCTGCTTCTCTTTCATGATTTTTAGCATTTAGTATTTCGTGTTTTAAATTTTCTCTTTTTAATACTTTACTTAATTCTTCATTGGCCTCTACAGAAATTGTTCCTATTAATATAGGTTGTCCTTTTTCATGTATTTCTCTAATGAATTTTACTATTGCTTGATTTTTACCTTTAATATTTGAGTATACAAGATCTGCATAATCTTCTCTTTGTATTGGTTTGTTTGTAGGAATAGTTATAACATACATATTATATACATTTCTAAATTCTTCTTCTTCTGTTTTTGCAGTACCCGTCATACCTGATAATTTGTTATACATTCTAAAAAGATTTTGAAATGTAATTGTAGCCATCGTTCTTGTTTCTGTATTTATTTTAACATTTTCTTTAGCTTCTATCGCTTGATGTAATCCTTCGCTGTACTGTCTTCCATGCATAAGTCTTCCAGTAAATTGGTCTACTATAATTACTTCATTTTCTTCTACAACATAGTCAACATCTTTTTTAAAACCAAAGTTTGCTTTTAATGCTTGATTTAATCTATGAACAAATCCTGTATTATCTAAATTATATAAATTTGTTAAATTTGTTAATTTTTCGACTTTTTTAACTCCATCTTCAGTTAGAGATACATTTTTAGTTTTTTCATCTGTTACATAGTCAGTATCTATTTTTAATGATTTTGCTAGTTTATCAACTTCCATATATTGATTACTTACATTTACTTTTCCTCCACTTATTATAAGAGGCGTTCTTGCTTCATCTATTAATATTGAATCTACTTCATCTATGATACAAAAATTTAATTTTCTTTGTGCTCTATCTTCTTTTCTTACTACCATATTATCTCTTAAGTAGTCGAATCCAATTTCATTATTAGTTGAATATGTAATATCGCAGTTATATACTTCTTTTTTTTCTTTAGGTGATAACGCTCTTAAGTTTACCCCTACTGTAATTCCTAGAAGATCATAAACTGGTTTCATCCATTCGGCATTTCTTTCAGATAGATATTCATTAGTTGTTACTACATGTACACCTAAACCTGTTAGTGCATTAGCATATGCTGGTAGCGTTGTTGTTAGAGTTTTACCTTCACCCGTTTTCATTTCTGCTATGTTTCCATAATGTATAGCAAGCCCACCTAGAATTTGAACTCTGTAGTGTTTTTCACCAATTGTTCTTGATGCAGCTTCACGGCAAAGCGCAAATGCTCTTACTAAAATGTCATCAAGCTCAGCACCTTCTTCTAATTCTTTTTTTAAGTCAGCTGTTATTAGCGCAAAATCTTTATCCTTTAACTTTTGCATCTCTTCATCTAACGCTTCTATTTCATCAGCTAGTTTTTCAAACCTTTTTAATTCTTTATATTCTGTGTCAAATATTTTTTTAAGTAATTTCATCTTATCTCCTTGTGAAACTATTATATCAAAAAAAGTTACTGATTACCAATAACTTTTTATTTTATTTTAATATTAATTGATATTTTGATTTATATAATTTTATATTGTTGATGCTGAAACTTGAGTTTCATCACTTGATTTTATATATAAAAAATCGCTAATAATAGGTATTTTTTTTATTTTTTATATAGTTACAGTACTAGTTTCTGGAGTTGTTGCTCCTCCGTCTATTATAAATTCTTGTCCTGTTATGTAACTAGACTCTTCGCTTGCTAAAAATGCTGCTAGTTCTCCAAGTTCTTCTATTGTTCCTAATCTTCTCATAGGAATACCTGCCGCTATACCTTTTATTACTGATTCTGGATTTTCTTTATTAGTATCTTTTGCTATACCTTCTACCATTGGAGTCAATATATAACCAGGTAATATTGCATTACATCTGATTCTATCAACAAATTCCATTGCTATTCCTTTTGTAAAACCAATAAGTGCTGCTTTTGTTGTTGCATAAGCAACTTCTCCTGGATCTGCTACTTTCGGCCCTGTTACACTTGATAAATTTACAATACTTCCTTTTTTCATATATGGTATTACCGACCTTGTAACATTCCAAGTGCCCTTTATATTAATGTCAAAATGATAATCTCTTATTTCTTCAGTTGTTTCTAAAAATGATACTATCTTTGCAACTCCTGCATTATTTACTAGTATATCTATATTTTCACATTCTTTTGATATCTCAAAAATTGTATCTACTACTTTTTCATTATCTCTAATATCAATTTTATATCCTTTTACACCTAGTTTAACGGCTGTATTTATTGTTTCGTTATCATAATCTATGATATATACTTTAGCCCCATACTTTTTAAATATTTTAGCAATACCTAAACCATTACCTTTAGCTCCTCCTGTAATTATTGCAACCTTATTTTCTAATTTCATATCATACCATCCTTTATTTTATTATAATATTTTTAAAATAAAAAGAGAAGACGTTAATCTTCTACTTTACATTTATTATACCGAATTTTTCATCTTTTCTTTTATAGATAACTGATACACATTCTTCATCTAAATTTTTAAAGACAAAGAAGTCATGGTTAACCAATTGCATTTGAAGAATTGCTTCCTCTTCATCCATTGGTTTTATATCTAAATTTTTTCTTTTTACTATATCTACTTTTTCTTCTTCTGCTTCAAAATCCATTACCATATCGAATTCTGGAACATTTTTGAATTTCTTTTGAATTTTTTTCTTATTCTTAGTAATTTGTCTTTCAAGAATGTCAATTACTAAATCAATAGATGCATAAAGATCAGCATGGCTAACCTCTGCTCTTAATAAGAAATACTTTGTTGGGATTGTAACTTCTACAGTTTGTAAATTATTTTTTACTCGCACATTAATTACGGCTTTAATCTCATCAGTGTTATCAAAGTATCGATCTAATCTTTTTACCTTTTCTTCTAGGTACTCCTTGATAGCTTTTGTAACAACTAATTTGTCACCGTGTACTTGCAATTTCATAATATCACCTTCCTACTATCAGTATAGCACTTTTTTATAAAAATTTCTATAATTTTTTGTAGTTTTACACTTTACTATAAATAATTAAGTTTAAATATATATAATAAAATATAATACCGGGGTTAAAAAAACTGCCAATGGCAGTGTACTACTAAACTTCGACAGTTTGTTGTTCTTCTACTTCAATAGCTTGTAATCCCTTGGAAGTTTCGATTAATTTAAAATTTACGAAAGTTCCTTCTTCTAAAGTCTTATAGCCTTCTTTGATGATTGCGGAATAATGCACAAAGATATCTTCTAGGTCTTGGTATTCTATGAACCCATAACCTTTTTCATTGTTGAACCATTTAACTCTACCCTTCAAACTCAACACCTCTTTTCTTCTAGATTTTAAAACATAACACAGGAAAATGTCTCTGAAAAATTAAGTAAGTATATATATCGTTGACATCTTCAACCACGACCTTATTATAACTTATATAATATGTCATATCTTGATATTTGTTTCAAACATAATTTTCTTGTACTAAGTTTTTATATAATTTACAAAATGAAAACTATACTTATAAAATTGTCATTTTTTGGTAATTTAAGTCGACTTCGTAATTTATTTTATTTTTAAATGATAAAATTATTAACGTAATAAGGAAGAATTATGAATAAAAAATTTGCAGACTTTGTAATTAGTAACATTAAAAAAAAGCAAGTTTTATCTGAACGCGATGAACGTATTTGTAGATATACACTTGAAGGACTATTTAGTTTTTTTACTAAAATAATTGTCATAATTGTCATATCTATTTTTCTTGGAACCATTTTTGAAACATTATTATTGTTTTTACTTTATGGCTTTCTTCGCTCAGTTGGTTTTGGAATTCATGCTTCTAAAGATATATATTGTTGGATTTCTAGTATTATCATTTATGTAATAACACCTTTTGCAGTTAAATTTTTAGTAATCCCTACTGAAACATATTATATTTGCTTTATTATATTTTCAATATTGTTAGTAATCTATTCACCAGCAGATACTCCAAAAAGACCTTTAATTAGATCTGAGAAGCGAGCTCGCAATAAAATGTTAGTATCATTTATTTTACTAATATTTGTATTGTTAACAATATTGCTTGATAGTATATTACTGGAAAACGCTATTTTGATTTCTATGACACTTCAAATGGTATGCGTTATTCCACTTACATATAAAATATTTAATACTAGGTACAATAATTATTTGTACTACAAACCCACTATGGTTTAAATGATTATATATTTAAGCAGGAAGGAGGACATAATGTTAGTAGATATTTTAAAAAATATTTCAGAAAGTCAAGGTAAAGAAGCATATACAATCTTATGGATTTTTGATGAACCAGCGTGTCCTGAAGAATTATTATAATTTAAAACCACTTATTATAGTGGTTTTTTGTTTATAGTAAATCTTATTTTAAACTCATCATTTATAATACTGATATCGTGATTTATTTCTTTTATTTTTTTTAAACTAAATAAACCAATACCTGATGCTTTTTTCTTTACTGAATAATCTTTTTCTCCGAGCATATCAATATCTAAATTATGATTAAAATTATTTCTTATAGAAATTATTATATGATTTTCATTTTCTTTAAAAATTATATTGATATAAGGGTCTTTAGTATTTATATTTGCCTCAATCACATTGTCTAAACATATACCTATACATTCTATTAATTTGCTAAATTTAATGATTCCTAGTTCTTTGATAAGATCTGAATCAAGTGCATTTACAACTATTATTCTAATTTGCTCATGCTTATATAGTTTATCATAAAAAATAGTTAACATGTTTTCAGGAATATTACCAAAATGAACTGAGTTTTGGTACTGAATGAATTCATCACATATTATATTATCTATTAACTTTGTTACATTTTTATCACTTATTGATTTTATAGCTAATAACTTATTTCTGATATTATGCCTATAGATCTGATCTTCCTCTATTTTTTTTAGATATTTCTTATTCAGATTAGTGAGTTGAACTTTTTTGTCTTTGTGTTTTTCGAACAGCACATATTGAAATTGGATTATCAAAATAAAAGTACCATAAAGTATCGATAACATTGTAAAATATATTATGTTATCACTTAAACTAATTGTTTCATATATTATTCCTGATATTAATATTAGCACTATTATCTCGAATATTATAAATATTTTATTTACTAAAATTTCACTAATCATTTTTGATAGCCTTTTCATTTTTTCTCTTGTTGATTTAATATTTACTAAAATTATCATGAATAATAATGTTCCATAATTAAATACGATTGCTAACAAAGAGGAATGACTGTTTAAGTAATTGTTATAATTAATTTCAAGTACAGTTAGTATTATTCCTATAATTAAATCTATAACCAGCAATAAACTTACTAATAAAAGTGCATTAGCTATACTATTTTGTAATTTAAATTTTAAAATGAAATAGTTTATAGATATGTATACCATTATGAGTATCGTAGCCCTTATTACTTCGTTAACTGCTGTATATGAATAAAATACAGCAAAACTTAGTAGTACTATATAGATTAAATTTTTAATACTAAATTTTATTTTAATATCTTTTAATTTAGACAGAAAATAACATACAGTTAAAACCATAATGACTGATCTATTAAATAGTAAAATAGAGTCCATTTTAGTCCTCTATGTTACTTTTATATTTTTTTGATAAAAGGTTGACTGATTCTTTATTATCTAACACAAATGTATTGCTACCCCATTGGTATTCGATTACTCTATCTTTGTTTACTATACACGCTCTATGTGCAAATGCAAATCTTTTATCTAACATTGTTAAAATTTCTTGTAAGCTTAAACTAACTGAATAATTGTTTTTATCAGTTACAATACAAAGCTTTCTATCAGATGTATCTCTATAGATATATAAAATTGTATTCAAAAATAAAGAGAGATGTGCACTTCTAGATGAATACTTAAACATTTGATTGTCAAAATCTCTTTTTAAAATTTTATCAATATCTTTTTCTAGTCTAGTTTCAAATTCGTGAAATTTTTCGATGAAGTCAAAAATGTTATATGTGCTTCTGTACACTGTTTCAAACATTTTATCATGGTTGGTTACGAAAATTATTTCACTATTCCAGTCAATCTCTCTTATTTGTTCGGCTATCTCTATGCCTGATGTTTTTGTTTTTAAGCTTATATCTAATATGTAAACCTTTTTATATTCTCTATCTTTAATTTCTTCTTCAAGCTTTTCATCATAACAATCAAAGTTTTTAATCTCGATTTCTTCTTCGATTTTAAAACTTAGTTTACTTATTACCTTGTTAATTATTTCTTTGTCTTTTTTGTCATCTTCTACTACTATAAATCTAATCATAATTCTGCCACCTTCTTGGAGTAAAATACCCAAGTAAATTATAGCATAAATTGGCAAAAAATGGAAGTTTTTATTTTCCGTTTTTTTCTTTTATTTGCTGGGAAAAATAACTATATTTGATATCAAATATATATTCGTTTTCTTTAGTAAAATTTTGGTCTATATTTTTATTAATTCCAAATATATATGTTGCTTTATTTTTAGTTATTTTTCTTATATAGTTAATTAGTTCTTCTTCACTAAATAAATTGTGATCTATTAATTTTACTTCATCTTTATTAAATTCATTTTTATAGTAAATAATTGTGTATGTATTTAAATTATTTATATACACTTTGTTTTTTTCTATGTTGATAAGTTTTTTATCTAATATAAACTCTATATCTTTATAAGATTGTTTATTTAGTATATCAGTTATTAACATTTTATCAACATTTGTAAAATATATGTTTGTAATTACAATAATTTTTTCTAGAAATATGCTAGATTTTATTTTATTTTCTTTTAGAAATATTTCAAATAGTTTTGTAAACTTAATCGGATTTTTTATTATTCCAAACATAGTTATGTCTTTAGGTAGTTTTTTTATATATATTTTATCATGTTTATAACTATAATAATTTATTACATTGTCTTCTAAATATAAAATGTTTTTTTTCATTTTTCCTCCTATTTAAAAAGCCCTAGTGGGCTATTTTATTCAAAAGTTTTTAATTCACTTTCATAAAATGTATTTGGATCTATTGTCTTTCCTTCATAATAGATTTCAAATAATAGTGAACTTCCAGCATTATTTTCTATTTTATTATTTCCACTTTTACCAATTACTTGTCCTGTTGTTACTGTATCTCCGATATTTACTGTAACTTCACTTAAACTATAGTAATAACTTGTTAGATTATTTGTATGAGTTATTTCTATTACTGCACCTAGTATTTCATCAGTTGTTATATTTTTGATAGTACCATCAAGTACACTTACAACATCAAATGTATTTTCTGAAGTATATAGTATACCTGTATTTTGCATATAAGTGTTTTCATAGTATATAAGTGAGTTTGTTTGACCATCTGTTTCATCATCTTTAGAGTAATAATCTTTACTTATTGTAACTGATTCATCTGTGTATGGTTTAACAGACTTTTCTTCTACTTCGGATACAACTGGCACTTCATCATCCTGAAGTGAGTCTACTGAGTAATCAAGCTGAGGAGAATCGTCTTCCTCTACTGGAGCAAGGGATGTTCCTAAAAACATCATAGAAATAAATATCACGGATAATGTCATGATATATAATGTTGGAATTACAAAACTTTTTAATTTTCTTTTTTTCATATTCACCGTCCTAATTAAAGTATGGCGCAATATGTTTTTTCTTATACATTATATTTTAATATTTCAATATTTTTGTAATAATGGTTTAAAATTTCTTCATAATTACTTCCAAGTTTGGCCATCTCATTTGCTCCGTGCTGACTCATTCCTACACCATGTCCATATCCTTTAGTCGTAACAATTATTTCATCACTTATCTCTATATTTATATCTGCTGATCTAATACCAAGAAGGTTTCTAAGTTCTGTACCTTTAAATTCTTTGTTATTAATTATAATAGTGTCTATATAACCACTTTCATTATGAATAATGTTTTGTATTGTTATAAAATCACAAGATATATTTAATAGGGAACAAAAATTTTCTTTAGTAAATGTAGTATTTGTTTCATAATAGGCGACATTTTTATCTAGTGGTGATTCTACAGGCACAATGTAATCTAAACTTGTTCCAAATACATTTGCAGCATCCTCTGTTCGGCCATTGCTAATAGAGAAATAAAATGAACATATAACTTCATCATTATAATACATAACTAAATTTTCAGTTTCCTTTACAATAGTTTTAATTTTATCGTAATATAGATCAAAATCACCTTCCCACTTGGTTTTCATTTCCTCTATTGTTATATAACTTTGTGTGGTAACATCTGTTGTTACATCATAGTTTACATCTGAATTTTCAATTTTGTAAAGTGCATAAGTACGTGATGCAATAGCTTGAGCTCTTAATGCCTCCTCATGAAAAAGAGCAGGCATTTCTGCTGCTACTACTCCTATAATATAATCCTCTAAACTTATATTTTCTATTTTATTGTTTTCTTTTAAAACTTTTATTTCAATTTTTTTTTCTTCATTTTCTATTTTTTCTTCTTGAAGTTCATATTTGGGCATTAAGAAATAAACTAAACATAATGTAATATTTACTAAAATTAATACTATATTTTTTTTCATATAGAATTCTCCTTAGTAACTGTATGATTAGTTTATAAATAAAATTACAAAATCTCCTAATAGGTATCCAAGTGATATACTTAATATAATTGCTAAAAGTTTTGCCTCAACCGCTTTATTTGTTTTAATAAAGTGGTCAAAATTTATACCCGATACTGCAAATGTAGTTATTACTATACATATTGCATATATTGTTATCTCTATGTTCATTCTGTCTCTACTTCTTGCTCATATGAAAATATTTTATTTACTCTGTTTATATGACGCTCTTCTTTTGGTCTTTCTGTGTTTAAAAATGTGTCTACTATTTTTTTAGTTAATTCTATATCAGTTCCTGCACTAAGCGCTATAATGTTTGCTCCATTATGATTTTTACATTTAAATGCATCATCTTCTGTTAAAACTCTTGCGCATCTAACTCCATTTACTTTATTAGCGGCTATGCTTATACCAATACCATTTCCGCAAATTAGTATTCCTTGCGCACCGAATTCTACAACTTTTTCTCCTATTTCAAAAGCAAAGTCTGGATAATCATCAAGTGGATTATTTTCTAATTTGCTTTTTTCAACTTCTATGTTTTTAGATTTAATATACTGTATTAACTCCTCTACCATTTTTGTTCCTGTATGGTCTGAACCTATAAATATTTTTTTCATAATCTTTTTCTCCTATGTCAATTATAATATAATAATTTTAAATAATAAATACTATGTTAATAACTTTACAAAAAAAAGAACGTTTTTTTACGCTCTATTATTTTTCTTCTAATCCGTATTTACGGTTAAATTTATCTATATTACCAGTTTTCTTATTAACACTTTTAAAATCTTTGTTATAAGCTGGATGACATTTACTACAAACTTCAACTGGAATACTTTCCTTAGTTGATTTAGTTGTGAATGTTTCTCCACAAGCACATGTTACAGTTGCTTCTTTAGTTTCTGGATGAATATTCGCTTTCATACTATCGCTCCTTCCGCCATGCTTTTTATAAAGCATAGATTTGCATTTCCTATGTATTATATCATATTTTTTCAATTTTTCAAGTATGTTATTAGATTTTTTTATTTTAGTAAATTTTTATTTTTAATTTTAATTAGGATAACAATTGAAATCATACCTATCGTTATAAGTAATATACTATTTAAACTTAATCCAGTCTCTGGATTTTCTATCGCTGCATCTGTTGCACCTTCCGGCATTTGACTGCCTGTATCTGTTGTATCTTTTGGAGTCTCTGGAACTACTGGATCAACAACTCCCCCTCCATTTGAACCTGTATTATTTAAATACTCTATTATATTATCTTGTAATTTTGTTGTCGTTTCTATTTTGTATGTATCTGATGAAACTTGACAATAACCTAATGTTTCCATGTCACATAAAAAGTCTGATGACCTTACTAGAGCATATGTGTTTACTGTGTTTTTTACTTCATCTGACGCATTTTGATTTATAAAATACATTGTAAGAATCGCCTTTGCTATGTCCTGACTTAATACACTATCAAAAGTGTATATATTATTTTCAAGTTTATAAGAATATACCATTTTATGCTTATCATCGCTTTCAACTGGATTTGGACTTGTTGATGCACCTGTAATTATATTATTTGAGTCTTTCGTTAAATTTACTATTCTACTTTCATAATACATTAGCATAGTATTGTAACTTCCTGTTGATAAGTCATTAGAACTGTATTGCAAGCATTTAAATGAGTCAGCTAATTCTTCTCTACCCATTAAATCGTGCAAATCACAATACTCTACTCTAAACTTCTCATTTATGTCTTGATAGTCATAATTTAATAGATCATTTTCAAACTCTGCTGTGTCCAAGGCAAAAACAGCTGCAGAATTTAAACTAAATGCAAGTGCTATAGTTCCTATTAACTTTAAACTTTTTCTCATACTTATCACCTATTATAATACTATATATAATTTTTTTATATTGCAAGATAAAAATGCTTATTTTTCCGCTATTTACGTGTTATTTACTTATTTTATTGATTTTTTTAACTTTTAACAACATGGCGCAAGAAATTGATCCAATAATAATTAATAATAAACTATTTAAACTTAAACCAGTTTCTGGATTTTCTATTGCTGCATCAGTTGAACCTTCTGGCATAACTGTATCTTTACTTCCGCTTAAATAAGTAACTATATTATCTTGAAATTTTGTACTTAATTCTATTTGAAAATCAGAAGGATTTGTTTGACAAAAACCTACTTCTTCCATATCACATATAAAGTCACTTGAACTCCAAAAACCTACACCATTTACTAAATCTATAACTTCTTGTGATGCATTATTTGTTTTTAAAAATATTGTTAGTACTTGCATTTGAGTAGAGTCATAGTTATTAGTTTCAATGTTATATACGTTATTTACTTTTTTATAACTAAACATATCTTGTATAACACCTGATGTTGGCGTACTTACTATATCGAATGTTACTGATGTTATTATATTTGAAGAGTCTACTACTGGATTAAGTGTAGTTTCATCAAATATAGTTTGAAATGTCATTGTACCATTACCATCTGCATCTATTATTCTAAAGTTATTATACTTTAAACATTCGTCTGTAGACGTAATTGTACTTATATCTTTACCAATGTAATTATTTGGTTCGCACATTATTTCTAACATTTCTATTGTTTGATCGCTAGAATAACTGCTTTCTAAATTAGACTTAAATGCAGTTTCATCGAAAGCTGAAACAACCGCAGTATTTAAACTAAATGCAAGTGCCATAGTTCCTAACAATTTTAAACTTTTTCTCATACTTATCACCTAGTATAATAATATTATCTTTTTGTATGTATATCAAGGTAAAGAAGTTTGTTTTTTCATTATTTACGTATTATTTACTTCTTTTGTATACTTTTCTTTGATTAATTTGTTTCCTTCACTGTTTATACTATGTGTTCCTTCGTATAAATGCTCTTCTTTTATTTCGTTTTCTATGTTAATAAAGTTTATATTATATTTTGTTGCTAAATCATTTAACTTATTATTGATATCTTTGATTCTTATGTTTTCTGTATATAGACTGAATAAATTTATTTCCTTGTTATTTATTTTTGTTATTTCTTCGAGTATTTTATCCATATAATAAAGATATAATTTTATATTTTGATTGTTACTTAGTTCATCCATACCAAGTGATATTGTTAATATATCTGCTTTTGCTATTAACTGTTTTATTGTTAAGTTGTTATCTCCTAATTTTGTATTGTTTATTAAAAAATCTAGTAATTGATCTGATGATAGATTGTTTAGTACATAGTCAGTGTTATAATCTTTTAAATATTTTTCTTTATCATTTATTATTAAGTTATTAAATCCTTCTGCACTACTGTCTCCGATAGCCATAAAGTTTAATTTTTGATTATCAAAAAATGAGTATATTATTACTGTTAGAATTACTGCTACTATAAATATAATACTTACTTTTTTTTCCACTATATCATCTCCAAATAAAAATGTAGATTATCTCTCTACATTATATTTCATCGATTTCGATTATAGCACCAACTTCTGATAATTTATTGATGATATTTTCATATCCTCTTAAAATGTGGTCAGCATCTTTTATTATTGTTGTTCCTTCTGCTATTAAACCTGCTAGTACTAAAGCAGCTCCACCACGTAGATCAACCGCTGTAATATTTGCTCCAGTTAATGTCATTGGACCTTTAAATACTGCACTCATTTTTTCAGCAGTAATTGTTCCACCCATTCTATTAAGATATTTTATATGTCCCATTCTATTTTCATATATAGTTTCTTCGAAGAATGATGTTCCTTCAGCTTGTGTTAATAATATTTGCATAGGTTGTCCTAAATCTGTTGGAAAACCTGGGTATACAAGGGTTTCTATGTTAATAGGTTTTAAATTACTTGCTTTATTTATCTTTATTACATTGTTTTCAAGTATATAATTTATTCCCATATCTTGTAATTTACTTAAAAGCGAACTTAAATGTTCTTCAACGATTCCTTCTACTTCAAAGTTTTCACCTAGAAGAGCACCAATTATTACATAAGTTCCACCTTCTATTCTATCAGGTATAACGGCTATTTCAGCACTTCCTAGTTTATCTACACCTTCGATTAATAAAGTATCTGTTCCTGCTCCACTTATTTTTGCACCCATTTTATTAAGTAAATCTATAATATTTACTATTTCTGGTTCTTTAGCAGCATTATAAATTGTTGTTGTACCTTCCGCTTTAGTTGCTGCAAATAAAATATTTAGTGTAGCTCCAACTGATGCAAATTTTAAGTTTATTGGGCATCCTACTAATTTATCTGCTTCTATAATATACTTTTCATCTATTTGAGTTACTTTTGCGCCTAAAGCTTTAAAACCTTCTATATGTAAATCTATTGGTCTTTCTCCAATTTTACATCCTCCTGGAATAAATACTTCAGCTTTTTTATATTTAGCAAGTAATACACCCATAAAATAATATGATGCTCTTAATTTTTTTGCTAAGTCATAAGGTATTTCTTTGTAAGCAGCATTTCTAACATCTACTGTTATATTACTGTTATCAATATCTAAGTTTGCTCCTAATAACTCCATAATGTTTATTAATGCATCTTTATCTGAAATATTAGGTACATTTGTAACCTTTACTATTTCATCAGAAAGCATTGCAGCTGGGAGTAAGGCTACTGCACTATTTTTAGCGCCACCAATTTTAACTCTTCCACTTAAACTCTTGTTTCCTTCAATAATTATCCTTTTCATAATTACCTCCCTTTTCACACGTACAATATATTTAAACATATTTTTTTAAATTTATCAATCTTACTATAATAATTTTTTATGAAAATGTCAATTATTATGCCAATAAATGTATTAATCCTAGTGTAAATAACACTATAATGCTGAGTATTTTTGCATATTTGCCGAGTATTTTACTGGTATATTTACCTATTATTAAGCCTAATGCTGTAAAAAACATACTAAAAATTGAAAAGAATAGTGAATTAAATAAAATGTTACTACTTTCAAAACTAAGACCAAAACCAACTGTAAAACTATCTAAACTTACACTAAATGCTAATAATAAAATCTCGTATATACTAAATTTTTCTTTACGATCTTCTTTTTCTACAAAAGATAAAATTATTTGAACTGCTAGTATGATTAGCACTATTCCTAGTACGTAGTTTCCGTTAATATGTAGTAAATTAGAAACTTTAATTCCTACAAGAGCACCTAATATTGGCATTATAAGATGAAAAAAACCAGTAAATATTATTAAAAATTTACCGTCCTTTTTTTTAAATATAGTTCCCAGTGCAATTGATAATGAAAATGCGTCCATTGCTAAGGATAAACTAAGTAATATAGTTGTTATTAAATTTGTCATACTTAAATATATTACTTGATGCTGTTTAATATGTTTTCTAGGTAAAACGAATATTCTATTTCACTTAAGTTTTCACTTTGCATGTCTAAGTTACATAATGGCGGATATAAAACACACCACCAGTTGTCTCCTTTAGCTTCTCCTATTTCAATTACAAGTGATTCGTAATTTCCACTTTCATAACTTACTCCTTTGTATGTTTTTACTGGAAAATAATTTTCTCCATAGTTTATATTATATGTAAGGTTTGAATCTGTTAAAATAGTTTCTATTTCAGGTATTTTTTCTTCAATAGCATTTCTTGTTTCTTCAATGTTTTTTGAACTTTCTATATCTGATAGTACATTTGATAATTTGTTTACAGTGTTTTCTTTTACTAATTGATCACTTACTTCATTACTGTTTGCTATAACTCTAAATCTAATTGATTCACTAGGAATTAAATATGTACCCTCATCGTTCATTATTAAGTTTACTGATGTTAATACAAATAAAAATATTATAATTTTTTTCACAATATCACTCTTTCTAAAATAATATTGTTCTAAAATTATAATATTTATTCATTAATTATAAAAATCATTCTGTTTTTTCCGGTTAAATCTTGTTTAGGAATAATTTTTCCTAATGGAAAATAATGTTTACTTATGTTTGTTATTTCCTCTGTTTGCGTTTCTCCGATTTCAAATGCTATTATGTTTTTTTTATTTAAAACTTCTTTTGCATATGATAATATCTTTTCATAAAATATTAAACCTTTATTATCTGCAAATAATGCTAAGTGAGGTTCATAATTAAAAACTTTTTTATCTATAATATCTGATCTGTCAATGTAAGGTGGATTTGACACTATTACATCGTATTTACCTGGTATTTTGTTTAAAATATCATGTTTTATAAACTCTACATTTGTATTATTTATTTTGTTATTTTTTTTAGCAATTTCTAATGCTTTTTCTGATATATCAAATGCAGTAACACTTGTTTCTAACTCTTTAGAAAGCGTTATAGCTATTGCTCCAGAGCCTGTACCAAGATCTGCTATCTTTACATCTTTATCAAAATTTTCTTTTATTAATTTTATAAGATTTTCTACTAAATATTCAGTTTCAAATCTTGGTATTAGTACATCTTCTGTTACTTTAAATTCGTAACCATAAAAGTTTACGTTTCCTATTAAATATTGAAGTGGATATCCTTCGTTATATTTTTTTATAGCTTCTTCTTGTTTTTCTTTTGGAATATATTTTTTTATTTGTTCTAAATCTTTCATATTAATTCATTGTTTCGCCAGCAAGTTTTAATCTCATATCTTCAGTTACTAAAGCTTCTATAACTGCATCAATTCCACCATTCATTACTCTATCAAGCTCCATTAGTGAAAAATTAATTCTATGATCAGTTACTCTGTTTTGTGGGTAATTGTAAGTTCTTATTTTTTCTGATCTGTCTCCAGAACCTATTTTATTTTTTCTTGTAGCTCCAACTTCATTTTCTTTTCTTTGTAATTCTTCATCGTATAATTTTATTTTAAGCATTTTCATTGCTTTATCTTTATTTTTCAGCTGACTTCTTTCATTTTGACAAGTTACTACTACTCCAGTAGGTAAATGCGTTATTCTTACTGCAGAATCGGTAGTATTTACTGATTGTCCACCTGCTCCAGACGAACGGTATACATCTATTTTTAAATCAACTTCTTTTATATCTATGTTTACATCTTCAACTTCAGGCATAACAAGTACTGTAGCTGTTGATGTATGCACTCTTCCTTGTGTTTCAGTTGATGGAACTCTTTGAACTCTGTGTGCTCCACTTTCATATTTTAATTTTGAGTACACACCTTCACCCTTAATTAGGCATTCAACTTGTGAAAATCCTCCACTTGTTCCTTCTATTTCATTAAGCATTTCAACTTTCCAACCATTTTTTTCAGCATAATATGTATACATTCTTAAAAGGTCTCCTGCAAAGATGTTTGCTTCGTCTCCACCAGCTGCTCCTCTTATTTCCATAACTACGTTTTTACCATCGTTTTCGTCTTTAGGAATTAATAGTATTTCTAGTTCAGCATTTAAATCACTAATTTTTTTTGTAAGTGTTTCAATTTCCATTTCTGCTATTTCTTTCATTTCTGGATCACTTAACATAGTTTTTGCTTCTTCTAAGTCATTTTCAGCTTTTTTTAGTGAGTTATAACAATTTACTGTTTCTTCTAAGTCACTAAATTCTTTTGATAATGTTTTTACTTTATTAAAATCACTTAGTACTTCTGGTTTGCTTAATTCTTCTTTAAGTTCTAAGTATTTTGCTTCAATATTATTTAATCTTTCTATCATTTTTTTCCTCCAATTTTAAAAAACAAGCTTACATGCCTGTTTCTTCGTCTTCGTCTATTAAAACTAAGTCAGCTAAATCATTGTCAGCTCTGTCATCAGTTTCTTCACCTTCATAAAATATGTCATCTTCGATGGCAGGTTCTTCTTCAGTTTCTTCAATTTCCTCTTCGAAGTCATGCGCTTCTTCATCTTCTATTGTAACCGCTTGTAATTTATGTTTAATTTGTAAGTCCCAGTATCCTTTGTCTAACATAATAAATTTTTTATTAGTTGATAAAAGTTCGAAAAATTCAGCTACATCATCTTTATAGCTTTCAAAATCAAGTTTTAGTAAATCACAAACCTTTTTGTAAAGGTTAATTAATTTTTCCTTTTTACCACTTTCTTGTAATATTAGATATGCTATTTCATCATATCCCATACACTCTAATTCGTCTAATGTTAAATCTTTAAGTTTCATTTTTATCCTCTCTTTTGTTGTATTATTATATGCATTATACCTATAATTTTATATCATATAATTTAATTTCTATTTTCACTTCAATGTCATCAATTTTATATTTTAACACTACTTCATCATCTGTTGTCTTGGCACTACACTGCACATCAAACTTACAATTACCTTCTTTTCCAAAATCAAATGAGCATGTTTTTTCATTAAAATTAATAATCATTTTGTATTCACTAGTTTTTCTAGTATAAGTATTTTTTACATAGTTGTAATTATTATACTCATCATTTTGAAGAAAAGTTATTTCAGTATTGTATATAATACTTGCTTTTTCTTCTTTGAGACAAATTATTAGTTTGTCATCATTAAAAAGCTTCCAGTCTATTTGGTCTTTCAACATAACACCCCGCTTTTTTCCTAAACATTATATCACAACGTCAAATAAAATCAAGATTTTTTGATACTTTTTTTAGACATATTAAAAATTTTTGTAAATATTTACTTTTATAATTCGAAATTTCTAGGTAAAGTTGACTTAATTTCTATTAATTTATTTGTTACTGGATGATTAAATTTTATTAGATGTGCGTGTAAAAACATTCTTTTTTCTTTTCTAGATCCATACTTTGTATCACCTTTAATTATACATCCTATATCTTTCATATGTACTCTTATTTGGTTTTTTCTACCTGTTTTTATTTCAATTTCTAACCATGTGTACATTTTTGATTCTTTTATTCTTTTATATAAAGTAATTGCTTTTTTTCCTTTATAACTACTTTTAACGTATAAATTTTTATCCTCTGCTAGGTAAGATTCTATTCTTCCTTCTTTTTTAGTTTTACCTTCTACTATAGTTACATATTTTCTTTCAACACTTTCCCAATTTTCTTGCATTTTTTCTTTTATTTTTTGACTTTTTGTAAACACTACTATACCAGATGTTTCTTTATCTAGTCTATTTACAATAAAAATTTTATTATTTTTATTTTTGTGTTTTACATACTCACTTACTTTCCAGTATAATGAATTGTTACTTGTTTCTGTTCCTATACAAAGTAAATTATACGGTTTATCTACTATAATAATATCTTTATCTTCAAATAGTACTCTTAAATCTGATTTATTGTTATTAATTGATACATTGTCACCTTCTTTTAACTCGAAGTTAAACTTTGTAACCGTCTTATCGTTTACTTTTACTTTTTCTGTTGTTAATAACTTTTTGATGTCTTTTCTTTTTATTTCTTTTAAAATTAGAAATTCAGTAAGTGTATTTTTTTCTTCTACTATAAACTCTTTAAACATATTTTCTCCCTTTTCTTTTTATATACTATCATTAATTTGCGATTTTAGAAAGTTTTTTTACTTTTAACTCATACTTTTTACATTTTATGTGATACTAAGAATGGTGATTTTATGCGTTTTTTTAAACTTAGTTTTAAACTTTTTATATTTGGCTTTATCTCTTTTGTTGTTATTATGGTAGCTCTTTATGTCTATGCCTATTTAAGCCCTCAGATTGATTTAAAAACTCCTGGTAATCTATATTTATATGATAATAATAGTAATTTAGTTTATCAAGGTTCTAAATCTAGTCAGTGGGTAGAAATAGATGATATTAGTGACTATTTGATAAATGCCACTATTTCTGTTGAAGATAAAAATTATTATAACCATTCTGGATTTGATTATATAAGGATTGCTAGTGCTGCACTTACTAATATTCAAACAAGAAGTATTACTCAGGGTGCTTCTACTATAACACAGCAATATGCTAAAAATATGTACTTAGATTTTAGTCAGACTTTTGAAAGAAAAATAGAAGAGGCCTTTTTAACTCTAGAACTTGAAGTTCACTATGAAAAAGATGAAATTTTAGAAGGTTATTTAAATACTATATATTATGGACAAGGTAATTATGGTATTGAAAATGCTAGTAACTTTTACTTTAATAAAGATTCTAAAGATTTAACGCTTGAAGAAGCTATAATTTTAGCTGGTATACCTAATAGACCAAATGATTATAATCCTGTATCAAATTATGAAGCATCTGTTAATAGAGCTCTTATCGTTGCTAAAACTATGCTTGATAATGGTTATATTAGTGAAACTGAGTTTGAAGGTTTATTTGAAAATGAACTTGAAATATACGCTAAGAATACTGAAAATGATTTACAAATGGTTATGTATTATCAAGATGCTGTTTTAGATGAACTTTATTCACTTAAAGAAATTCCTACTTCTTTAATAGATTCTGGAGGTCTTAAAGTATATACCACACTTGATTTAGATGCACAAAAGAATTTAGAAGAAAATATTCTTGAAAATTTACCTGATGATGAAATACAAGTATCTAGTGTTGTTGCTGACCCTAATACTGGTGCAGTACTAGCTTTAACAGGTGGTGTTGATTATTCTCTTAGTACATATAATAGAGCAACTACATCTACTAGGCAAGTAGGATCTGTTATGAAATCTTTTCTTTATTATGCTGCTCTTGAAAATAATATGACTATGGCTTCTACTTTTAAAAGTGAGCATACTGTATTTACACTATCTAACGATCAAGTTTATTCACCTAGTAATTATAATAATAAATATGCTAATAAAGATATTACTATGGCAGCAGCTCTTGCTTTTTCTGATAATATATATGCAGTTAAAACCAATCTTTTTTTAGGCATTGATAAAATGATTGATGTTGCTAAAACTACTGGCATTGAAGGCAATTTAAATGAAGTTGCTTCACTTGCACTTGGGACTAGCGAACTTAGTTTGATAGATATTGCTACTGGTTATACTACATTTGCTTCTGGTGGATATGAAAGAGATTTATATTTTATTGAAAGAGTTGAGGACATGAATGGTAATGTACTTTACGAAAAGGAACATGTAAATAATCTTGTTCTTAACCCTAACTATACATATATACTTAATGAAATGCTTGCTTGTACTACAAGTAATAAATTTAGTGATTATACTGTAGCAACAGGCGTTTCTATAGCAAATGAATTAACAAATAAGTATGCACTTAAAAGTGGTACTACTGATACTGATAACTGGCATATTGGTTATAACGAAGATTTACTAGTTGCTATATGGATGGGTTATGATGATAATAAAGAGACCAATTCAACAGTGAGCCAAAAAGAAAGAAATATTTGGGCTAGTACTATGGAAGATATTTTGGCAAATAAAAACACCAACTGGTATGATAAACCTGATAATGTAGTTGGTGTTATGCTTGATTCTGTTACTGGAGAAGCTCCTACTGATAGTGATAATAGTACAATATTTTATTTTCTAAAAGGAACTGAACCTGGAGCAAGCTCTTATGTTAGTACACCTGATTAATTAGGTATATTTATTTTAAGAACAATTGATCCATTTTCTTCTGTTTCAGTAAATGTTACATTTGGGTATTTTGAGATAAATTCTTTTATCTCATTTTTTATGTTACTATCACTTGCTGGGCTTTGTGGCACATCAAATTCATCTAACATTTCTATTTCTTCAACTGCTGGACTTATTTCTGGAGCAGTCACACTCATGTTTGCTGATTCATCTTCTAAAAAGTTAAAAAATTTATTTGGTACTTTTTCAGTATTATTTGGATTATTAAACATATTTTGCTCCTCTCTTTTTATTACTTCTTCTTTAGGAATTATTTTAATTGGCTCTATTTTAGGCTTTTCTTCAACGCCTTGCATTTTTATAATTTCTTCTTCTAATCTTTTTACACTTAATCTTTCATTTAATATTTTATCAAGTAGTGTTTTTTGATCTTCTATTTTTTTTACTTTTAGAAGTGTTCTAGCATGTCTTTCTGAAATTTTTTCAGCAAGTATTGCATCTTGCACACTTTCATCTAAGCTAAGAAGCCTTAGTTTATTAGAAATAGCACTTTGACTAATCCCCATTTTTCTAGCAAGTTCCTCTTGATTCATTAAACCTTTATCAAGTAAAGCTTTATAAGATTTTGCTTCTTCTATTGCTGTTAAACTTTTTCTTTGAACATTTTCAACAATTGCTACTTCTGCACTTTTTGTATCTGACATTTCTGTTATTATTGCTGGTACTGAAATAAGTCCCGCTATTTTCGCAGCACGATATCTTCTTTCTCCTGCTATAATTTCATATTTATCATTTATTCTTCTTATTATAATTGGCTGTATAATACCATGCTCTTTAATTGACTGTGCAAGTTCAGATAATGAGGCATCATCAAAAGCTAATCGTGGTTGAAAACGATTAGGTAATATGTCCTCTATTGGTATTTGCATTACATTATTATTATTCATGCTAGCCATCCTTATTTTTTATTCTATCATCATTTTATCATAATAATTTATTATTTTCTAGAGGTTTTTTTAAATTATTTTTTTGAGCGTAAAAAAAGTGCATACTTTTGCACTTACTTTAATTCTGATTTTATTATTTTATCGTATGGTCTTACGTTTTCTAAGTTTGATTCTTTAGTCTTAATAAATCTTACTATGTTTCTTTCTCCAGAATCATTTATCAGATTAAATTTTTCTTTTTTATCTACTGTTAAATTTAATAGTTTAATTGTATTTTCGGCTTCTTTTAACTCTTCTGTAAGTGTACCTTTCATCGCAATAAAACTTCCATCTTTTTTTACAAAAGGAACACATAACTCTGTTAGTACTCTAAGGTTAGCTACTGCTCTTGCTGTTACTGCATCAAATTTATTTATGTTCTTTTTTAAGTAGTTTTCTGCTCTATCGTTTACTACGGTTACCTTTGAACCGATACCATTTGATACATAATTTAAAAATTTAGTTTTTTTATTATTTGAATCTAAACAAGTTACTTCTAAAGATGGATAGAATATTTTAAGAACAATTCCTGGAAAACCCGCACCTGATCCTATATCTAGTAAGTTTGTAACAGTATTTAAATCAATTACTTTAGCTATTGTTAAACTATCGTAGAAGTGTTTTAAGTATACATCTTCTTTTTCAATAATTCTTGTTAAGTTTGTATGCTCATTATAATCTTTTAGAAGTTCGTAATATCTTTCTAATTTATCTAACATTTCACTAGTGTAGGTAATATTTAGTTTAGTTATTTCTTCTATAAATGTTTCTTTATTCATTTTTTGCGTACTCCTTTTTTAGATATACTGCAAGTACTGATATATCTGCTGGATTAACACCAGATATTCTAGTTGCTGCAGCTATTGTTTTTGGTCTAATTTTACTAAGTTTTTGTTTTGCTTCACTAGCTAGATTTAATATTTTTTCATAATCTATATCATCAGGGATTTGTTTTTCTTCAAGTTTTTTTAATTTTTCAGCATTTTCATATGCTTTTTTTATGTATCCTTCGTATTTAACTAGTATTTCTACTTGCTCTACTACTTCTTTTGGATAACTTTCTTCTAAATAATTTTTCAGTTTTTCTTCTGGTCTTTTAATAAGTTCATATAAAGATACGCTTTTAAGTTCTTCTTTTAAAAATATTTTTGTTTCTTTAATAGTTTCAATTAATGCTTTAATTCCTATTTCTTTTTCTACTAATTTATCATATTTTTCTTTAGAAATTGCGCCTTTTTCATATGCATATTTTCTTAGTCTTAAATCTGCATTATCATGGCGAAGTAATAATCTAAACTCTGCTCTTGATGTTAACATTCTGTATGGTTCTATAGTACCTTTTGTTACTAAATCGTCTATTAATACACCTATATATGCTTCATCTCTTCTAAGAATAAGTGGTTCTTTATTATCTAATTTCAAACTTGCATTTATTCCTGCTATGATACCTTGTCCTGCGGCCTCTTCATAACCACTTGTTCCATTAATTTGTCCCGCTGTAAATAAATTATTTATTTTTTTATTTTCAAGTGATACTGTTAATTCTAATGGGTCTACTGCATCGTACTCTATTGCATATGCATACTTTGTAATTTCAGCATTTTCCAAACCAATTATGCTTCTTACCATTTTTTCTTGAACTTCTTCTGGCATACTAGTTGAAAATCCTTGTAAATACCAATCATCTAAGTGGTTACTTTCTGGCTCTAAGAATAATTGATGTCTTTCTTTATCTTTAAATCTTACTATTTTATCTTCTATTGATGGACAATATCTTGGACCGACTCCAGTTACATGTCCTCCGTACATAGCACTTTTATCTAAGTTTTCTTCAATAATTTGATGAGTTTTTTCATTTGTAAATACTAAATAGCATAATCTTTGATTTTCAGGGTCATAACTAGGCTTATCGTCAAAACTAAATGTATATGCTTCAGTTGCTCCCGGTTCTTTTTGGATTATATCAAAATTTATTGATGATTCTTTTATTCTTGGAGGTGTTCCTGTTTTAAGTCTTATAATATTTAGTCCATATTTTTTTAGATTATCTGACAAATAGTTTGATCTGTCTTCTCCATGAGGACCCTCTTCTTTTGATGTATTTCCTACTAAAATATTTGCTTTTGTATAAGTTCCTGTGGTTAGAATTACAATTTTACTGTATAATTTTTCTCCGTTATCTAAAATAACACCTGTTACCTTATTGTTTTCAATTATTAAATCTTCTACTTTACCTTCTTTTATTTCTAGATTTTTAGTTTTTTCTAATGCTTTTAGCATATTTTCTGGGTATGTTATTTTATCTGCTTGAACTCTTAAACATCTAACTGCTGGACCTTTTGAAACATTTAGCATTTTAGCTTGAAAATGAGAAATATCTGCAATTTTACCCATTAGTCCACCTAATGCATCTACTTCTCTTACTATAACACCTTTACTTGTTCCACCTATTGAAGGATTGCAAGGCATATCTGCTATATTATTTTTATTCATTGTTAAAAGAACAGTTTTTTTCCCCATAACTGCTGCTATATGTGCTGCTTCACAACCTGCGTGTCCTGCTCCTACTACTAGTATATCTATCATTTAACCACTTTCACTTTCGCTTTCAAATGTATTATAACAAAAAAAAGCAGCAATTGCTACTTTGATTTTCCAAATAATCTTATTAAATCTAAAAATAAATTAATGAAATCAATATATAATTCAAATGCACCATATATTACAAGTTTATTATCTTCCATTCTAGATATTTGATTTTTGATTTTTTGCATATCGTATGATATAAAACCAGTAAATATTAATGCTGATGCTGCTGTTATAATTATGTTAATAGTTTCACTTTCTAAGAAAAAGTAACTAACTAATGAGAATACGATAATTATTAATAATGATATTGATAACATATTTCCTAAACCTGTTAAGTCTTTTTTGGTTTTATATCCTATAATTGCCATTACCACAAAAATTGCAGATGTTAATAGGAATATTGATATTATTGATGACATCTCATATGTCAAAAATATACTTGAAAATGTTATACCTATAATACTTGAATATACTAGGTATAAAATATATAAAATTTGTGTTGGTAACTTGTTAATTAATAATTTGAATGCAAATGCTGTTACTAACATTGCTATTATTATAGGTAATGTCCCTATATCTACTAATAGTTTATAAGCGAGTTCTGCATCATTAGATATGTAGTATCCTGCTCCAAATGAGATTAGTAATCCTATTGCCAACCATAAAAATATTTTATTAAATATATCATAATTATTTTCCATATTATTTTTTTCCTTTCAAAATACAATGTTATCTTACTGGTAAATATCCTGCGATTGCACCAGCTAAGTTCATAATAGGCATTGATTGTAAGTATACTACTCCAGGACCCGTTATAACTGTATTAAATAGACCTTCTCCTCCGAATACCATATTTTTTAAACCTGGTACAGTTTTAATATCCATTTTACATGTTGCACTCATAGCTGCTAAATTTCCAGTATCCACTATTATTTGTTCTCCATCTGCTAGTGTTTTTTCTACTACATATCCATCAAATTCTGCAAATGCAAGGCCTTCTCCAGATATTTTTTGTAGAATAAACCCTTCTCCTCCAAATAATCCTGCTCCGATTTTTTTTCTAAAATGCATTGATAACTCTACTCCTCTTGTTGAGCATAAGTATCCACCTTTTTGAAATATCATTTCACTTCCTGGTTTAATTTCAAATACTTTAATTTCACCTGGTAAGTTAGATGCTATAGAGATTGATCCTGGTCCACCCTTTGCTGTATATATGTTTTGCATTAAAGTTTCCCCAGATAAAGCTCTTCCTAAAAGTTTACCAACTCCACCATTTGTAGTTGTTTTCATTTCCATGTTAGGTGTCATCCAGCACATTGCTCCACCTTCACTGTTTATTGATTCATTTTCTTCAAGTTCTATTGTAAGTAGCGGCAAATTTCCGCCTTCTATTTTATAATTCATTATTTCCTCCAGTTATATTTTATCATATTTTTATTTGCCTAAGCAAAAATTTGCAAATATTTTGTCTACTAGTTCATCTTCGTAAAATTCTCCAGTTAATTCTCCTAAAAATTGCCAAGCGTTTTTTATATCTATTTCTATTAAATCAAGTTCAATCTTTTCTTCTTTACTTTTTATAGCAGTTTCAATAGATTTATATGCTTTTTTTGCTAAGTTAATCTGTCTTATATTACATAAATAAGTCATATCTTTACTTAAAATTTCGCTTATTTTTAGTTTTTCACTTATTTTATTTTTTAATTCATCTATTCCATTTACTGATAGTGTATTTCCATATACTATATCATTATGATTTATATCAAGTTTTTTTTCTAAATCATTTTTGTTAATAAATATAAGTGTTTTTTCTATGTCTGCGTTATTAATTAAATATTCATCTTCTAATGTTAATTGTTCATTATTATTAAGAACTATTATTACTAAATCAGCATTTTCATAAGCTTTTTTACTTTTTTCAACACCAATTTTTTCAACAATGTTTTCAGTTTCTCTAATTCCTGCTGTATCGATAAAGTGGAGCTCTATATTATCTATCATAACTGAGCCTTCAACTACGTCTCTTGTAGTTCCTGGGATGTTAGTAACTATTGCTTTTTCTTCATCTAAAAATGCATTTAATAAACTAGATTTACCTACATTTGGTCTACCTACTATTGCTACTTTAATACCATTTTTTATAAGTTGACCATTTTCGGAATCTTTTATAATTTCTGCTAAATCTGTGTTTATTTCAGTTAAAAATTTATCAATCATTTCTTCGGTTACTTCGACTTCATCTGTATATTCTGGATAATCTATGTTAACTTCTATATTGCTTATAATTTTCGAAATTTTTTCTCTTAATTTATTTATTTTTGCATAAAGACGGCCATTTACAGCATTTAAAGCCATTGTTCTTGAGCTATCATGTTTAGCTAATATTAAATCATTTACCGCTTCGGCTTTTGTAAGATCTATTCTTCCATTTAAAAATGCTCTTTTAGTAAATTCTCCTGGCTCTGCTAAATCTGCTCCATTTTCTAGTAGTAACTCTAAAACTTTTGTTGTAGTTGAAATTCCTCCATGACAGTTTATCTCTACTAAATCTTCACAAGTATACGTTTTAGGACCCTTCATTAGCATTACAAGTACTTCATCTATAATCTCATCTACATTTAAAATATGTCCATAAGTTATTGTGTGACTTTCTTTTTTTGATAAATCTTTTGTAAATATTTTATTTACTATATTTATTGCTTCTTTTCCAGAAATTCTTACAATAGATATTGCTCCATTACCTACTGCCGATGATATTCCTGCTATAGTATTTTCCATTTTTAACTCCTTCTTTTTGTTTAGTATATCACATTTATTTTATGATTTAAAGATTTAAAAACAGAATATTTCTATTCTGCTTCTATAACTAAATGTCTATTAGGTTCTACACCTTCACTATGTGTTTTAATTCCTTTAAATTCAGTTAATGCATTGTGCATTATTCTTCTTTCAAATGAATTCATATTTTCTAAATGTACTGGAATTTTAGTTTTTAAAACTTCTTTTGCAGTTGTTTTAGCAAGTCTAATCAGTCTAGATTCTTTTTTATCACGATAATTTTCAACATCTAAAGTTACTTTAAAGTTAATACCTGTATCAATAAATACTTTTTGCTTTGCAAGTATCTCTAATGATTTGATTGTTTGACCATTTTTACCAATTAAAATCGAACTATTTTCAGAGTGCATTTTTATTGTAGTGCGCCCTTCTTTAGTAAGAACTTCAAAAGTTACTTCTAAATTTAGACCATTACATATTTCTTTTAAGTATTTTTTAATTTCAGTATATATATCTTCTTTTTTATAAACTGTTGCTTTAACACTTTCACCTTTAAATAATTTTCCTTTAACTTTTTCTTTTGTATAAATGTAATCACTAGATGTTAAATTATTTTCTTCATTAATTTTTTCTAAAGCTTCCTCAATCGTTTTTGCTTCTTTTACTAATTTTTCCATTTTCCCTACCTTCTTTTTTATCTAATCTATTTTTGATTTTATTAGATTTTTCTTCTTTAATTATTTTATCTTTTTTTGGTTTTCTATCACCTAGATACCATTTAATTAAATACGTTTGAAGTGCTATAAATGCATAAGTTACTATCCAGTAAAAATGCAGTGCTGTTGGGAAATTAATTGATGACACTAAAATTATTACTACCATAATGTTCATCATCATTTTTGTTTGTTTTGCTGATGCTTCATTCATTGTTGGAGCTTGACTCATAGAATATTTAAATGAGAAGAATGTTGAAAATGCTATAAGCACTAAAAGTACTATATAACTATAATTTCCATTTTGTATTCCTACAAGTGGAGTTGTTCCAAGGTTCCATCCAAATAATGTTTCTTCATATATTGCTGGTGTTCTATAAATTGCATCTAAGAATGCGAAGAATATAGGTAATTGTATAAATGCTAGCAGACATCCTGTTGCAGGATTTACTTTATATTTGCTATATACTCCCATCATTTCTTGACTTTTTGCCATTTGAGAATCTCTGTCAGTTCTGTTTTTATATTTTTCTTCGATTTTTTTCATCTCTGGCATTGCTTTTTTCATATTTTGCGATTGTCTTGAGTTTTTTATTTGTACTGGTAATAAAATTATACGGATACATAAACCCACTAACATTACCGCTACACCTAGTGATCCAACTAACTCGCCTACACTATTTATTGCCCATGCAGTTGGTTTTACAAATAAAAATTGCCATATTGAAGATGTCTCATTTGAATTTACTGTAAAATCTTCACAAGTCGGTAGATCTTCTAGTTTATTTTCTAATTGATCTTCATATGTTTTATATATTGCATATACTTCACTGTCACTATCTGGTTTACAAAGAATATCTTTTCTAAGCATTTGACCAGTTTTTTCATATTTTACTATTTCTTCATTTTTATCTAGTATATAATCATTTGACCCACATCCACTTGAAAATAGTATTAATAAAAGCGCAGTTAGTCCTAAAATTTTTGTTTTCATTGTTCTCCTTTAATTAATTTAATTAATTCATTTTCTTTTTCATTATATGACAGCTTTGCACCGTCACTATTTATCATTATAATATATTTACGGTTATTTTGAAAGTATATTTTGTTTTTATCTATAATATTTTTAAGTTGTCTTCTTATTTTATTACGGTAAACAGCGTTTCCTAATTTCTTTGATACTGCAAAACCGAATAATGGTATTTCAGAATTTGTTTTTAGGAAAAATATTTTAAAATACTTACTTTTTGTTTTTTGACCCTTTTGTATAATGTTATTGTAGTCTTTTCTTTCTTTTACTATTTCTCTTTTTTTCATAAATTCCTCCTAAAAAAAAATCACATTAAAATTTTAATGTGTTAATTCTTTACGACCTTTTTTACGTCTTCTTGAAACAATACCAGTATCTGCTGCTTTTCTAGCAAAAAAGCCATGAGTTTTTTTAGTTTTTCTTTTATTTGGTTGCCATGTTCTTTTCATAATTACAATCACTCCTTTTTTAATGCTACATTATTATAATATTAAAATTGCTAAAAAGTCAAGGAATTTATCGGTTTATTCCTTTAAATGTGTATAATTTTATGTTTATTTTATCTTTTTTTTCTAACATTTTTGTATTCTGTAATATATTTTTCATAATAACTTGCGTATTTATCAAGTATAAATTTTTCTGCTTCTCTAGCAACATTTGTATTAGGTTGTTCTATATCGAATGCATGGAAACAACCTTCAAATATTGCAAATTCGACGGGAACATTACTTTCTTTTAATTTTTCAATGTAGTTTTTAGTTTCTATATAAAATGGATCTAGGGTTCCTATTAATGATATTGTTGGAGGAAGATCACATAAATTATTTTCTTTGCTTACTGATGCATAACTCGGAATTTCAAGATTATTATTATATAAGTTACTTAAATATGCTTCCCAACCTAATCTATTAGAAGCGGTTCCCCACATAGGACTTTCTATATACCTATTTACATCGTATGGTTGTGTACAATCTATCATTGGATATATTGGAAGTTGAAATGCAATATCAATATCTTCCTTATTTCTTACTAACAATGATGTTGCAGTTGTTAAACCTCCTCCGGCACTTGGACCTCCAACTATAAAACGATCTTTGTATATTCCAATATCACCATGGTTATTTTTAGCCCATAATAAACTATCATAGCAGTCATTTATTGCTGCTGGATAAGGTTCTTCGAAAGCTTTTCTATATTTTGGGGAAACTATTATACATCTTTTTTTATTAATGAACTTTTCAATACAATCCTCATACATCTCTGGATTTCCGGTGATATAACCACCTCCATGTATATACAAAAATAGAGGAATAGGCGTTTCTACATTCTCAGGTTTATATATTTTTAATTTCAAATCGTTATTAGTTTGGGTAACTATACTTTCTTCTGTAATTTTTATATTTTCTCTTTTTTTTGATTTTGAAAAATATTTTAAATATAAATTATGAGCTACAACAAAGTTCTTATTTGACAATAACTTAGCAATCAACATATACTTATCATAATTTGATTTTAAATCTCTGTGTAACATATTTTTCGTAACTTTCATTTTTTCACCTACAAATTTGTTATATTATATTAATATAATATACTAAAGTCAAGATTACCTTTCCTGAAAAATAAATATCTGCTGTGTCAAATTAATATTTTTCTAATAGATTAATACACTTTTAATTATTATAAACATGGTTAAAATCATGTTTTTTTATATTTACTATAATCTAAGTATATTAATTAAGTTTGGATTAAAGACAAATTTTTACTCTATATAATCTTTAATATTGTATCCATCTTTAAATTCAATAAATTTTGATATTCTTGGATGGATTGCTCTTTTTGGACAATTGTATATACAATTCATACATAGTATACAATTTAGTCCAAATTTTGGTTTATTTTTCATTTTTATATTTTTTTGTGGACAACTTTTAATACATTTACCACATTTTATACAACTTTTATTTGCTTTTAACTCTAGTCCAAATAACTTTACAAAAAAAGATTCTAATAAATGTACTATGATTAGTGATTTTGATAATAAAGATATTTTTATATTAGTTTTTTTGTTATTAATTATATCACTGTAAATTTGATTTATTTCCTCAACTGATTTTTCAATTATTTCTTTTCCATACTTTTTATCAAATTTTTTTACTATAGTTAGTGGCATAGCTAGTACTTTATATGTAGAAATATCTATCTTTTCTTTTTTTGCTTTGTTAATTAGATGTATTCCTGCTGCGCTATTAATTTTTTCTTTGTTACACCCTACAGCTATTATACTTAATTTTTTTATGTTAGTAACTTTCTTAGATAATTTTAACGGAATTCTAAAAGCATGAATAGAGCTCATTATGATTAAGTGGTCACAATTTACTTCTTCTTCTATGTTAATTATTTCACAATTTAGTTTTTTTGATAGAATTGTTGCTAAAAATTTTGTGTTACCTGTTGGGCTAAATGATAATATTTGATATTTCATGTTACTAACTTGGTATTATTTCAATCCAGTATCCATCCGGATCTGATATAAAATATATTCCCATCTCTTTATTCTCATAACAAATGCAGTCCATCTTTTTATGTTTATTATAACTTTCTTCAAAATTATCAGTTTTTAATGCTAGATGAATTTCATTATCTCCTAGATTATATTTTTCTTTTCTATCATGTAAATAAGTTAACTCGATTGTAAAATCTGTTTTTTTGTCTGTTAAATATACTAAAGTAAAATTTTCTTTTTTATATTCTTTCTTTATTTCTAAATCTAGTGCTTCTTGATAAAATTTTATACTTTTTTCTAAATTTAAAACATTAAAGTTAAAATGTGCTAGTTTATACATTGTTTTTCTCCTTCAAAATAATTATATCAACTTATAATTAAAAATACTAGATATGATTTTGCTGTTTTTAATGTTGATAACTTTATGTGTATTTTTTTAGTAACACATTTTTAAACATAGTTATTAACATTTTACATTTCGATTTTTCTTTTAAATTCGACAAATTTCGACTTTATTCACAAATTAACACCTATTAACATTTCTTAAAACAACACATAACTTATAAATGTTGGTTTGTTAATTGCAATTTGTTGATAAATGTTAATAAGTATTTTTTTCTTGTAAATAAAAGCAATTTTGTGTTGATAAGTATGTGGAAAAAATGTTATTATTATTTTAGACTTTATTTTTTGGTGAAAATGATATACAATTTTAAGTAAGTTGCAAGTAATGGGGTGAGGATTTGAAAACTAATGAACTATTTAATAAATTTCTAAATGAGCTGGCTAATCAGTTAACTCCTAATACTTATAGTATTTGGTTTTCAAAACTTGAGCTTGTTTCTATAACTGATGATGTTGTTACTATTAAAGTTCCAATGAATGTACATAAGACGATGCTGAGTGATAACTATTATAATGTTATTAACTCAACTTTTTATTCTATAACAGGTAAAGATTATACTTTTAAATTTGTTTTAGAAGAAGAACTTAATGATGTTACTAAAGTTATTGATACACCTAGTGCTGAAGAAGAACATGATTGGCATACTAATCTAAATACTGATCACGTATTTAATAATTATGTAGTTGGCGATACTAATAGACTTGCATTTATTGCGTCCAAGGCCGTTGCTGAAGCGCCTGGCACTATCCATAATCCTCTCTTTTTATACGGAAGAAGTGGTTTAGGTAAAACACATTTAATGCATGCTATAGGAAATTATGTTACTGAAAATACTAATAAAAAAGTTTTGTATACCACAAGTAATGACTTTATGACTGATTTTACTGGTATAGCTAACATTGATAAGGGTATTAATAGTATAAACTACGCTAATGAATTTAAGAATAAATATCGTAATGTTGATGTACTAATGATTGATGATATTCAGTTTTTAGTAGGAGCTGAGCGGACACAACAAGAGTTTTTTCATACATTTAATGCACTTCATCAAATGAATAAACAAATTATTATTACTAGTGATAGATCACCTGATGATTTAAAGAAAATTGAGGAACGCCTCAGAAGCCGCTTTAAATGGGGACTTCCTGTTGATATTTATCCACCAGATTTTAATCTAAGGTGTGAAATTATTAAAGCAAAAATCAAGAATAATATTATTGGTAAGAAAGTTGATAGTGATGTTATTGAATATATTGCTAATAGTTGTCCTAATGATGTTAGACATATAGAAGGTACTATTAATAGATTAATGGCTTATACAGCTATGATGATTCCTACTAAGATTAATCTAGATTTTGCTATTGAAGCATTAAAAGATTATGTTAATAACAATGTTTATTCTGATAATTCTATTTCAAATATACAACAAGTTGTTGCAGAATATTATAAAATTACTGTTGATGATATGAAAAGTAAGAAGAGAAATAGTAAAATTATTAGACCAAGACATGTTGCTATGTATTTATGTAGAAATGAAACTAGTGAAAATTTAGCAAAAATTGGTCTTGACTTTGGAGGACGTGATCATTCTACTGTTATTGCTGCTTGTGAAAAGGTAAAACATGACTTAGAAAGTGATAAAGAACTTGATAAAGTGTTGAAAGAAATCAAAGAAAAGTTATAAAATGTTGATAACTTTTAGTAACTAACACCTGTATCTTAGGGAAATTTATAAAGTTATTAACATTATCAACATTGTTATTATAAATAATATATAAAAAGAAAGAAGGTAAAAAAATGAAATTTTCAATTGAAAAAAATATTATATTAGATGCTCTAGTAAATGTTACTAAAGCATTATCTCAAAAAGTTACTATTCCTGTACTTAATGGAATAAAATTTGAACTAACTAAAGAAGGATTAACTCTTCTTGCAAGTGACTCAGAACTTACTATTAAAATAAGTGTTGATGAAAAGGAAATAAAAAATATAGAAAATACTGGGATTTCTATTATTCAAAGTAAATATATTCTTGATATTATTAGAAAAATGCCAAGTGATGTTATTAACTTTGATGCTGATGATACTAAGGTTAAAATTTATTCTGATACAAATGAATTTAGTTTAAATTGTTATGATGTAAATGATTATCCTAACTTTAAACTTGAAACTAGTAAGAATAATTTTAAAATTACTTCTGGTGAATTTAAAAAGATAATTGATCAAACATCATATGCTATGAGTACTCAAGAGCTTAGACCTCTTTTAACTGGACTTAATATAGCGCTTTCTAATGGTAATTTAGAATGTATTGCAACTGATTCTTATAGACTTGCTAAGAAAACAATGGCCGTTTCTTCTAATTTATCTGAAGATATTAATATTGTAGTTCCTGGAAGAAGTATTATTGAATTTAATAAAATTATTGATGATAGTGATGAAGAAATAGAAATAAATGTATTTAATAATAAAATAATGTTCGTTTATAAAAATATTTTTGTTCAAAGTAACCTTTTAAATGGTACTTATCCACAAACTTCTCACTTTATTCCAGATGATTTTTCTTATATGATTAATCTTGATTTAAGAAGTTTTTACGACGCTATTGATAGAGCTTCATTACTTGCTTCTAATAAAGATAAAAATATTATTAAACTTAATATTAAAGAAAAAGAAATGTTAATAACTAGTACTGCTTCAGAAATTGGTAAAACTGAAGAGAAAATTATTATTGAAAGTAATAAAATAGATAAAATAGAAATTTCTATTAGTTCTAAGTATTTAATGGATGCTTTAAAAGTTATTAAAGATGATAATATTTTACTTCTTCTTAATAGTGATGATAAGCCAGTTATTATTAAATCTGTAAATGACGAGAATTTTACTTCGTTGATTTTACCTATTAAAACGTTTTAATAACAAAATGTGACAATTTATTTAAGATTTTTATGTTAAAGTAGCATAAAAATTTTTTTATGGGGGAATTTATGCAAAATAATATAATTGATTTTGATACTTATGCTGTTATACCAGGGGTTAATGGTTCAAAAATTGTTAATAAGTTTAAAGTTTTTTTTGACTATAGAAACGTTAGGTCTATTGTTAATTCTAGTTGTAAGTATTATGGAAGTAGTTTGGATGGCAGAATTAGTGGATCTAAAGAGATGCTTGGTATTTCGTATAAGGTTCCTATTATTGTTAGCGAAAACTTCAATTTGATATTTTTTCCAACGTCTTCTCCTAGGAGTGATGATTGTGTCTGGATAAATTTATGTGCTATTTTAGAATATAAGAGTAAATCTAAAAATTTGGTGTTGGTAACTTTTAAAAATGGTAAAAAAGTGGTCTTAAATATTAGTTTCGGAGTGCTTGAGAAACAAATTTTGAGAGCTTCTCGTTTGGAAAGTATTTTTTTAGCAAGAAAAAGATGATTTTTCTTTTTTTATAGGTGAATTTATGATATAATTATAATGTGTATAGGAGTACGTAAAATAGATGTAAGTATTCTAAAAATATCATTTATGGGGTAAATATGGAATTAACTAATATTAAACTTAATAATTTTAGAAATTATGAGAAGCTAGATTTAAAATTTTCTAAAAATTATAATATTTTTTATGGAAATAATGGATCTGGAAAAACTAATTTAGTAGAAGCTATATATTTACTTGCACTTACTAAATCGTTTCGAGTAAATGATGATAAATTAATGATTAAACTTGGTGAAAATGGGCTTTTAGTTGAAGGAAAAGTTAAAACTAAAGTTAACACTAGGTATAAAATTTCTATAGATAAAGAAGGTAATAAAATTACCACTATAGATAATGGAAAAAGCAGTTTAATCAGTGATTATATTTCTAATATTAATGTTATTTTGTTTAATCCAGAGGATGTTAATTTAATTAATAATACACCAACAGAGAGAAGAAAGTTACTTAATATTGAAATTAGTAAAATGAATAAGGAATATTTACTGTTACTAAACACTTATAATAAAATTTTAAAGCATCGTAATTCGTATTTAAAAGACGCCTCAGCGCGCAAAAATTTATCTATTGAGTATTTAGATGTTCTTACTAGTAAACTCATCGAAATGGGGCTTAAAATAAGAAATTATAGAGAAACCTTTATTAAAGATATAAATAACTATATTTCTAATATTTATAAAGATATATTTGGTTATGGGGAACTTAAAGTTACTTATGTAAGTGAGTTTTTGAATAAAGATGCTGTAAAAATTAGTGAAAATTTTGCAAAAAATTATAAGAAAGAACTACAATTTGGTAAAACTCTTCTTGGAGTTCATCATGATGATATAGTATTTATACTTGATGGAGTTAAACTTAAAGACTTTGGAAGTGTTGGACAACATAAAAATAGTATAATTGCTTTTAAACTTGCAGAAATAGAAATGATAAAAAAAGAAAAAAATGAGAATCCTATACTTATTTTAGATGATTTATTTAGTGAAATTGACAGTGAAAAAGCTAGGAATATAATTAAAATACTAGATAATAACATTCAAGTATTTATTACTACTACTAGTATTGATAATGTAGTTGGTTTAGATATAAAAAAAAGTAAGTCATTTAAAGTAACTAAAGGAAAAATTGAGGAGGAAAGAAATGGAAAATAATGTAAATTATGGCGATAGTGATATTCAAGTACTTGAAGGCCTAGAAGCCGTAAGAAAAAGACCTGGTATGTACATTGGTACAACTAGTGAAAAAGGTCTTCATCATCTTGTTTGGGAAATTGTTGATAATGCTGTTGATGAAGCTTTAGCTGGATATTGTGATGATATTGAAGTTACTATTGAAAAAGGTAATATAATTTGTGTTAAAGATGATGGTAGAGGTATTCCAACGGGAACTAATGCAAAAACTGGATTATCTACTGTTGAAACTATATTTACAGTACTTCATGCTGGAGGTAAATTTGGAGGAGAAGGATATAAAGTATCTGGAGGTCTTCATGGTGTAGGTGCATCAGTTGTTAATGCCTTATCTACTTGGCTTGAAGTTACTATTAATAGAGATGGTAACACGTACTTTCAAAGATTTGAAAATGGAGGTACTGCAACTGAACCGCTAAAAATTATAGGTAATTATGAAGACGATAGATCAGGATCTATGATTAGATTTAAAGCTGATCCTGAAATATTTAAGGAAACTACTGTGTATAACTATGATACTCTTCATAAAAGATTACAAGAAATTGCATTCTTAAATAAAGGTCTTAGAATTATTTTAACTGACGACCGTGAAGATGATAAAAAAGATACATTTTTATATAATGGTGGTATTATTGAGTATGTAAACCTACTTAATAAAATTAAAAAGCCTTTACATGAAAATGTTATATATGTTGAAGGAGAAGAAGCTGGAATTTCCCTAGAAATAGCGCTTCAATATAATGATAGTTACAATCAATCAATATATTCATATACAAATAATATTAACACTCATGAAGGTGGAACTCATGAAGATGGTGTTAAGAATGCTTTAACTAGAATTATTAATAATTATGCTAAAAGTAATAAAATTTTAAAAGATAATGAAGAATCATTATTAGGTGATGATTGCCGTGAAGGAATTACAATGGTTATATCTTGTAAACATCCTGATCCTCAGTTTGAAGGACAAACTAAAACTAAACTTGGGAATGCTGAAGTTAGAAAAATAGCAAGTGATGTATTTAGTGAAGGTTTTGAAAGATTTTTACTTGAAAATCCTCCAGTTGCTAAGCAAATAGTTGAAAAAGCTATGACAGCTTCTAGAGCAAGAATGGCTGCTAAAAAAGCTAGAGAGTTTGCTAGACGTAAAGGTGGTCTTGAGATTACTAATCAATGGGGAAAACTTACTGACTGTTCTTCGAAAGATCCTAGTATTTCTGAACTATTTATAGTCGAAGGGGATTCTGCAGGTGGTTCTGCTAAAGGTGGAAGAGACCCTAAAACTCAAGCAATACTTCCTCTTAGAGGTAAAATATTAAATGTTGAAAAAGCTAGACTTGATAAAGCACTCGCAAATGAAGAGATTAGAAGTTTAATTACAGCATTTGGTACTGGTATTGGTGAAGATTTCGATGTTGAGAAACTTAGATATCATAAAATAATTATCATGACTGATGCCGATGTTGATGGATCTCATATTAGAACTCTTCTTTTAACACTATTTTATCGTATGTTTAAGAAGATTATAGAAGATGGGTATGTTTATATAGCACAGCCACCTTTATACAACATTAAGCATGGTAAAACGACTAAATACGCACTTAATGATGAAGAGTTAAATGCATATATGAGTACATTACCTGAAAATGTAAGAGCTAAAGCTGAAGTTGGAAGAAACAAAGGACTTGGTGAAATGGATGCTCATGAACTTTGTGACACTACAATGAATATTGAAAATAGAACATTATTAAAAGTAACAATAGAAGATGCTATCTTAGCAGATAAAGTATTTGAAACACTTATGGGTGAAGAAGTTGAACCTAGAAGAGAGTTTATAGAAACTAATGCTAGATATGCTGAAAATATAGATGTATAGGAGGTGCTTATAATGGATAAATTAGAACAACAAAATATAGTTAATGAAATGGAAAAATCGTTTCTTGAATATTCAATGAGTGTTATTATTTCAAGAGCACTTCCAGACTTAAGAGATGGTTTAAAACCAGTTCATAGAAGAATACTTTATGCGATGCATGAAGATGGTTTAACACCAGATAAAATGTTTAAAAAAAGTGCAACTACTGTAGGTAATGTACTTGGTAGATATCATCCACATGGTGATTCATCAGTATATGACTCAATGGTTAGAATGGCACAAGATTTTAGTTATAGATATCCTTTAGTTGAAGGACATGGTAACTTTGGTTCAATAGATGGTGATGGAGCTGCGGCATATCGTTATACAGAGGCAAGATTACAAAAATTATCTTTAGAACTTCTTAGAGATATTAATAAGGATACTGTTGATTTTGAAGCAAACTTTGATAATTCTAGAAAAGAACCTAAAGTATTACCTTCTAGATATCCAAATATACTAGTAAATGGTACTATGGGTATTGCAGTTGGTATGGCTACTAACATTCCTCCACATAATTTAGGAGAAGTAATTGATGGTTGTGTAGCTTTTATTGATAATAATGAAATAACTATTCCAGAACTTATGGAATACGTAAAAGGTCCTGATTTTCCAACATCTGCTTCAATACTTGGTAATTCTGGTATAAGAAAAGCTTATGAAACTGGAAGAGGTTCAATTACTATTAGAGGTAAAGCTGAAATTATTGAGAAAAATAATAAATCTCAAATAATTATTACTGAACTTCCTTATCAAGTTAATAAGAAAAATTTCCAAGAAAAGATTGGACAACTTGTAAGAGATAAAATAATTGATGGAATAGCAGATTTAAATGATGAATCTACGCTTAAAAATGGTATTAAAGTAGTTGTAACTCTTAAAAGAGATGCAAATGCTAATGTAGTACTTAATAACCTTTATAAACATACACAATTACAAACATCTTATGGTATTAATTTACTTATGTTAGATGAAGGTGAACCAAAAACACTAAATTTAAAAGAAATTATAGAAAAATATACAAATTATCAGAAAGTTGTTATTGTTAGAAGAACTAAATTTGAACTAGCTAAGGCTGAGCGTCGTGTTCACATCTTAGAAGGTTTAAAAATAGCTCTTGATAATATAGATGAAGTTATTAAACTTATTAGGGCTGCTGCTACAGATGAAGAAGCTAAAAATGGATTAATGACTAAGTTTGGATTATCTGAAATACAAGCTGAAGCAATACTTGAAATGAAACTTAGAAGACTTACGGGTCTTGAAAAATCTAAGATTGAAGATGAACTTGCTGAGCTTATGAAGGAAATAGATCGTTTAAGAGGTATTCTTGCTGATGAAGCTAAAGTTTTAGCTATTATTAAAGAAGAATTACTAGAAATTAAACATAAATATAATGATGAAAGAAGAACTAATATAGATATGACGGCTATAGAATTCATTGAAGATGAGTCGCTTATACCTGAAGAAAATATAATTGTAATGCTTACAAAAGCTGGTTATATTAAACGTACACTTCCTGGAGAGTTTAAAACTCAAAACAGAGGTGGTGTTGGTATTAAAGGTATGACTACTAATGAAGAAGATATAGTTGAGCAACTTATTAACTTATCAACACATGATTATATATTATTCTTTACAAATAAAGGAAAAGTATATAGACTTAAGGGATATGAAATACCAGAATTTGGTAGAACTGCTAAAGGAATTCCTATTGTTAATTTACTACAACTTGAAAATGATGAAAAAATTAGTTCTGTTATACAAATTAAGAATGATGAAGCTAAAAAGTATTTATTATTTTCTACTAAAACAGGTGTAGTTAAAAAGACTTTAATAGAAGAATTTAGTAATATTAGAACTACTGGTAAGATATCTATTAATTTAAGAGAAAATGATGAGCTTATTGCTGTTAGAAAAACTTCTGGCGAAGATATGATTCTTTTAGGGTCTAATGCAGGTCGTATGGTTAAATTCCTAGAAAGTGAACTAAGACCTATGGGAAGAACTGCATCAGGCGTTAGAGGTATTAATTTAGGCGAAGCTGAATGTGTTTGTGCTGAAGTTGTGTCTGAAGATGATCTTATCTTGTTATTAACAGAAAAAGGATATGGTAAGAAGACATTTGTAAGTGAGTTTAGACAAACTAAACGTGGTTCTAAAGGTGTTAAAGCACTTAATATTACTGATAAAAATGGTGCATTAATATCTGTTAAAGTATTAAATGATGAAAATGAATTAGTACTTATGACAAATGTTGGTTTGACAATTAGAATGCCTCTTGAACAGATTTCTACATTAGGTAGAGTTACTCAAGGGTTAAGATTAATTAATTTAAAAGATAATCAACAAGTATCAAGTGCTGTATTACTAAAAATTGAACAAGAAGAAATAGAAACTGATTCAGAAACAAATGAATCAGAAGAAAATGAAGAAATTAGCGAAAGCTAGTTTTTTTTTTACTTGCTCTGCTCTATTGGTTTTCAATTTATATTAATATATTATGTAAACTGAATATTTCCCGGGAAATAAAATTGTGAATAAATATAACGTTATTAACATAAAAATATTTCCCGGGAAATATTTTTATATGTTATGTAACCCAAAATATTTCCCAAATTATAAAATTTTGTATAAATTTGTATGTTATGTTAACAAATTATTTCCCGGGAAATAATTTCGTTGCAACCAATTATTATGTAAACTAATTATTTTCCAAAAATAAGTTAAGTTCTCTTATCAATATTTAATGATATATACCTGGCAAAATTTGTGTTTTTAAATAATATTATGTAAACCAAATTCTTAAGCTAGCTAATGCTCTTTTGTTTATTCTTATTTTTTTTAAAGTAGCTTAATATATTTCATTATTTATTTATAATTTGAATGATAGATATGTATTATAATTTCAATTATTCGTTTTTAAATTTATTATATATTTCTATTATAATATATTTTTTAAATTATTAGTTATATATATTAACAGATTGATCTTTCGTATTTATTATAGTATATATCCTTAATTTTTACGAACAATGTTCCACGTGGAACATTGTTTTTTTGTTGTATGTGTTATATATTGATATATTTTATGTATATTGATTCAAATTTTCTTGGCTAGTAGTTATATAATTCATTAAAATATATTCAATGTTCCACGTGGAACATTGAGTGTTGATAACTTATACATATATTATTTGAGTTAAATATATATTTAATGTTGTTTTATTTTATTTATTTGTTAATAAAATCACCATTTTTGTAACTTTATATACTTTTGATGCGTTTGATGTTCCACGTGGAACATCATGTTTATAATGCATTTTTTTAGTCTGTTATTTTAATTATAATATTTCAGTGTTAATAAATCCTATCTATTTTTTTTATTACGATTACAATGTTCCACGTGGAACATTGGTTATTTTTGTTGGTAACTTTCTCAATATAATTGAGTGTTATTATATTTTTTTGCCTAATTTACGCGGAAAATTCAATGTTCCACGTGGAACATCAGCTTGTTGATAACTTATTTTCATGTTCTTTTTTTGATATATTAAATTAATGTTAATAAGTTTCCTATAAAATTTAAATAGTATTTTTTTCTTTATATGTTCCACGTGGAACATTAAGTGTTGATAAGTTTTATAACGAGAATGTTTTATTATAGATTATTTTGTGTTAATAATATAGTTAAGTATTTAGTATTTCAAAACAATGTTCCACGTGGAACATTGTTAATAATTATCGAATTACTGCACTTTATGTGTATATTTTCTTTATTTTATGGCGATTTTATGTTTTTTTCTTGTTTTTCAATGTTAATTATGATATAATTTATACGTGCAACAAATATATTGTAATCTGGTCAGGATCGGAAGATAGCAGCCACGTCAATCCCTATTTGTGTGCACTTTTTTTATAGGAGAATTTATGAATTATATGTTGGAGGCTTTGAATGAAGCAAAATTAGCTTTTTTAGAAGATGAGGTGCCTGTAGGTGCTGTTTTGGTTAAAAATGGCGAAATAATTGTGAAAAAACATAATGATCGTGAGAAAAATAATAATATACTTAGTCATGCTGAAATAATGTGTATAATTGAAGCTAATAAAATTGAAAAAACTTGGAAATTGTATGATTATGATTTATATGTAACTTTAAAACCATGTTCTATGTGTGAAGCTGTTATAAAACAAGCAAGAATTAAAAATGTTTACTATTTATCTGATAAATTAGAAATTAAAAATGATTACAACCGAACAAATGTTTGTAAAATGAATTTATCAGATGATTTATTGACTGAGTATCATCAGATTTTGTCTGATTTCTTTAAAAATAAGCGATAAATTTTAATATTTTGATAAATTTGCTTATTGTGTAGACTTATTTGTGTCAATTTGATAAAATTATATTGATGGGAGTTAGGGGTAATATGAGTTATAAAGTATTATATAGAAAATATAGACCTGATGATTTTTCTACTTTAGTTGGTCAGGAAAATATTGTTAGAATTTTAAAAAATAGTGTTGATAACAACAAGCTTTCTCATGCGTATATTTTTTCTGGTCCTAGAGGGACTGGTAAGACTAGTTCTGCTAAAATATTTGCTAAGTGTGTTAATTGTTTATCACTTGAAAATGGAAATCCATGTAATAAATGTGAGAATTGTTTAAATTATGAGAATAGTAATGATATTATAGAGATAGATGCTGCATCTAATAATGGTGTTGATGAGATGCGTGAAATTATAAATAATATTAAATTGTCTCCAAATTTTTTGAAGTATAAAGTTTATATTGTTGATGAAGTTCATATGCTTAGCCAAAGTGCTTTTAATGCCCTTTTACTTACACTTGAGGAACCTCCTAGTCATGTTATCTTTATACTTGCTACTACTAATATTGAGAGTGTTCCAATTACTATTATGTCTAGATGTCAAAGATTTGATTTTAAGAAAATTGATCTAAATGTTATTGTAAGAAGAATAAATGATATATGTAAGGAAGAAAATATTGAAATTACTGAAGATGCTGCTATTGAAATAGCTAGAGTTTCTGATGGTGGTATGAGAGATTCACTTAGTTTACTTGATCAGTTGTCTAAAAGTAATCAGAAAATTGATTTAAATATGGTTACTGATTCAGTAGGAAATATTTCTTTAAAATCAATAAATCTTATTTTGGATGCGATTGAAGATAATGATTTTAGTAAAGTTATAGATTTGTTAGATGAATTTTCTTTAAAATCTGTTGATTATAAGCTTTTAATTAAGGGGCTTATAGATCAAAGTGCGTTGCGTGTTAAAAATATGCTAATTAATAATAAGCAAGATAGATTAAGTACTTCAGATTATAAGAAACTTGTATTTGATTTAACTGATTGTATGAATAAGATTAATGTTAATGTTAATGTTTATTCACTTTTAACTGTACTTTTGATGACTTATATGGACACTAAAAATATTGTTATAGCTGAAAGTAGTGTTGTTAAGAATGTTGAAGCAAATGCTAGTTTAAACAAAAAAATTGATGATAGTTCAGTTTTAGTTCTTGATAAAGATGCTGATTTTAATAAGAATTTTGATGAAATTAAAAAAATTCGTGTAAATAATTGTTTTGTTAATGTTTCTAAAGATGAAAAGAATAAACAGTTACAAAATTGGGGTAATTTTAAAGATGATGTTAGTAAACAACTAAGAGGTATTGTAGTAGATTCTGATGTTGCTATGGCATCAAAGGAAATTATTGTGATTCATTCTAGTAGTGTTAATGATGTCGAAGAATTGTTTAATAATATAGATAATATAGAAGAACAATTTAATAAACTTAATAAAAGTTTATTTAAATTTGTATTTTTGACTAGTGATGAATGGAAGAATTTATCGTCAGACTATGTTAAAAACATTAAAAATGGTGTAAAATATAATTATATCGAAGAGAAGAATGAAAAAATAGATGAATTGTCAGCTATTGCTAGTGATATTTTCGATAGTGCTATTATAGAGGAAGGATGATATATAATGAATATGCAAAGTTTAATGCAACAAGCACAAAAAATGCAAAAAGATATTGCAAAAAAACAAGATGAACTTGAGAAAATGGAGTTTGCTGGTTCTAGTGAACTAGTTGATTTAGTTATGAAAGGTGACCATAAGATTGCTAAAGTTTCTATTAAATCTGAATCACTTGATAAAGATGATATCGAAGTTTTAGAAGACATGATTGTTATAGCGTATAATGATGCTTTATCTAAACTAAATAAAGAAACTGAAAGTAAAATGGGTGCTTATAGTAAAATGGGCGGAATGTTTTAATAATGGTTTATCCAGAAACATTGCAAAAATTAATTAATTTTTATAAGAAATTTCCTGGTGTAGGTGAGAAAAGTGCTGAAAGGATGGCGCTTGCTACTATAGAATTTAGTGATGAGGATATTGAAGATGCTTCTGAAGTATTTTTGTTGGCAAAACAAAATTTAAAGAAATGTCAGATATGTGGTCATATTACTGATGATGAAACTTGTAGTATTTGTCATAGTGGCACAAGGAATAAAAATGTTATTTGTGTTATTGAGGATTATAAAAGTGTTTTTGCATTTGAGAAAGCGGGTAATTATAATGGTGTTTATCACGTTTTAAATGGGCTGATAAGTCCGATTAATAATGTTTCGCCTGAAGATATTAACTTATCTTCTTTAATTAAAAGAGTTTCTCAGATGGAAAACGTAGAATTAATTCTTGCGTTAAAGTCATCTATAGAGGGTGAAACTACAACGCTTTATATTAAAAAGATATTTGAAAAAGAAAATGTTACTATTTCTAGACTATCTTATGGACTTCCGATGGGTGCAGAAATAGATTATTTAGATATTATGACATTAGATAAAGCTTTAGAAGATAGAAAAAAGATCTCTGAATAAGTATAATTAAGTAGTATTTTCATATAATTTTTTAGAGGAAAGATATGAAAATATTTATTAAAAAATTTTTGAAACAATTTGTTCTAGCGTTTGCTATGTTGTATGCGCTTAATTTATTGTTAGTGAATTTAGATGTATTTATTCCAATTAACGCAATTACTGTTGCCGTTACTACTTTTTTAGGACCTTTTGGAGCTGTATCTTTAGTTATTTTATCTTATATGATCTAGATAGGAGATTATGATAAGTAAAAACTTTGATAAGTTAATACATGATTTTGAGAGTGATAAATTTGCTCATGCATACTTGATTGAAACAAACAATCAAGATTTTTGTGTTGAAGAACTGAAATATTTAGTTAAGCATTTGTCGTGTTTAGATAATTTTAGTCCAGATTGTGATAAATGTTCTATATGTAAAATGATAGATAATGATGAAGCTTTAAATTTATTTATCGTTGGTCCTGATGGAATGTTTATTAAGAAGGAACAGATTTTAGAACTAAAGAAAAAGTGTCTAGTAAAGCCTGATCTTGCTAAAAATAATGTCTATATAATTAAACAAACAGAAAAACTTAATTCATCATCTGCTAATACTATGCTTAAGTTTGTTGAAGAACCTTACGATAATACAATTGGTTTTTTTATTACTAATAATAAAGAGAATGTTATCAACACTATAAAAAGTAGATGTCAAATACTAAGTGTCAAATATGATAATGCAACTATATATCAAGAGTTGGGAATTAGTAAAGAAGAATTTGATTTTCATGTTGATAACATACGTTACTACTTACTAGAAATAATTAATAATAAAAATGATTCTATTTTAATTAATAAAACTATATTAAATGATATTTATTTAGAAAAAAATCAAGCATATATATTATTTAAAATAGTTTTAGATATATATGATAGTGTTTTTTATTATATTTGTGGTAAAAATGTGATAAAATATGATGGATTTGAGAAATTATATGAGGAAAATTTGGAATATGTTGTTAAAATTAAGGAAATTTTAGTAAAATTATTAAACGATATGAATTATAATGCTAAAATTGATTTATTATTTGATAGATTTGTGATAGAAATGGGAGAAGTAAATGACTAATGTTTATGGAGTAAGTTTTAATAAAAATAGTAAAGTGTATTATTTTAAAACTGAACTAAAGTGTAGAATTGATGTTACTGTTATAGTAGAAACTGAAAAAGGTGAGCAGTTTGGGAAGATTGTTAGTGAAATTACAGATAAAAATAAAGCTAATAAGTTTAGTGATTTAAAAAAAATTATTAGAATTTCTACTAAAGATGATTATAAGGAACATTTAAGAAATATAAAGGATGCCGAAAAAGCATTAAAAAAATGTAGAGAAATTGCTGCTGAGCTTAATCTTGATATGAATTTTATAAGTGCTAATTATTCTTTTAGTAGAAGTCAACTGGTGTTTAATTTTTATGCAGATGAAAGAGTTGATTTTAGAGAACTTGCTAAAAAACTAGCAATGCTTTACAAAACGCGTATAGAACTTAGACAAGTTGGGGCAAGAGATAAAGCAAGAGAAGTTTCTGGTGAGGGTGTTTGTGGTCAAAAGTTGTGTTGTTCTAGATTTTTAAATCAAATGGAATCTGTTTCGATAAGTATGGCCAAAAATCAAAATTTAGCCCTTAATCCTTCTAAAATTAATGGAGCTTGTAATAGACTTCTTTGTTGTCTTGCTTACGAAGATGATAATTATACTGAAATAAGAAAAGAATTACCTAATATTGGATCAAGTATTAAATGTGGTAACAAAAATGGAACCGTTAGAAGTTTAAATATACTTAAAAATAGTTATATTGTTGATGTTAATGGGGAGAGAATAGAAGTTAGTAATAATGAAAATAGTAAAAAATGATTTATTTGATTATAAGAATAGATATATTTATCAACATGAAAAAGGGTTTAAATTTTCTGTAGATTCTCTTCTTTTAGCTGAATATGTAAATATTTTAAAAAAAGATAAGCTTTTAGTTGATTTTTGCACAGGTAACTGTGTTGTACCACTTGTAATATCTACTAAAAGTAGTATTAATATTATGGCTTTTGAAATTAGCGAGGAAGTTTATTCACTTGCTTTAAAATCTGTGAATTTAAATAATGTTGATAACATTGAGGTTATTAACAGTGATATTAAAAGAGTTTTTGATTACTTAGGATATAATAGTGTAGATATTATTACGTGTAATCCGCCTTATTTTAAAATAGGTGAAAATATAAATAATAGTAAGTTTAAAACTGATGCTAGACATGAAGTGTTGATAACTCTTGAAGATATTTTTTCGATTTCTACTAAACTATTGAGTAATAATGGTACTCTTTATATGGTTCACAGAAAAGAAAGAATAGATGAAATAATTATTTTAGCTAATAAATTTAAGATGAATGTTAAAGAAGTAGTTTTTGTTAGTACTAGGAAAGATAAAATTGGTTTGATACTTGTAAAATGTGTAAAAAATTCTAAGTTTGGAGTTAATATTACTTTGAAAAGTATTGAAAATTTAGAAACGTATCAAAATATGTTTAAGGAGGATAAATGAAATTAATAGTTGGTCTTGGTAATCCAGGAAAAAAATATGAAAATACAAGACATAATATAGGATTTAATATTGTTGATAACTATGTTGGAAATATTAAGTGGCAAAATAAGTTTAATTCTTTGTATACTAAGATTAATGTTTTAGGTGAAGAAGTTATCTTTATTAAACCTGAAACTTTTATGAATTTATCTGGGGATTCTGTTGTTAAGTATGTAAATTATTTTGATATTAATATTAATGATATTTTAGTTATTCAAGATGACTTAGATATGTTAATAGGTACTTATAAACTTAAAAAAGATTCATCTTCGGGTGGACATAATGGAATTAAATCCATTGAAAATGTACTTAAGAGTAAAAATTTTGCTAGACTAAAAGTAGGTATACTTGATGCTGATAAAAAAGATGTTGTTGATTTTGTTTTGGGTAGGTTTTCTAAAGAAGATTTGGAAAAAATATTTAGTGTAGATTATGATAAAATTATTAACTTATTTATTAAGGAAGGATTTGAGAAGGCTATTAATACTTATAAGAGCTAGATTATGGAAAATATAAATAAATATTTTAAATATGAAGATGGTAGAAATGTAAGTGGCTTAACACAGGAGTTAAGTGTTCTTTATATGCTTAATTATTATAATAAGTTTGAAAAGGATGTTCTTATAGTTACTAGTTCTTTATTTGAAGCGACAAAACTGTTTAATATTTTTTCCAATTATACTGAAAATGTGCTTTTATATCCAATGGATGATTTTTTAACTAGTGCTACTATAGCAGAGTCTCCTGATTTAAAATTTACTAGACTTGAAACAGTTAAAAGTCTTAAAAAAAGCAAAAATATAGTTATCACTAATTTAATGGGTTATCTTAAGTTTTTACCGAAAAAAAGTGAAGTGTTAGAACTTAATTTATCTATTAATTTAGAGATTAAGAGAAGTAGTTTAATAGAAAATTTAGAGAAGTTTGGATATAACCGTGAATCTTTTGTTACTTCAACTGGTGAATATGCTGTTAGAGGACTTGTTATTGATGTTTTTCCGATTCATGAGTCTAGACCACTTAGAATAGAGTTTGATGGAGATGAGATAGAATCAATTAAATATTTTGATGAAGGTACTCAAATAACTGTTGAAGAAGTTACTGATTTATCTATTAATCCAGTTAATGAAGTTAAAAGTGAAGTAAATGACTCTATACTTGATTATATGGATGATAAAGTTGTTTTTTATGTTGATTACAATCAAATTAAAGGTTCATACATAAAACTAGTTGAAGATATTTTTTCATTTAATCAAAGTAAAGGAACAAATGAGAAATTTATGTTTGAATTTGATGAAATTAAACCTAAATTTACTATGAATATTAATAATATCGAAGTAAGTAAAAATGATATTATATTTTCTTCTAAAGTCCTTGATAATTATAATGAGGATTTTGATAAACTAAAAATTGATTTTTACGGCTGGAGTAATAAAGATTACGAAGTTTATTTTTGTTTAACTAATGAAAAACAAATAAGTAAAATTAGAGATATTTGTGTAGGTGCTAAATTTATTAAGCAAAAAGTTACTCATGGTTTTATCTTTGAAGATGTTGTATATATTGGTGAAAGTGATATATCTAAAGTTAGTAAAGATGTAACTCGTTATAAAAGTAGTTATAAATTTGGTAAAAAAATTAAAAGTTATGATCAACTTGAAATAGGAGATTATGTTGTACATATTTCACATGGAATTGGTGTATATAATGGCATTGTCAAACTTAATAAAGGTGGTATAGAAAAAGATTTTTTACAAATACTTTATGCTGGTAAAGATAAAATTTATGTTCCTGCGTCTAAAATTACTACTATATATAAATATGGTGATAAAGATGGTAGTGCTCCTAAGATAAATAAGCTTGGAGGAGATACTTGGAAGAAAACAAAAAGATATATTGAAGCAAAAATTAAAGATATATCTTTAGAATTAATGAAGTTATATAAAGAAAGATTAGCAGTTAAGACTCCTGTTTATAAGGGGTATGCTGAGGATGATGTATTTGATACTGGATTTGAGTATGATTTAACTACTAATCAAGCAAAAAGTGTTAATGAAATTTTAGGAGATTTACAAAAGGAATACCCAATGGATAGGCTTTTATGTGGAGATGTAGGATTTGGTAAGACCGAAGTTGCGTTTAGAGGTATGTTTAATACTGTTTTAAATAATTATCAGGTAATGTATTTGTGTCCGACAACTATTTTATCAAGTCAGCAATATAAAGTTGCCCTTGAAAGATTTAAAGATTGGCCAATAGAAATAGGTCTTTTGAATAGATTTGTTAGTGCTAAAGAAGCGAAAATTACACTTGAAAGATTTAATCAAGGGAAAATTGATATACTTTTTGGTACTCATAGAATACTTAGTGATGATGTTAAACCTAGTAAACTTGGACTTTTAGTAGTAGATGAAGAGCAAAGATTTGGAGTTACTCATAAAGAAAAAATCAAATCTCTTAAAAATGATGTAAATGTACTTACTTTGTCTGCTACTCCTATTCCTAGGACTTTAAAAATGGCTTTATCTGGGCTTAGAGATTTATCAGTGATAGATACGCCTCCTGTAAATAGATATCCAGTGCAAACTTATGTTGTTAGTGAAAACGAATTTGTAATAAAAGATGCAATTTATAAAGAGTTATCGCGAAATGGTCAAGTATTTATTTTATATAATAAAGTTTCGGATATTGAATCTGTTGCTAGTTATATTAAAAAAATAGTACCTGATGCTAGAGTTAATTTTGCTCATGGACAGATGAAAAAAGAAGAACTTGAAAATATCATGACTGATTTTGTAAATTATGAGTATGATATTTTAATATGTACTACTATTATTGAAAGTGGTATTGATATACCAAATGTTAATACTTTGCTTGTTTATGATGCTGATCACTTTGGTTTATCTCAGCTTTATCAAATTAGAGGTAGAGTTGGAAGAAGTAATAAAATAGGCTATGCTTATTTACTTTATAAAGAAGGAAAAGTATTAAATGAAGTTGCTACTAAGAGACTTAGTGCTATAAAAGAGTTTACGGAGCTTGGTAGTGGATATAAAATTGCTATGAGAGATCTTGCTATTAGAGGAGCAGGAGATGTTTTTGGTTCTAGTCAAGCTGGATTTGTTGATTCAGTTGGAATATCTTTATATTTAAAGATGATTGATGATGAGCTTAGACGCAGTAAAGGTGAAGAAGTAATAGATGAAGAAGAAGATGCTCCTACACTTTTAGATGTTGCTACTCATATAACTGATGATTATGCACCAGATGAGGAAGTTAAACTTGAAATTCACCAAATTATTAATAAAGTGTCTTCGCTGGAAACTTTTAATGAAGTAAAAGAAGAACTAGAGAATAGATTTGGTACTTTACCTAATGATTTAATTATATATATGTATGAAGAATGGTTTGAAAAACTGGCTTCTAAACTGTGTATAAAGCATGTTAAAAAAACTGATAGAATGGTTGAACTTATTATTCCAAAGGAAGTTTGTGATAATATTAAAGGTGATAAACTTTTAATGAGTGCATTTCAAATAAGTACTAATTTTAATATTAAGTATCTTAGTTCTCAGTTACATGTTTCGCTTATAATAAAAAAAGAAGTAGAACATTACGTTATACTTTTAACTAAGTTATTAACAGAAATAGAAAATAATGTAAAAAATACATAAAAAATATTTAAATTCACACACTAGTAATGAAGTGGAGTGAATTTTTTATTGTGAAAAGTACAGGTGTAACACGTAGAATAGATGAACTTGGAAGAATTGTTATTCCAAAAGAAATTAGAAGAAGTCTTTCTATTAGAGATGGTGAAAACATAGAAATTTTAGTAGAGGAAGATAAAATTATATTAAAAAAATTTTTACTTATGGATAATATTGGTGATCTTAGTCAAAAACTTACTGATATATTTTCTTCGATTGATAATGATATGATAATAATTACTGATAGAGTAAAGGTTGTCGCTACTACTGATATATATAAACATTTGGTTGAGCAAAGTTTTGATACATTACTGATTAAGTATATAGATAATAGAGAAATAGTGAATATTAAAGATGGTAAATTATCTTTTTCAAATAATGATATTTATGGTAATTTTGTTATAGTACCTATAATTAGTAATACTGATTCTCTTGGACTTGTAATTATTACAAAAAATGATTCTATTACAAATGATACTGATTTAAAGAGTGCTAAAATAATAGCTAAAATTTTAGCTGAAAAAATAAATATAAGTTAGTTGACATTAGTTTTCATTTTGTTATAATAAGTCTTTATATGGGGGACTTATGAAAAATAGTATTAGATTATTACTTGAATTTAGTAAATCTTTTGATGAAAATTTGTATGAAGAAGTTAAGAATCTTAATCTTGAAAAGTTAGAAACGTATGTTACTACAAATAAAAAATATGATATTATTTTTTTGGGGGAATATATTGTTATTAAAGATATTAAGAATGGTGCTGTGTTTACACTAAGTTATGCTGATAGTATACTTTTTAATAAAATAATAGATGAAGAGCATATGGAAACTTATCAATATAATATTGTTCATGATGAAATAGTATACTTTAATGCATTTTCAACTAGAGATTTGAATAAGTATGAGTATGCTTTATTATATACTGATTGTGATGAAGTAATTAGTGATATTACAAGTATGGACGATTTTGTAAAATATGTAAAAAATATTTTGAAGAAAAATAATAATTTAGATGGTTGTAAAAGTCTTTTTCAGTTAAGAAGGTATATTGAAGATAAAATTCTATTTGAACAAGTGAATATTGATGGTGAAGATTTAGAGCATTATTCTAACTTTATTTATACTTTAATTACTAAGTTTAATTTAGAATTAGAGTCATTTGAAAATTTGGGTACGGAGTTTAATTACAGAATATCTTTAAATGGAAATAAAAATTGTAATGTAGATATAAGATTAAATGATGAAGAAGAATATGATTTATTTGCTTATTTTAACCATAATTTAATTTTAACTTTTGTAAATAGAGTTTTAAAAGCTAAGGTTTTTGATACTATTATTTCAATGGGTTATAAGAAAGTTTTTGGTAGAACGGTTTTTATAATTAAAATATATAATACAAAAGAAAAATGTTATCATGAATTACCTATTTTACATAATGTTGCTGCGATGGAATCATTTATTAATTTTATAGGTGATTATGCACAAGAACAGAGAAATTTGAAAAAATAGTAATTTACAATTGTTTAGATAAAATGTATTTTTTTTCTAGATTTTTATTGTTTTTAATGATATACTTTAAATAGAAAGAAGGTTGTGTTTATGTTTTGTGGAAATTGTGGAACTAAAAATGAGGTTACTGCTAAACATTGTGTGAATTGTGGAAATGCACTTGCTCCTGCTAATGAATCGGTAAGTAATGTTGCTCCTGCTGCTGTGCCAGTAAATAATTCAAGTAATGATTTTGTTGTTAATGCTAAAGCTAAGGGAAATGAGTTAATTACTAAAGGAAAAGATTTTTATGCTAAAAGTCCTAATACTGTTTATGGTATTGTTGGTGGCGTAGTTCTTGTTATTATTCTATTTATCGTTTTAGGAGATAAAACGATGACATGTGAGACATCGGAAAGTTTTGCTGATACTTCAGTAGATGTTAAATATAATGGAGATGATGATGTAACTAAAATTTTTATTAAAGTTGTTTATGATACTACTGATGGGGATTTTGAAGATTATTTAGATTATGAAGATGTTGACATAGATGAATTTGTAGATGATCAACAAGATGATTTAGAAGATTATATGGATGATGCTCCTGATGGATATAAAGCGTCTATTAAAAAAAGTGGAGATAATATAATTCAAACTCAAGAATTTAAAGGTGAAGCTTTAGAAGAATATTTAGATGACTTAGACGTGAAAGATGTTGATGATTTAGAGGATTATTTAGAAGATGGTTACTCTGATTATAAGTGTGAAAAATAATTTAACAGAGAAGAAAATGAGTAATAGTTAATATTTTAAAGAGAGTTAATGTTTGGTGGAAATTAATAAATTAATACTATGAATATGGTTTTTGGAGTTAAAACGGGTAATTACGTTATAAATATTTAAGTGCATGGAAATCATGAATTAAGGTGGTACCGCGGATATATATTCGTCCTTTCTTAGTTTGTGATTTTTATTTTGGAGGTTAGTATGAGAGGTTTTGAAAAAATAAGTTTTAAGCAGTTTAGTAAAGATATAAAAAATGATGAAATATTATATAAAGAATATATATTACCTCATAGAAAAACTAGAGTATCTGCTGGATATGATTTTATTGCAATAGATGATTTTGTAATTAAACCTGGTGAAATTTTAAAAATTGCTACTGGATATAAAGTTTATATGGAAGATGATGAAGCTTTGTTTATAGTTGTAAGAAGTAGTATGGGATTTAAAAGTAATGTTCGAATGTGTAATCAAGTTGGAGTAATAGATGCTGATTACTATAATAATATTAATAATGAAGGACATATGTTTGTTGCTCTTCAGAATCATGGAGATAAAGAATTTGCTGTTAAAAAAGGTGATAGTTATGCACAAGGAATTTTTACTAAATATCTTATTTGTGATAATGATAATGTAAGTAATGAAAGAGTTGGGGGACTAGGAAGTACTAATGGAAGGAATGATTAAAATGAATGAAAAATATTATTTAACAACGGCTATAGCGTATACGTCAGGAAAGCCTCATATAGGAAATACTTATGAGATTGTGCTTTCAGATGCTATTGCAAGATATAAAAGATTAGAAGGATATGATGTATATTTTCAAACTGGAACAGATGAACATGGTCAAAAAATAGAATTAAAGGCGGAAGAAGCGGGAAAAACTCCTCAAAAATTTGTAGATGAGATTGCTGGGTTAATTAAAAACAATTTTGATTTAATGAATACAAGTTATGATAAATTTATAAGAACTACTGATAAAAATCATAAAGAAATTGTTCAAAAAATATTTGATAAAATGCTTGGTTCAGGAGATATTTATTTAGGTGAGTATGAGGGTTTGTACTGCACACCTTGTGAATCATTTTGGACTGAGTCTCAGCTTGTAGATGGAAAATGTCCAGATTGTGGTAGAGTAGTTGAACCTAAGAAAGAAGAAGCGTATTTTTTTAAATTGTCAAAGTATCAAGATAAATTAGAAAAATATATTGAGGAAAATCTAGAATTTTTAGAACCTATTTCTCGTAAAAATGAAATGATTAATAACTTTATAAAACCTGGGCTTCAAGATTTATGTGTTTCTAGAACTACTTTTGAGTGGGGAGTTAAAGTTAAATCTAATGATAAACATGTTGTTTATGTATGGCTTGATGCTCTTACAAATTATATAACATTTATTGGGTATGATCCTGATGGGAGTAGTGAAGAGTTTAATAAACTTTGGCCTGCAGATATTCATGTTATAGGTAAAGATATATTTAGATTTCACTCAATATACTGGCCATGTTTTTTATGGAGTTTAGGTCTTGAAATGCCTAAAAAAATATTTGGTCACCCTTGGCTTTTAATGAATAATGATAAAATGAGTAAAAGTAAAGGTAATATAATTTATGCTGAAGATTTAATTAGTACTTATGGAGTTGATGCGGTAAGATATTATTTACTACATGAAATTCCTTATGCGAGTGATGGTAACTTAAGTGATGAACTTATCATTGAGAGATTTAATTCTGATCTTGCTAATGTACTTGGAAATTTAGTTAATAGAACGATTTCAATGAGTAAAAAATATTTTGATAAAGTTGTTGAAAATACTAATATATGCGAAGATGTTGATACTGAATTTAAAGATTCTACTGCTAAATTATCTTCTTTAGTTAGTGAAAAAATGAATGATATTAAAATTAGTGATGCTTTAGATTTAATAATAAGCCACTTTAGAAATTGTAATAAATATATTGATGATACTATGCCTTGGGTTCTTGCTAAAGATGAAAGTACTCATGATAGACTTAAAACTGTTTTATATAATTTAGTAGAGGCTATTAGAATTGGTAGTGTTTTACTTAGTGCGTTTTTGCCAGAAACAAGTGAAAAAATATTTGATCAACTTAATACCGAAGTTATAAGTTTTGAAAGTACCAAGACTTTTGGTTTATATGAAAGTGGAACTGTGTTAAATGATCCTGTTATTTTATTTGCTAGGATAGATAATGAGTAATTATTTGATTGATACTCATGCCCATGTTGTTAGTAAATATTATGAAAATATTGATGAAGTTATTGAAAATTCTTTATGTAACGATGTTAATCAAATAATTAATTGTGCATATGATATAGAGTCTTCAATAGAGATAGTATCTTTGTGTAGTAAATATAAAAATATGTATGGATCAATTGGTGTCCATCCTTCTGATGTTGATAAGTATGAAGTAAGTGATTTATCGTTTATAGAAGATTATATTGATAATGATAAAATTATTGCTATAGGAGAAATTGGTCTTGATTATCATTATGAAGGTTATGATAAAGAGAAGCAAATATTATTTTTAGAGAAACAGCTTGAATATGCAGAAAAATATAATATACCTGTTGTTATTCATTCTAGGGATGCAACTATGGATACTCTTAATGTATTAAAAAAATTTAATGTTAAAGGAGTAGTACATTCTTTTAGTGGTTCTTATGAAACTGCAGTGGAATATATAAATATGGGTTATTTAATAGGTGTTAATGGAGTAGTTACTTTTAAAAATTGTAATTTTAAAGAGATTCTTACTAAATTACCACTTAGTAGTATAATTTTAGAAACTGATTGTCCTTATTTAACGCCAGTTCCTTATAGAGGACAAAAGAACCAACCTGCTTATATTAAAAATATAGCTGAGTTTGTTTCAAGTGTTTATAATATATCCTTAGAAGAGTTAATGGATGAAACTACTAAAAATACTTTAAAAATGTTTAATAAAATGGAACATTTTGATAAATAACTTATGTTACCATATTCTTCCTAGGAAGAAGTTACCATTACAATATGTATATTTGTTTTTGACAATATAATTTAATTATGATAAAATTTATACATACATTTGAGGTGTAAATAGATGAAAATAATTAGTAAAATAATTAGAATGTTTGTTATAGTGGCACTTGTTATTGCTTTGTCAAGTACAAGTTCTGTGTATCAAACTAGTGTAGAAAATACAAATATTAGTAAGACAGTTAATTTGTCTACTATGGCTATGAAAATTAGTGAAAGTGAAGAAGCAAGACTTTATACACCACTTAGTTCTTATGATGGAGAATTAACTGGTTATGTATATAATTGTCCACTTTGTACTGGTAGACTTGCCTGTATGAGTTCACTTGATTTATCAGGTGGAAGAACTACTTATGAAGACGCAGTTTATGGTGAAGTAAATATTGTTGCTTCTTCAAAAAATCTTCCTTGTGGTACTATAATTAGATTTAACTCAGAAAGAATAAATGAAGAACCAACGTTTGCAATTGTTCTTGATAGAGGAGTTTTAGGTAATGATCTTGACCTTTTAGTTAAAGATTTAGATACTGCTATAAGTTATGTTGGTAGAAGTAGTATAAGTTATGATGTCCTTAGAATTGGATATGGAGAAGTAGAAGAATAATAATGAAAGCAAAAAAACATTTTGGACAAAATTTTTTAATAGATCAAACTGTGCTAGATCAAATTTCTAGTGCAGTTTTTGCGTCTAATGATGATTTGATTATTGAAATTGGTCCAGGAAGAGGAGCTCTTACTGAAAGGCTTATTAAAACTGGAGCAACTGTAATTGCATATGAGATAGATACGGATATGAAACCTTATTTAAATAAATTAGAGTCAGATAAATTTAAAGTAATATATAATGATATTTTAAAGACAAATATAAAAGATGATATTGTAGATATAAAATATAGTAAATTATTTATTGTGGGTAACTTACCATACTATATTACGACTCCGATAATAGATTTCATAACGAAACAAAATTTAAACTTTGAATCTTTTGTAATTATGGTGCAAAAAGAAGTTGCTGACAGATTTTTAGCAAAACCTAAAAGTAAAGAATATGGATACTTTACTCTTTATTTAAAACATTATTATGATGGTGTTAAAATAACTGATGTAAAAAAAGAAGCTTTTAATCCACCACCTAAAGTTTTTAGTAGTGTAGTATCATTTACTCCGAAAGAAAAAGTTAATTCTTTAGATGAAGAGAAATATTTTGAATTTTTAAAACTTTGTTTTAAAGAAAAACGAAAAACTATTAGAAATAATTTAAGAGAGTTTAATTATGATGTTGTTAGAAAAGTTTTGGATAAATATAATTATAGTGAGACTGTTAGATCAGAAGAAATTAGTGAAGATGTTTTTGTAGAAATTTTTAAGGCTCTTGAAATATAGAGTTTTTATTTTGTAAATATATGTAAATATTTAATTAAGATATATATATTTATTGAATTAATTAAATAAGTGTGATATCTTTTATTTGAGGAGAGAAGTTTATGGAAAAAAAGTTTTTAAATGAAGAAAATTATCAAAAGAATAGTAAGGGTGTATTAATAGCCGGTATTATAGTACTTGTAGTAGGAGTAGTACTTGGTGGATTTTTACTTGCTAATGGTGTAGGTGGTTTTTTAGGTAATGATAAATCTAATGAAACAGATACTACTGAAATAGAAAAAAAAGTAGATTTAATAGAACTAGATATTTCAAATTTAAACAGTGAAATTCAAAATATTAAATCAGATGAGACTAAAATTTCTGGAGATATATTTTTATTAGAAAATAGTATAGAATTTTTAAAATCTAGTACTATGTCAGATAATACTACTGAAATTAATGAGAAGACTGCTGAATTAGCCTTATTAGAAAGTGATTTAGAAGAAGTTGAAGAATTATTGAATTCTAAGGAGAGTGAACTTGTTTTATTAAAACAAGAAGAGAGTAATCTTAATGATGAATTAAGAGAAATTTCTTCAGATGATTTTCACAGTGAATCATTTGGAAGAATGGGAGGAATATTTTCTATATTTGGTGGTTTAGTATTACTAGGGACTGGGCTTGGACTTGGTATTAAATTAATTCTTATTGCTAAGGCTAGGTCTATTCTTGCATATGGAGCACAAACTGTAGTTCCTGTTGCTAACGAAGTTATGGAAAGTGCGGCGCCTTCTATAGGAAAAGTTGCTGAAGAAATTTCTAAAGGTATTAACGCCGGTAAGAAATAGATAAGTATTGGGAAAGTTTAGGTTTATAATATTTATTTAAATTAAAGAGGTAATTCCTCTTTTTTTATTTTAATATAATATTCTATTTTATAAATTATTGTATGTCATTTACCTATATTTAACATATAATAAAATGTGATATTTATGGAGATTAAAAAAGGTGATTTTGTTTCAAGAATTAGTCATAATCATGATACTGTGTTTAAAGTTGTTAATATAAAAGATGGTGTTTATTATCTAAAAGGTGTTGAAGCTAGGCTTTATGCAAGTAGTGAGATTGACGATTTAGAATTTGTTAAAAATTATTCTTTTAATGAGTTTGAAGATAATTTATTAAATGAAGATAGAGGTGAATATTTTTATTTACCTGCTAAAATTTTGCATATTGATGGAGATAGTGAGTATTTAGAAAGGTGTCTTAAATTCTATAAAAAAATTGGTGTATATGCTATAGGTAAAAGAATCAAAGAAGATAATGTAAGTGAGCAGCTTAAAACTCTTTTAGAAGAATATAGACCTGATATTGTCATTATTACTGGGCATGATGCATATTATAGAAAAAAAGGAGATCCAACAAATTTAAAAAATTATAAGAATAGTAATAATTTTATTAAAGCTATAAAGGTTGCTAGAAAGTATGAAAAAAGTCATGATAAATTAATAATAATTGCTGGTGCATGTCAAAGTTATTATGAAGAGCTTATTAAAGCAGGTGCTAATTTTGCATCTAGTCCTAAAAGAGTTAATATTCATGCACTTGATCCTGCTATAATAGCTTCTACACTTGCTTTAACTGAGAAAGATACACAAATAGACTTAATAAATCTACTTGGAAAAACTAAGTATGGTTCTAGTGGTCTTGGAGGGCTTAAGTGCTCTGGACTAATGTATGTTGGATATCCTAGATAGGAGATTAATGAATATAAACGTCATAAAAACTGAGATTGAAAAAAATGTTGGTAAAAATGTACAGGTTGTTGTTTATGGAATGCGAAATAAAAATACATCCTATATCGGAAATATTAAAAATATATATCCTAATGTATTTTCTATTTCCACTAAAATGGGAGATAAATGCTTTTCTTATACCGATGTTTGTATAGGAGATGTAAAAATTAAATATTTAAGTTAATCTATATTAGATACGATTTTTACAATTTGTCAATAGTTAATTTAAAATTTGCTTGATTTTTTGAAAAAAATGTACTAGAATATAGTTAAGGTTGTGAAAAACTGCGAAGGAGTGGGTAAAAATGGAAATTACATCTGTAAAAGTTTTCAAATCTGAAAGGGAAGGTTCACGCGTTAAAGGTTATGCAACAGTAACAATCGATGATTGTTTAATGATACATAACATCCGCATCATTGAGGGAGTAGAGAAAATGATTATCGCGATGCCTAGCCGTAAGGTTACAGAAGATAGACATGAAGATGTTGTTCATCCTTTGAATTCTGAAACAAGAAAATTATTTGTTGATAGAATTTTAGAAGAATATAATAAAGATTAATATATTCTTTTTTTTTGCATAAAATTAGTTGAAAGGACTAGTTATGATAGAAAAAAATGGTCAAAATAATCAAGAAGTTAAATTAATCGATAGAAGTTTTATAAGTTTAAGCGGTATAAATAAGATTGTAAGTTTTAATGATGAAGAGTTTTTACTAGAATCTATTTTGGGCAATATACACGTAAAAGGGAATACCTTGGAACTGATTAAAATGGATACGAGTGATGGAGTTGTTAAAATTAAGGGTAGTATAAATAGTTTTGTGTATATTGATGGTAATTATAAAAATAAAGAAGATGGAATTATAGCTAAGTTGTTTAGATAATGAGCATAGATATACAAATTTATTGTTTTTTTATTTCTTTTATATTCGGGATATATTATAAAGTAGCATCATTGTTTAATTTAAAATTAATTAAAGATAAAAGTAAAATATTTAAGGTTATAATTTCTTTTCTATTTTGTGTAAATAATGTTATTTTATATTTAATTATTTTATATCATATAAACTTTGGGATTTTTCATATTTACTTTTTTTTATTGTTTTTACTGGGTTATTTTTTAGCAACAGTTGTTATTAAATATAAAAAATTTAATTTGTAAAACAAATGTCAACAAGTCTTTTTAGGACTTGTTTTTTTAATCATTTTATATTACTATGTTTAGTATAAGGGAGAATAGGGATGAAAGCTAGTAAGAAAGAGAGAAAGAGATTAATTTTTATATCTGCAGTAATTATTGTATTAATAGTTACACTCGTAACTAGTTGCTATAATGATTGGAAAACTATTTTAAGTAATAATTCAAAAGTAATAGCACTAGAAAATCAATATATGGATTTAATAGACAATGAAAAATCACTTACTAGTGAAGTGACTAAACTTAGTGATCCTGAGTATGTTGCAAGATATGCTAAAGAAAAATATATGTACTCAGAAGATGGAGAAATAATTATAAGAATGGACTAATGTTCATTTTTTTTAATTACTATGTCTATTAATCCATAATTTTTTGCTTCTTCCGCAGATAAGTAATTATCTCTATCGGTATCTTTTTCTATAGTTTCAATATCTTGATTTGTTTTTTTGCTTAAAATTTCATTTAATTTTAGGCGAATTTTTATTATTCTTTCTGCTGCTATTTTTATATCACTTGCTTGACCTTGAGCTCCTCCAAGTGGTTGATGTATCATTATTTCCGTATTTGGAAGCGCCATTCTTTTCTTTTTTTCTCCACATGCAAGTAAGAATGCTGCCATGCTTGCACACATTCCCATACCAATTGTATTAACATCACTTTTTATGTATTCCATTGTATCATATATAGCCATACCTGCTGTTACTGAGCCTCCTGGACTATTTATATATAAATATATATCATCATTTGATATAGAATCTAAATATAGTAACTGACTTACTACTATGTTGCTTGTATTTTCGCTTATTTCTCCACATATGAAAATTATTCTGTCTTTTAATAACCTTGAGTAAAGATCATATGCATACTCCTTATTTGATGTCTTTTCTACTACTGTTGGAATTATATTCATTTTTTCTCACCTAATCTATAATAGTATGTTTTAATGTAAATTATTCATATATTTACTTTTTATTTGATAAATTTGTGGTAAATTTTGCTCTATTATGATATAATTTAAAGAGAATAGAGGGTTATTTTATATGGAAAATGTTCAAGTTAAATTTAAAAATGGAAAGTCTTTTGACGTAGAAGTAGGTACTACATATCATGAAATATGTTGTTTATTTGATGAAACAAAAAAGGCTTTGGCGGTAAAAATTAACAACGAAATAGTTTCTTTAACTGAAAAAATCACTAAAGATGAAGTAATTGAGATTGTAGATTTACAAAGTTTAGATGGTAAACTTATTTATAAATCTGGACTTAAATTTATTTTTCAAGCAGCACTTCATGAATTATACCCAGAAGCAGACATTATTTATGATCATAGTGTTCCATTTGGTATGCTAGGTGAAATTGAATATTCTAAGTCAATTACTCATGAAGAACTTATTAACATTAAAAACAAAATGCATGAAATTGTAAATAAAGATTTGCCTATTAAAAAAATGACTATACATAAAAAAGAAGCAATTAAGTTTTTTAATACTCAAAAACAGTTTGAAAAAGCAGATAATGTTTCAAATATTAATGATTTAGTAATAACTCTATATGAACTTGATGGTGTATATAATTATTTTTATAGTGATATGCCTTATTCTACCAAGATTATTGATGAATTTGATTTAGTATATATAGGAAATAATAGAATAATATTTTTAATGCCGTCTGCTAAATTTGGTTATAAAATTCCTGAGTATGTACATTATGACAATATCATTAAAACTTTTGATGAATCTAAAAGTTGGCTTCAAACTAAAAAAGTAAGTTATTTAAACAATCTAAATTTAAAAGTGAGTAATGGTAAAATAAAAGATTTTATGAAATCTAATGAAATAGTATTTTATTTATCGATAATGAGAATTGTTGAAAATATAATGAACAATAAATCTATTAAGTTTATTATGGTAGCCGGTCCTTCTTCAAGTGGTAAAACTACTACTACTGATAGACTTTCTATATTTTTGGATGCTATTGGTTATAATACTGTTAGAATGAGTACAGATGATTATTTTGTTGATAGAGATGATAGTCCTAGAGATGAGAATGGTAATGTTGACTTTGAATGCTTAGAAGCAGTAGATTTGGATTATATGAACTCGGATTTAAAAAAACTTATTGATGGTGAAGTTGTAACTATGCCTAAGTTTAATTTTATATCAGGAAAAAAAGAACCTAGTAATAATAGGATAAAACTAGAAGAAAATACAATAGTTCTTATTGAGGGTCTTCATACTCTTAATGATGAGTTAACTCCGGTAATTGATCCTAAACTCAAATACAAAATTTATCTAAGTCCTTTTATGGCACTTAGTATTGATAAACATAACTATGTGTCGTCTATTGATGTGAGACTTTTAAGGAGAATAGTTAGAGATAATAGAACTAGAGGTTATGGAGTTGCTACAACTATTCATAACTGGCAAAGTGTTAGAAGTGGTGAGGAGAAATATATATTCCCTTATATACATCAAGCAGATGTTATACTCAACACTTCTCTTGCTTTTGAAATAAATGTGTTAAAAATATATGTTGAACCACTTCTTAGAAGTGTTGGTATAGACTCTCAGTATCATGCTGAGGCTCAAAGATTACTTTATTTCTTAAAACAATTTTATCCTGTTCCGGGTGAATATGTTAATAAAGAATCTATTTTAAGAGAATTTATAGGAGGTAACTAATGATAAATGTTGCAATAAATGGTTTTGGAAGAATTGGAAGGCTTGCCTTTAAGGAAATAGTAACTGGGTCTATATTTAATATAGTTGCTATTAATTCTATTGGTACTGCTGAAGAGATGGCTTATTTACTAAAATATGATACAGCTCATGGAAATTTTTTTGAAGATGATATAACTTTTGATGAAAATAATATAATATTAAAAGGTGTTAAAAAAATACCTGTATTTGCTGTTTTAGAACCTGAAAAATTACCATGGAAAGATTTAAATGTTGATTTAGTTTTAGAGTGTAGTGGTGTATTTACAAAAAAGGTTGATTTGGAAAAACATATTGTAGCTGGTGCTAAAAAAGTTGTTTTATCTGCTCCAGGTAAAGATACTATGAAAACTGTAGTATATAATGTTAATGATAATATTTTAACTAAAGAAGATAATGTTATATCTGCAGCTTCTTGTACAACTAATTGTCTTGCACCTGTTTTAAAAGTTTTAAATGATAACATAGGTATCGAGAAGGGAATTATGACAACAGTACATGCTTATACTTCTGATCAAATGATTCTTGATGGTGCTCATAAAAAAGGAATTAAAGCAAGAAGAGGTAGAGCTGGGGCTTCTAATATTGTGCCGGCATCTACTGGGGCTGCTAAAGCTATTGGTCTTGTTATACCAGAACTTCTTGGGAAAATGGATGGTACTAGTTTAAGAGTTCCAGTTCCCGTTGGTTCTATTGTAGATTTAACACTTGAACTAAATAGAAATGTAAGTGTCGAAGAAGTTAATAATTTATTTAAGAATAACCAAAATGAAACTTTTAAATATACAGAAGACCCTATTGTTTCTTGTGATGTAGTAGGTAAAAAATGTGGTTCTTTAGTTGATGGGCTATCAACTAGCATTTTAGAAGTAAATGGTAAGCAACTTGTAAAAGTTTTATCTTGGTATGATAATGAAACTGGTTACACAGCACAAATGCTTAGAACTGCGAAAAAATTATTTGAAATATAAGAATTAATTTTATGAAAATTTGGTGAATTTAACTTGTTAAGTTTGCTTTTTTTTGAAATTTTCTATATAATATATTTAGGAGAGTATGGTGTATATGAAAGTAATTACTGATTTTGATTTACAAAACAAAACTGTTGTTCTTAGATGTGACTTTAATATTTCCGTTAAAAATAATGAAATAGTAGATGACACTAGAATTGTAAAATCTTTAAAAACTATTAATTATTTACTTGACAATAATTGCAAAGTTATTATCCTTAGTCACTTTGGAAGAATTAAAGAAGAAATTGATAAGGAAAAGTATTCTTTAAAAATTATTGGTGAAAGATTAAGTGATTTACTTGGTAGAAATGTTATTTATCTAAATAAATGTTTTGGTGAAGATGTAAAAAAATATGTAGATAGTATTTCTCTTGGAGAAGTTATTTTACTTGAAAACACTAGATATACTGACTTTCCAGAAAAAAAAGAAAGTAATAATGATCTTAATTTATCACTATTTTGGTCATCACTAGGTGATATATATATTAATGATGCTTTTGGAGCTTCTCATAGGAAACATTCTTCAGTTGCTGGTATATGTTTATATATGCCTCATGGAATTGGTTTTTTAATACAGGAAGAGATTAGTAATTTAAGTTATATAATTCATAGTGATGAAAAGCCATTTACTGTATTTATGGGTGGTGCTAAAGTTGAAACTAAATTACCTATAATAAAAAGTATGCTTGAGAAGTGTGATTATTTACTACTTGGTGGAGGTATACTAAATTCATTTTTGAAGGTAAATGGTGTTGATATTAAGGAAAGTCTTGCTACTAATGATGATGCTATAATGGAAGAAATAAATGAATTATTAACTAAGTATAGCGATAAAATCATTTTAGATGTAAAGTATGAATTTTTTGATAATAAAATTCTTGACATTGACGTTAGTAGTTATGAAAAATATATTGCTTTAAGTAAACTTATATTTATAAATGGAACACCTGGTTTGTTTGAAGATGAGAAACATAGAGCGGGTACTAAAAATTTATTTGAATATATAAAAAAATCAAGTGCTAAAAAAATAGCAGGTGGTGGAGATACTATTACTGCTATTAATAAGTTTGACGCAACTAGAGATTTTGATTTTATATCTAGTGGTGGCGGAGCAGCCCTTGAATACATCGCTGAAGGAGGCCTAGTAGCTCTAGAATGGATGGAAAAATGAAATACGTTGTAGTTAATACAAAAAATAGACTAACTGAAGATGCTGCAAAAAAATATAATGAAGGGCTAAAAATTTTAAATTTTAGTAACATTAAATTTATAGTGTGTCCTTCGGATAGTCAACTTAATATATTTGAAAATACGCCTTACTGTTTAGGTGCTCAGAATGCAGGAGATATTGGATTACTTAATGAATACAGTGTTACTCACTGTATTGTAGGGCATTCTTATAAAAGAATGCAAGGATTAAGTAACGATGATATTATTAAAGAGTCTAGTGTTTTGCAAGAAAATGATATTAAACCTATTTTATGTGTAGGGGAAATAAATAAAGATGATGACTTTAGAGAAGTTATTGCAAGAGATATTAAACCTGTTTTTGATAATCTTAGTAATGAGGCTTTTATACTTGTTGCGTATGAGCCAGTTTGGTCGATTGGTAAAGATAAGAGAGCTGATATAAAGTATATCGAGAAAAATATTGCTTTAATAAAAAATTATTTGCTTGATAACTATGATGTTAATATAAAAGTTATTTATGGTGGTGGTGTGAGTTTAGATAATATTGATGAACTTAAAAAATCGCATTTAATTGATGGTTATATGATATCAAGTAATGCCCTTGATGCTGGTAATTTAAAAAGAATTGTTGAATACGTTAAAAATTGATTACACTTGTAATTGATTTTTTTTTATTGTATGATATTCACATGATTAGGAGATATAATGGAAAAATTTGAATATGTAAAATATAATTTTATGAAAAGTTTTGATAATAATATAAAAGTTGTTGGTAATGATGGTATTTATGGGATATATCAAAATGGTGTTTTTTTAGTACCACTTGTTTGTGATGAAATATATGTTGTAAGAGGTATATTTTATTTAAGTAGTAATGGTAAAAAAGGATTATTTAAAAATGGCGTATTAGTACCTATTATTTATGATAAGATTAGTGAAATTAATAGTAATCTTTTTATTGTTACAATGAATGGAAAACAAGGAGTATATGATTTATCTGAAGGCTGCGAGATAATACCATGTGAGTATATGGATATTAGATTTAATAATAATTATTTTATTGGAAGTAATTTTGATAAAAATGTTATATTTGATAGTAAAGGAAATAAAATATATGAGAGAGAATGTGAACATATTGGTTTTTCAAATGTAGATAAAAGTTATTTTACTATTAAAGATGGAAAATATAGGAATATTTACGATTCTAAAAGAAATAAAGAGATGGAAATTGGTGATGATAATTGGTGGATTGAGAAATATGAACTTCCGGATAAATCAACTTTATTAATTAAGGAGAGTAGAAATCATAATAAAATATATTATAATTCAGAATTTATTTGTGAAGTTAATTTTCCGATTAGGAAATTTAATGTAGTGAATAATTATATATATATTTCCTCTGATTTATTTGATTATCTTGTTGATATAAATGAGAAAAAAATTGTTTCTTATGATGCAAGAGTAATGGGTAATATTATAGTGATGTTAGATAAAGAAAATAATAAAGGTATGATACATAAAGGAAAAAGTGCTGTTATATCTGGAGATGATTGCTCTATACATATTGATTATAATTATGGTAAAGTATATTTTATTGATAAAAATGATGAACTTTATTTTGTTGATTCTGATTTGAATGAGGGATTTGTGTGTGATGGGTGCAAAACTATTAAGAAATTTGATGAAAATTATATTGTTATAGAGAATGTTGATAATACTAAGAAGTTTCTTGATAAAAGAACTAAAAGAGTTGTAAAGGGTGAATTGTATAATGAAATATGTGATATAAGTATTTCTGTGCATTCAAATAAAGTAAATAATATTAGTTATTATTTAGAAAATTATATTTTAAATGATTATAAATATAGAATAGTAGTTGGAGAAAATGGTAAAAAAGGCCTATTTGATGATAAAATTATGGAAGAAATACTTCCTTGTGAGTTTGAAGAGATTGGTTTTGTTATAGATGGTTTTGTAGCTTACTCTTATGATGGAGAATATTATGGAGTTGTTAATATTGATACTAAAGAAGATATACTAAGTCCTGTTTTTAAAGAAATTATTTTTGTTGATTCTAGATATATAGCGGGTGTCGATGATGATAATTTAGTTCATATAATATGTATTAGAAATAGAGATTATTTTATTAAAAATAAGACTGAATTTAAGATGCTAAATTATTATGGCAAATATTATATTCGTCATAATGATGATTGTTTAGATCAATTTGGAAGTTTATATGGTGTACTACCTGTTATTACTGAAAATGAATCAACTGTAAGAACTAAAAAAGATAGAAATACAGATAATATGGGAGAGTAACATGTGTTACTTTTTTATTTTCGACATTAGTCGACATAAGTTTACACTTGTTGACAATGCTTGACAAAGTATTTACTAGATTTTTGTCGATAGTTATTATATAATTAGTTTATGTTGTGAAAGATGCTGTAAGAAAGGATTCTTTAATGGAAAAAATTAGACTAGTTGTTGTAGATGGAAGTAAGGAAGTAGCAAATAGTATTAAGAAGTATTTTGAGGTTCATAGTAATATTAGTATCGTAGCAAATTTTGAAGATGGAGAAACTGCTTTGGAGTTTATGGTTAATAACCATAATTCTTTTGATGTAGTTATAACAGATTTGATTTTGCCTAAAGTAGATGGCATGTGTTTAATAAATAATATGAAGAAAAGAAAGTTTGATAAGAAGGTTATTGTTTTATCATCTCTTTATAATGAAGAAATGGTTAAAAAAGTGTCGGATTTAGGTGTTGATTATTATATGATTAAACCTTTTAGTTTTGAATCTCTTGAGGAAAGAATATTAGATTTATTTAAAAATAGTATTTTAAAATCAAATAAAGATGTGAGTATTGAAATTGAAGTAAGCTCACTTTTACATAATTTGGGTATACCATCGCATATAAGAGGGTATCAATATATTAGAGATGGTGTAATGCTTATTTTTAATAGAAATTCATATGTTAGTTACATTACTAAAGAAGTTTATCCTGAAATAGCTGATAAATATAATACAACTTCTTCTAGAGTGGAAAGAGCTATAAGGCACGCTATTGAAATAAGCTGGGATAGAGGAGATTTGACTCTTATGGAGAATCTTTTTGGACATTCAATAGATTATGATAGAAGTAAACCTACTAATAGTGAATATATTAATACACTTGCGGATAGAATGAAACTTTTAAATAAAAGTATTGCTGCATAATTTTTAGTTATGCTTTTTTTTCTTGAAAATATAGTTTCTGGTGGTATAATAGATGTACGCGAGGGTTTATGGAAGAAAAATTAATGTTAATTATTGATAAAGCAGTTAGAAATGAGATGTCTGCTGTAAAAGTTTTAAGAGAAATGGCGAATTTTTTAATTAAAAGGCCAATTTATAATCAATATGTTAAAAGTGTTGTTTTCAATGATAAGCATAGTATTATGTTTGATCCAATTACAGAATTTGCTGTTATTACTAATCTTAATCCTGATGATATATACGTGTACGTCAATGATTTTGTAGCATTAGCTGATGCAAGACTTGAATTTGCTTATTTTAAAAGCTATAGAGATAGAAGAGTTGCTTATTATTTAAGTTTGTTTTTAGATTTATTAAAAAAGTTTGAAATTGCTTCAGTTAAATCGATTTTAAATCAAGAAACAAGATGTTTTTCTCATAGTGTTTTAAGTGATTGTATGCTAATTACTAGTAAAGTGGATTTTGTTGGAGTATTTAATGGAGTTAATGACACGTCTAATAATAATGTACGTAATATGCTTAATCCAGTTAATAGATTTATGTTCTCAAATGCATTAATTAAACTAATATTAACGCTTGATTGTATGGACGTAAGTGATGAAGTTAGGTTAGTTTTTAAGGATATACAAAAAGGTGCTTATGCTTATTCTTATGTTTCGTCAAATTTATGTAACGATGAATATTTGATGTATTCTCCTACGTTATTGTATTTAAGTCATAATGGTATTGAAAACCCACTTAATTTGTTTGATATATGTGAGAAATTAAAAATGGATATAGATGACTTTATTATCAATAATATAAGTATTGATGAAAGATTACATTTAGGACTTACTATTACTAGAGATGAGTATAATGAACTCGTTAAAGATACAATTTATAGTCCTTTAGTGGTAAATCACTTTGAAATGTGTTAAACTATATTATAGAGAGGTTTAAGTTATGAAGAAAATTTTAACAATTATATTTGATGGATTTGGTATCAGAAAAGATGAAGAGGGTAATGCAGTTAAAGCTGCAGATATGAGAAATTTTAATGCAATGTGGGATGAATATCCTCATGCTCTTTTAGAAGCTAGTGGTGAAGCTGTTGGACTTTCTGAAGGACAGTTTGGTAATAGTGAAGTAGGTCATACGGCAATTGGCGCTGGTAGGCTTGTTAAACAAAATGATCGCATAGTTACTGACTTTTTAGAAAATGAATATGTTGATAATGAAGAGTTTAAGAATATGCTTTTAGAAAAAGATAAAAATTTTCATATTATTGGATTATGTAGTGATGGTAATGTTCATGCTGATTTAAAACATTTTTTATTATTTTATGAAATTCTTTATAAAAATGATATTAAAAACATTCATTTTCATTTAATTACTGATGGTAGAGATACTAAAGTTGATAGTTCTTTATCTTATATTGAGAAGTTAGAAGAAAAATTGATACTTACTGGAGTAGGAGATATAACTAGTATATGTGGTCGTTTTTATGCGATGGATAGAGATAAAAATTATGATAGAACAAAACAATATTATGATTTAATTAGTAAAGGTATTGGAATTAATGCTCTTGATTATAAAAAAGCTATTGCTGCTCAATATGAAAAGGGGATTACTGATGAATTTATAAAGCCTATTATACTTAATTCGTCTAATACTTTTAAAGATGGAGATAATGTAATTTGGATGAATTTTAGAGCTGATAGAGCTAAGCAAATAGTTGGGGTCTTTACAGATCCAAAGTTTGAAGTTTTTTATAAACAACCACTTCCGAATTCTAAATTTTATACAATGCTTCCTGTTGATGAAAGCTATGAAACGGTTAATTTTAATAAACCGGATGATATTACTAATCCACTTGGAATTTATTTATCTAAACTAGATTTAACACAAGCAAGAATTGCTGAAAGTGAAAAGTATCCACATGTTACATATTTTTTTGACGGTGGTTTTGAAGGAAAAATACAAAATTGTGATAAATATGAAATACCTTCACAAAAAGTTAATACTTATGATACAGTTCCTCAGATGAGTGCTCTTGATGTTACTAGACAAACTATTAAGGCTATGGAGCAGGATGTTGATTTTATTTTAGTTAACTTTGCAAACCCTGATATGGTTGGTCATACTGGTAATTTTGATGCTACAGTTAATGCGTGCACGACTGTTGACATGTGTTTAGGTAAATTAATTGAAGTTGCTGATGATAACTTTTATAAAATTATTTTACTTGCTGATCATGGTAATGCTGATATGATGAAGTATGAAGATGGATCTATATGTACGACTCATACTTCTTCTAAAGTTCCATTTATAATTAGAGATGGTAGTGTTAATTTAAAACCTAGTGGGGACTTAACAATGGTAGCTCCAACTATACTTAATTACATGGATATAAAAATACCAACTGAGATGGAAGACACGCAAATTTTAACGGAGAATTAGAATATGGAACATTTGATTCATACTTTAGAACATGCTTTTTTCGATAGTATTACTATACTTCCATTTTTGTTCATTGCGTTTCTTGTTATAGAATATACTGAGCATAGAATTAGAAAAAGGCAAAGTAACATATTAAATAAAACTAAAAAAGTAGGTCCATTGATAGGTTCTTTACTTGGAGTGTTTCCTCAGTGTGGTTTTTCAGTTATGGCTACAAATTTTTATGCTAGTAGAATTGTTACTTTAGGAACATTAATAAGTGTTTACTTAGTTACTAGTGATGAGATGCTTATCATTATGTTGGCAGAAAAAGCTCCTCTAGATATAATTATTTCTATTATAGGTATTAAAGTAGTTATTGGTATATTGTTTGGATTTATTATTGATTATTTCTTTGTTAATAAGAAAAATGTAGAAAAAGAGAATTTTGATATTTGTGCTGATGAGCATTGTGGATGTGAGCATAGCATTTTAAAAGGTGCTTTAGTTCATACTTTGAAAATATTTTTATTTATATTTGTGTTTAGTGCATTAATTGATTTTTTTGTTCATGAATTTGGCGAAGAATCTTTAGGTAATTTATTTTTAAAGGATAACTTTTTTGCTCCATTTATAACAGGTCTTATTGGACTTATTCCAAATTGTGCTGCTAGTATAATTATTACAGAATTATATTTATCAGAAGCAATTAGTTTTGGAGCAGTTATAGCTGGTCTTTTAACTGGTGCTGGAGCTGCTTTATTAGTTTTATTCAGAACTAATAAAAATTTAGTAGAAAATTTAAAAATAGTATTTTTATTATACTCAATCGGTGTTTTGTCAGGTTTAATTATTAATTTATTTTAAAGGAAGGTATTTATGAAAAATAAAGTTATTATTATATTGTTAATTGTTATAATTGGGGGATTTGTTTATATTAATTTTGATGAAGATAAGTCAAGTAATGGTGGTTCTAATAAAGATGAAAATGTTAGTTCAAGTGAATTAGTCGATGATGCTAAAGGTATTTATGATGACCTTTTAAGTGTTGAGAATGTTTATAAAATGAATGTTAGTAGATTTCATGATGTTGAAGATAAATATTTAAGTGAAGAAAATAAATTGTATTATGCAATGCATTTAAGTGAAAAAGACTTTGTTTATAATGATAATGAAGATAACTATGAATGTGATTTATATTCATCTGGTATCTCTGTGCTTGATTTTGATGAGTGTGGCTTTTTTAAAGTAAGTATTGATGATGTAGATGATTCATATACTGATATGTTTGTTGAAAGTATTAATTTTGAAGATTTAAATATAGATGAAGAATTTTATTATAATTTATTTGTATCATGTAATATTTTAACAGATGATATTGAGTGTTTTAGAGCAATAGGTGGTTATACTGATGATTTATATTATTTTGTTAGTTTAATTACTGATGAAGAAGTTAGTGACGAAGAAATAGTTCTTACTGAAAAAGTAATTTATGTTAAATATAATTTTAATGAAGAGTTATATCAAGTACTTGAAAATAATTATATAGAAGGTAATGTTTCTTATGATACTTCTATTTTTGAAACTGATGATAATTTAGAAAAACTTTTAAATGATGAATTTGATGAAAAAGAAAAAGAAGACATATTTGATTATTATTCAAATGAAGGCGACTATATTAGAGAAGTTGAACATACTTTTGGTATATTTGATGGATCTGTTTATTATAGTCATTCAGAAGTAAAATAAATATAAAATTTGTATTATTTTATTGACAATTTTAATTTTGAGAGTTATTATTTGGTTAGTTGTATAAAGTTGTAGGAGGTTTTTATGAAAGTTATTTTTGTTGGAAATTTAATTTTTGCTATTAACTCTATGATTTTATTCAATGCTGAAATTTAAAAAGATACTTTTTTGGTATCTTTTTATTTTTTTATAGAAAGGGATTTGTTGTATGAATGGAAATTATAATTTATTTGAAAGTGATATTTTAGAGGATAAATCTAGTTATCATAAAAAATTTGTTAAAGAACAAGTTTATATACTAGGGGATTCATGGGATTATGTTGATTTTTCTGGTACAAAAGAGGATGAAAGACAAAGCTTTGAAAAAAGTTATGATGACCTTTTGAGAAGTTATTATACATATATTAAGTACTGTCTTATGGTTAATGAGAAGTCTACTCTTAATAATGCAGGTTCTGTTGTTAATTCTCTTTCACGTTTGTTTAATGATGCTTTTGAGTGTGGTCAAATTAATCATTTATTTTTGTGTTTGCTTTCATTATCTAGAAAAATACTTTTGTTTGAAACATTTTCAAATCCAACATTTAGAGCTGAAATTTTAAAATTAGTTACTAAAGTTGTGAAATCTTTTGATGATTTAGATGCTGTAGAAAGTGTTTTAGCAAAATATAATGCATATGTTGCAAGTGATGCTTTGATTGAAAAAAAATTATTTGATGATTTGCAAAAAGAATTAAAGTTAGTTGATGTTAATAGAAAAGTTAGAGGACTTAAGATTTTTTAATTATTTCGTTTGTAAATTTTGTGTGTTTATCATGTTTTCATGAGTGTCTATTTTAATCGTATTTGTTATATGTATTCCTTATGTTGTTTTAAGTATATCATTATTTGATTTAAAGATAAATAGTAATTGACTATGATATTTAAGTGCTTTATAATATACTTTAAATGGAGGGTTTATGAGTTTATTTGATTATGCATATTATGATAGTGCTAAAGTGCACAAACTACTTGGGGAATACTTAAGTGGTAGTAGGGTTGAATATGATGGTAAAGTTATTAGCTACTGGGAAATGCTTGCTAGAATAGATAGTATTCTTATTGGTATAAAGCTTCCTACTAAATTAGATAAAGTTGATAGGATGTTTAAGAGAAATTATGATTCTACAGAAATAAATTGTAATAGAAATTTTATTTCAGACTTTACTAAGAATGAATCTAGCCTTGGTTATTCTTTTGAATTTACCAAGAGGGAAAAATTAATTTTTAAAAAGAAAGTATTATCAAGTATTAGGTACGAAATGTTACATAGTAGTAGCGAGGTTGAACTCGTGAGTAAACCGTTTAATGTAAATGGCGAAGATATGTATCGTGAACTTAGTTTGCAAGATATGGATTGTTTAATAGCTGCATTTGAAAGTTTAAAAAAATATTACGAAATATTTGGTATGTCTCATGGAGGTCGTACTAGTATGTGTATTTCTGGTACGGATATAATGGTTAATTCTTGTTTCAATTCTATGATGTCTAGAGTAAAAGTTTCTCATAATATTCCTGTATCTTGCAATAAAACAGTTGGAGTTAGATATGGTTTTTTTGAAACTGAAAATATACATGAAAAAGTATATAGTCCATTTTATAATTTTTTTAATGCTAATATGAATTTTATTTTTGATAGAATACCTGTTGAAATAGATAGTTTACCAGAAGCATATCAGAGAGCAATAAAATTTAATAATACTAAAAATGATCATTAAAAAATGGTCTTTTTTTATTTAAATTAATAAATTTTATTAGATATATTGTTATTATTTTTTGAAATATTATATATCTTAGTTTATTATGGATTAAAAATTTTTTTGAAAATTTGCGATTTTCCCTTGTATTTATGGGAAAAGTTTGTTATAATTTTGAATGTATGACTGGCGAGAATGTGCGAGGTTGCCGATACACTAGGTTAAGTTGTTAAATGAAATTTAGTGATAACGGGTTAATTCGTATCTAGCAAGTCTATAAAATATATAGGCGAAGGGAGGACATATAAATGTCTAAAGGAAAAGTTAGAATAGTTTTAAAAGCATTTGATCATAGATTACTTGATGTAGCTGCTGGTAAAATTATCGAAACTGTAAAAAGAACTGGTGGTGCAATATCTGGACCAGTACCTCTACCTACAGAGATTGAAAAAGTAACTGTACTTAGAGCTGTGCACAAATATAAAGATGCTAGGGAACAATTTGAGAAAAGAACTCATAAGAGACTTATCGATATAAAAGAACCAAGCAAAGACACAATCGATGCACTTACACACTTAGATTTACCAAGTGGTGTAGACATCAACATTAAATTATAAGAAAAGGAGAAGTTAAGATGAAAGGAATCTTAGGACGCAAAGCTGGTATGACTCAAGTTTTCACTAAAGATGGGAAATTAATTCCTGTTACTGTAGTTGAAATTGAGCCAAACGTAGTAATGCAAGTTAAAAGTGTTGAAACCGATGGATATAATTCTATTAAATTAGGTACTTTTGACAAAAAAGAAAAAAGAGCTAGCAAACCAGAAATGGGAAATGCTAAAAAAGCTAACACAAATCCTAAGCGCTACGTTAAAGAAATAAGAAACTATGAAGGTTCTTATAATTTAGGAGATGTTATTAGTGCTGATGTATTTGCTGTTGGAGACGTAGTAGACGCAACTGGAACAAGTAAAGGTAAAGGTTTCCAAGGGGTTATCAAACGTCATAATCAATCAAGAGGACCAATGACTCATGGATCACATTTCCATAGAGCTCCAGGTTCAATGGGTACAATGTTATACATGAGAGTACCAAAAGGTAAGAAATTACCAGGTCACATGGGTGACCAAACTGTTACTGTTCAAAATCTTGAAATAGTAGAAGTAAATGCAACTGAAAATTATATTTTAGTTTCAGGAAATATTCCAGGACCTAAAAATTCATTTGTATTAATTAGAAGTGCCGTAAAAAACAATCGTAAACCAAATCCAAAGGATGTTATTATAGTTGAAGAAACTGTAATAGATGCTGTGGAAGAAGTTGCTGCTGAAGAAGTAGTTACTGAAGTTGAAAATACTGAAGTAGTTACTGAAACTGTTGAAGCTGTTGAAGCTGAAGTAGAAGCAGAAGAAAGCAAATAGAAGGCTAGAAAGGAATTAATATGACAAAAATAAGTGTTAAAAACCTTAAAGGTGAAAAAGTTAAAGATTTAACTTTAAATGATTCTATTTGGAATATAGAAGTAAATGATGATTGTTTAAAAAAGGCTATTAAATTACAACTTGATTCTACTCGTCAAGGAACTAGAAAAACTAAGAGTAGAGCAGAAGTTTCTGGAGGGGGAAGAAAACCTTGGAAACAAAAAGGAACTGGTAGAGCTCGTCAAGGGTCAATCAGATCTGTTCAATGGAGAGGCGGAGGTATCGCTTTTGGAGTTCATCCATCAGACTTTACTTTCAAAATCAACAGAAAAGAAAGAAGACTTGCTTTAAAAAGTGCTTTAACTTATAAAGCAAAAGATAAAGAATTATTAGTTTTAGATAATGCTAATTTAGAAACTTCTAAAACTAAAGATTTTATAAAAGTATTAAATGATTTAAAACTTGAAAACAAAATATTATTTGTTTTAGGTGAAGATTCAGAAAATTTATACTTAGCTGGTAGAAACTTATCTAATGTTGGATATGTTCTTGCTAACGAAATTAATTGTCGTGATTTAGTTAATGCAAATGTTGTAGTAATGGATGAAGCGGCTGTTAAAGAAATTGAGGAGGCGCTTAAATAATGAAACATTATAGTGATATTATATTTGCACCTGTGATTACTGAAAAATCTATGGAACAAAGAGAAGCTGGAGTTTATGTGTTTAAAGCTAACAAAAAAGCTACAAAACCACAAATAGCTAAAGCTATCGAAGATGCTTTTGGAGTAACTGTAAAAAGTGTTAACACTTCTATTACTAAATCTAAAAGAAAAAGAGTAGGAAAATACGCTGGAGAGACTAAAACATATAAAAAAGCTTATATTACGCTTGTTGATGGTCAATCTATCGAATTATAGTAGGGAGGATAAAAGTATATGGCAATTAAGAAATATAAACCGGTGACACCTGGTCGCCGTGGAATGACAACACTTGCAAATGATGAAATTACTGCAAGTACACCTACTAAATCTCTTACTATTAAAAAAAGTAAAACAGGTGGTAGAAATAATCAAGGTAAAATGACTGTTCGTCACATTGGTGGTGGAGCAAAACAAAAATACCGTTTAATTGATTTTAAAAGAAATAAAGATGGAATTACTGGTAGAGTAGCTACTATTGAATATGATCCAAACAGAAATGCTAATATAGCTTTAATTAACTATAAAGATGGTGAAAAAAGATATATAATTGCACCTGCTGGTCTTAAAGTAGATATGATAATTGAAAGTGGAGTAGAAGCTGACATTAAAGTTGGTAATGCACTTCCTCTTGAAAATATTCCAGTTGGTACACAAGTTCATTGTTTAGAACTTAAACCAGGAAAAGGTGCTGAACTAGCAAGAAGTGCTGGAGCATCTGCTCAAATTTTAGGTAGAGATGGAAAATATGTTATTGTTCGTCTTCAATCTGGAGAAATGAGAAAAATACTAGGAACTTGTAGAGCTACAGTTGGTACAGTTGGTAATGAAGATTATAACTTAGTTAACTTTGGTAAAGCAGGTAGAACTAGACATATGGGTGTTAGACCTACTAATAGAGGATCAGTAATGAACCCTAATGACCATCCACATGGTGGTGGTGAAGGTAGAG
>CAYJKL010000002.1:0-75119 GCA_964370755.1 uncultured Muribaculaceae bacterium
GCTTTTCTTCTAGCTTTTTTATTCATCATGAAGTATGCAGTTGCTCCTCCAACAAGTCCTAAAGCTAGTCCGCCAACGATCATATTTTTCTTTCTCATTTTAACACCTCAGTATTATTATGGATTAGTTTTCAATTATTATACTTTGTAGTTGTTCTTTTAAAGTTGAATTTCTAAAATCACTACGATTATTCATAACACCTTTAGCAAATACATTTGGATCTCCGAGTAGTATTAATGTCTTTTTAGCACGAGATACACCTGTATAAAGAAGTTTATTAAACATCATCATATAATACTCTCTTGATACTGGCATTATTACGTGCTCAAATTCACTACCTTGTGATTTATGAATAGTTATTGCGTATGCATGTTTAATATTTTTTAAGTTTTTCTTTTCAATATGAACACTACCTTCATCAAATGCTATAGTAATCATTTGTTTAGCTCCACTAGTTATATCAGTAATGTAACCAATATCTCCGTTAAATACATTATTATCTGGATCATTTACAAGCTGAAGTACTTTATCACCTTCTCTATAAGTAATATCGTTATATACTATTTCTTTATTATCAAAGTTTCTTGGGTTGTATATTTCTCTTAAAATTATATTTAAGTTATCTATTCCATTTTGACCTTTGTACATAGGTGCAAGCACTTGCATATTTTCTTCATTTAAACCTTTTTCTTTTGCTCTTGTTATAACATCTTTTAAGACACTATGAAGCTGATCGCTATCACAGTTTATAAAATTATAATCATCTTTTTTACTAAGAAAATCCTCTTCAAGTTCTCCATTTTTTATTTCTTTTGCTAAATATGGTATAAAAGAATTATCACTTTGTCTGTATATTTTAGTAAGTGATATAAAGTTAAATAAATCACTTTCTATTAAGTTATTTAATACTTGACCTGCACTTACTGATGGAAGCTGAAAAGCATCTCCTACTAAAATAAGCTGAGCATCTTTTCTAAGGGCTTTAAGTAAACTTGAAAAAAGTTTAACATCAATCATTGATGCTTCATCTACTACTACAAATTTATGACTTGTATGATTAAATTCATCAAATTCAAATGAATCAGACTCTTTATGCCATTTTAAATATCTATGTATTGTACATGCAGATAAACCAGTTGCCATACTCATTTTTTTGCTTGCTCTTCCAGTAGGCGCAATAAGCGCTATATTAGATGCTATATCCGAGGGCCCATACTTAGTTTCTTCTAGGTGCATCTTAAGTATCGCATTAAGTATCGTAGTCTTACCAGTACCTGGCCCCCCTGATATTATAGTAACATTATTAGAAAGAGCTTTTTTAATAGCACTTTCTTGTGTTTTGTCATAGTCTATTTTTAGTTTTTCTTCTAGATTTTTTATTTTTTCTTCGAAGTCTTTTATTTTTGCTACATTGTTTTGACATAAAAATTTCAAGTTGTCTGCTACTGCTTTTTCTGCTTCATAATATTCATTTAAATATACTTTGTCATCAATTATAATTATATGACCATCTTTTTTTAGACTATCTAAAACAGTTTCGAACTTTTCACTAGAAATATTTACATTATATAAAGAAGATAAATATTTTATAATTAACTCTTTATCATAGTATGTGTGACCTTCACTAAAACTTATGTTTTCCATAGCTTCTAAAGCACAGTGATAAACTCTAGTCTCTGATGATGGGTCGTTTTTACACTGAAATAAATGATCTAATTTTTTGAAATCTATAACTTCTTTTAATCTGTAAAAATCACTTTCAATTACTTTTTCTGTTTTATCTTTAAATTTATTTATTATTTTAGCTGATTCTTCTACCGAAAAACCAATTCCTTCTAATTTTATTATTAAATCACTTGTTTTATCATAACTAATAACTGAGTCATGTATTTTTTGTGCTTTTTTTTCCGTCATTCCAGGTATTTTTAAAATATTTTCATATTCTTTTATTTTAATTAGGGAATCTTTTCCATACATTTCCACTATTGCTTCAGCAGTTTTAACTCCGCATCCACTAACGAAAGAGCTTTTTAGAAATTCTAATATTTTATCTTCTGTAGATGGCATAACCATACAATAATTAGTTGTATTAAGTTGGTATCTTTTGTATTTAGGATTTAGTACATAGTCACCAGATAGTTCCATTAAAACATCATATTTCAAATCAAAAAAGTTACCTACAATTTGTATCGTGGTATTTTCTATATTAGGAACGTCACTTGTTTTTACTCTAAAAAGAGCTACTGTATACCCGTTATCTTCATTTTGATAAATAATATTTTTAATTTTACCAGTTAGTTTAGCCATCTAATCACCTTCTTTCTAATTATATCAAACATTAGTTCATAAAAAAAGAAAAAGTTAATTTTTCTTATACTTCGATATCAATATCTCTTTTTCTTTGTACTGGTTTTTCTGACTCTTTAACTAGTTCTTCTATTTTTTTATTTAATCTTTCACTTTCATTTATTAAATAAGATATTTCTTCTCTAGCACCTTTTTGAGCGTATCTACTTAATTTATAAGCTGCATACCCTACTAATGTACTAAATAAAGCGTATATAGTTGTAATCGAATTATTTACTGCAGAAGTTTCTAAAATAGTTCTTACTTTTTCTGCATTAAAACCTGTTTCATAGTACATAAATGAGCCGTTGCTATTTTCACTCGTCATATCAATACCATATATAAGTTCGTACTCACTATCTAATTGTTCTATTGCGTTTAATAGCATTGTAACATCGTTATTTAGTACTGCTAAATCAATCTTTTGTTCAAATAACTCTTCGTTTTTCACTTTGAAAGGCACAACTGTTCTTTCATATCCACCATCAAGTGTTGCACTCCAAGGTTCAACTATATAACCGTCTTCTGTAGTTAGTGTATTACTTTCAAAATCATAGTATTCTGTAATTGGTTCTTTATTTGGTTCATGAGTAGTTTTATAAAACCCACCTACTGTTATTTCTTCCCTAACAAATGGTAACTTCCCATGTTTTGTTTCAGGGTTTTCTTTAGTACTAAAGTATAGAGATGCATAAGTTCCGAGTGCCCCAAATAATACACCTACAACTGTACTTGCTATTGTAAGTGATTTACAGATTTTTTTGTTTCTTTCTATTAGTTTTTCTAAATTAAGTAATTCAATTTTTTTATTTTCTATTTCTTCTTCCATACATTCTCCTTTTAGTGAGAAATATTATATCATAATGTTTTCTTTTGTTACAACTATTTTTTGAATTTCATTTCTTTTGTATTCTTTAGAACATTTTATTTTCAAAAAATTACTTGTGTGTCCACTTGAGTAATTTTCTTTTTCTTCCTCGATTAGAACTTTTAATTCTTCTCCTATAAATTTATTTGAGTATAAAATTTCAAGTTCATTTGATAGTTCTATAAGTTTTTTACTTCTACTTTTTATATCTGTTTGATTTACATGTTCATCCATTTTACTAGCTATTGTTCCATTTCTATCGGAATACGGAAAAACATGTATTTTAGAAAACTTTATTTTTTCACAAAAATCCATCGTATCAATAAAGTCTTCTTCAGTTTCATATGGATGACCTACTATTACATCCGTTGATATATTTATATTTGGTCTAACACTTCTGATTTCATTTATTTTATTTTCGTAGAATTCTAAATTATATTTTCTATTCATTCTTTTAAGTATTTTATCACTACCTGCTTGAAGTGGGATATGCATGTGATCACATACTATATCATTATTTTTTAAAAGAGTAATAAAGTCTTCTTTAAGTTCAGTAATTTCTATACTAGATATTCTTACTCTTTTTATACTTTCTATTTTGCTAATTTCATTTATTAATGAAACTAAATTTGGGTATGAACCAGTATGTATTCCAGTTAAAACTATTTCTTTAAAGCCTTTTGATGCAAGATTTGTAGCTTCTTTAATTACTTCATCAAACTCTTTAAATCTAACTTTACCTCTTACGTACGGAATAACGCAGTAAGAACAATAGTTTTCACAGCCATCTTGAATTTTGATGTATGCTCTTACTTGACTAAAGTCTTCGATAAACATATTTTCAAAAGAAAACTCACTTGGATTACAGATATTTATTAAATGCTTATTATCTTTTTTATATTCTTTAATTAGCTCAGGTATAATCGATTTATCTTTTGTACCAAGTATAATATCTATATTCATTTTTTCATATTCATCTTTATTATTTTGCGTACTGCATCCGCATACTATAAATAACGCTTTTGCATTTTCTCTTTTTATTTTCCTAGCAGTTTTCAAACATTTATTATCACTTGTGTTTGTTACACTACAAGTATTAAGTATTACTACGTCTGCCTTATTTATTTCTTTAACTTCAAAAAAATCCTCTTTTAAAAGGGATTCTCTAATAAACTGTGATTCATAAAGGTTTACTTTACAACCAATAGTTTCTATATAAAACTTCATAATTTTCCCCCTAGCTTAATATAGATTTTAAATTTTTAAGAGCTTTTAAAAACTCTTCTTCTTTATGATAACTAATTACCCTTACGTTTTCTATTGTTGGTTTAATTTCTTTTTTAGAAAGCATATTATCTAGATTAACTTGTTTTACTATAACGTCATCTAATTTTTTTTCTTCTAAATAATTAATATCATATGTTTTACTTTTCTTTACTAGTTCATCATAACTAATAATTGCTTTATCTTCTTGTTCTTTTTCAAATGTAGTAAATCTTACATTTTCTTTTTCAACATCTTTTTTAATTGCTTCATTTATAAGTTCAAGCTCACTTTTTACTCTTACTGGTTCATCAGCTTTTTTAAGAACTTCTTCATTTAATTTAATAAAGTACATTAAAGTTACGATTAAAATGAGCAACACAATAATTGCAAAAAAGAAAGCGTAATCTATAAATGTTAATGTTTCCATGAAACTAGATATATCTTTAAATATGCCCATTTTCTCACCTACCTCTTTATTGTACTACAAAAAGAAAAAAAAAGTAAGTATTATGTAAAAAGTTTACAAACCACATTGTAAACTTTTTACTATTTAATTAGTCAACACTGTATAAGGATCATCAAAAGTTCCATTTCCTTCGATACTTACATTTTTCGAAATATTTATTACTGGTCTTATACCGTTTAAAGACGTTCCTACACTTTCACTTATTTCTCCCGTGCTAGTTATTATAAATGGACTATACTGAAATTCTGTCATTGAAGAACCACTCATTAAAAAGTAGTCATCTTGTATATTTTCATTTGATAAATATGTAAGGGCATTTCCTCCGATTATAGATAATCCTGCATAAAGTGCTTCATCTATTGTAAGTAAACCAATTTTTGTATTTATTTCTTCTCCTAAACAGTTATATGATGCAACCATATCTACATTTGCTCTATTATATGCAGCTAGTGTTAAATTATCTGAATTTACTACTGAGTTATCATTACAAAAATTTTGATTTGATATAAAATCAGAATAATATTCTAAATATGTTTCATACCATTTTTCAAGTTCTATTTTTGCTCCTGATAATTTAAATTCATAACCAGATGAATCATTATAATATGGATAAAGAGTTTCAATTTCAGTATTTAAAACTAGTTTGACTGATCCATCACTATTTATTCTTACTACTCTCCATAAAAGATCTGCAAAACTAACATAATTACTCGTAACAGCACCTCTAAAATAATAAGTATAACCACCTTCTACTGCTTCTTTAATTAATCCCTCATCTGTTGTTGCAACTTCTTTAGCTACACTTGTTAAAGGAGTATCGATAACTGTGTTATTTGAAATTATTATTTCATTAAATGTATTGTTTAAAACTTCTTTAATTACTACAATTTCACCACTTAATATTTTTCCATTTTCATATCTTACATTTAAAGTAAATTCATGTGTGTCACCCGGCTCTATTAGTATGAAATCTGTTATTTGTTCATTTTTAACAAGTCCTTCAAGAGAGTATTCTTTATTTGATGTAAGAATGAACTCTGCGTCATAGTTTGTTTCAACTTGATTTAAAGATACATAAAAGTATTCTGCAACTGTTCCATTATTTGTTACATCAAACCTTATATCTTCATAATTTTTATCACTAAACTCTTTACTATCAACATAATTTATTGATAAAGGAGCATCAACTTCGATACTTCCTGGAGTTAGTACCTCTAAATATATATAATAAACCACAAAAAGACCAATGCACATCATTAGCAGTGTACCAATAAACGTAAGTGGTATTTTAAATCTTTTTCTCATATTATAAGTATACTTTGAGTTTACGGTAAAGTCAATAAAAAAACAAGACTTACATCTTGTTATAAATATTTATTAAAAAGTTTAAATGCATTATCATTGTCTAAATCTGTTTTCATTAAATCTTTAAATAAATCTTTTTGTTTTCTACTTAATTTTTCAGGAATTATAACATTAATAACTGCGTACATATCTCCTTTGTGAGATGACCTTACATTTTTAACGCCTTTTCCTTTAAGTTTTAGTTTTGTATAATTTTGTGTTCCAGCATCTATGTCTAAATAAACATTTCCGTGTGGTGTTGGAATTTCTTTTTTAACACCAAGCGCAGCTTCTGCTACTGTAATTGGTACTTCAAGATAAATGTCGTCTCCTTCCCTTTCAAAAAGAGGATGACCTTTTACTCTAAACTGTAAGTAGATATCTCCAGCAGGTCCACCTTGGTGTCCCTTTTGTCCTTTTCCACTCATTCTAAGTTCGTGACCATTATCAATTCCTTCAGGCACTGTTATTGTTACCGTTTTATTTTTAGATACTCTACCAGTTCCCTTACATGAATTACATTTAGTTTCGTATGATTTACCTTTTCCTTTACAAGTAGGACAAGTTTTTTGTGTTTGCATCATTCCAAAAAGAGTAGCTTGCTCCTGGATAACTTTACCATGACCTCCGCAAGTAGAACATGTACTTTCACCAAAGCCACCTTTTCCACTGCAGTTTTCACAGTCGTCTTCAAGATCTAATTTAACATCTTTTTCACAACCAAATATTGCTTCTTCAAAAGTTAAATCAATAGCGATTCTCATATCAGCTCCGCGTCTTGCTCCGCCGGCACTTCTGCCACCAAAACCACCGAAACCTCCAGAGAAACCACCGCCAAAGAAATCTCTTAGAATTGAATCTAAATCTATATCTCCTGGATCAAATCCTCCGTGCCCTGCGCCAAATCCACCTGGTCCATCCGCTGTACCAAATTGGTCATAATTTCTTCTTTTAGTTTCATCTGATAATACTGCGTACGCTTCACCAATTTCTTTGAATTTAGCTTCTGCTCCTGCTTCTTTATTTTTATCAGGATGATATTCTTTAGCAAGTTTTCTAAACGCTGATTTTATTTCGGCATCACTAGCAGTTTTTTCTACCCCTAAAGTTTTATAATAATCTTTTTTATTCATTTTTAATTTTCTTCCTTACTATAGTATAATTCTTCAAAATCATCTATTGTTCTTTCAAATATTCTAAATGCTCTTTTATATGATCTTGCATTAAGTATATCAACATCAACTGATTTTAAAGCTTTTATTGGATTAACTGTTTTTCCAAGTTTTAAGAATTTAATATAATTATCAATTGCTCCATCATTTTTATTCCAAATGTCTTCTGCAATAATAAGAGCAGCAATATAACCTGTTGCATACTGATAAATATAATATTTACCTAGCATCCCACTCATTCTTATCCACTCTTTTTTAGCCATTTCTAAGCCATCAATATTATCTTTGTAATATTTTTTTAAAAGTTTAGTGTATTCATTATCTAAATATTCAGAAGTAAGCATTACACCTGATGCATTAGTTTCATGAATTATTTTTTCAAACTCAGCAAACATAGTTGCTTTTCTTATTACAAATTCAAAGTCTTTTAATCTGTCTTCTAAAAGTGTTAATTTTTCTTCTTTGCTTTTAGCTAGTTTATGCATATATTTATTTAAGAGTAACTCATTTACTTGACTTGCTACTTCTAAAACAAATATAGATGGTTCATAATTTACAAATTCGTTGTTTTCTTTCGAATAATCAAAATGTACTGCATGACCAATTTCATGAGCAAGTGTAGATAAGTCTTTAAGAGTATTTTTATAATTTAAAAACACATAAGATTTATCACTATAAATGCTTGTTGTGTACGCAATTTCCTTTTTATTATTTTTAGGAAATGCATCTATTCTATTTTCACTAAATATTTTATTAGCTTTGGCACTATATTCTCCGCCAAAGTTTAAAAATGTTGCAAGTACTAAATCCCTTGCTTCTGCAAATGTATATTCTTTTTCATTTACATTAGTTAGAGGTGCACTAGTATCATATAATTTTAAATCTTTTATTCCCATTAATTTACTTCTAAGATTCCAATATTTATCGAATGTAGGTAAATTAAGTTTTATGTTTTTAATTAACGAATCGTAAACACCGTATTCTAAATTATTTTTATCAAGTGTCATTTCTAAAGCATTTTTATATTTTTTAACACTACTAACTTTATTATTATGAGAAATAATCCCATCTAGTAAACTAGCACTTGTAGCTGATACTTTTTCTAAAGTTTCATACATTGTTACAAACGCTTTTTTTCTAATATCTCTATCATTATTAAGCATAAAAAGTTCGTAGTTATTAATTGTTAACTCTTCTCCATTTACTTCTCCAAAATTTGTTTCAACATGAAGTAAGTTAGTAAATGCATCAACGTATCTTTTGCTACTATCTGAAAATATAGCTAAAATATTTTCGCATTCACTACTTAAAGTATGCCTTTTGTTTAAGTAAATGTTTTTAAGACTCTTTTCATATACTTTCAAATTTTCGTTTGAATCTATATAATTTTTAACGAATTTATAATCACTTTCTAATAGCTCAGGGATTAAAAATGAAGCAAGAGATGCATATTTAACATATAAAGATACAACTTTAGCAAAATTTTTACTAGATGCTGAACTTGTTAAGTTTAAATCACTTAAAAATTTACTGTAAACATAAAGTTTTTCAAGATAAATACTTATTGTTTCATCTAACTTTAATACATCATAAAGTTTTTCGTCACTATCAAGTATATGATTTTTATATCTTTTGATTTTTTCCATATACTTACTTACTCTAGCGCACTCCACTAAAAATTCTTTTTCGCTTTCAAAAAGCTTACTTAAATCTGCAACTTGTTTTTCCATTGTAATCCCTTTCACCGTAGAAAGGTTCTTATAAAAAGAACCTTTTATTATTTTTCTTCAAATTTAGCTTCTTCTACACCATCATCAGTCTTTACTTCTTCAGACGCAGCATCATCTTCACTAGGAGCAGCGTTTTTTGCAGCTTCTTCATAAACTTTAGCAGCTAAATCCATAGCAAGTTTATTAAGTTCCTCAGCTTTAGTTTTAATTAATTCATAATCTTCACCTTCTAAAGCTTTTTTAACTTCTTCTATTTTTTCTGTAGCACTTGTTTTTTCTTCTTCACTAATTTTACCTTCTAAATCTTCTAGAGCTTTTTCAGTAGTAAATACAGCACTATCAGCTTCGTTTCTTACTTCAGCATTTTTCTTTTTAGCTTCATCAGCTTCTTTATTAGCTTCAGCTTCTTTCATCATAGTTTCAATTTCTTCTTCACTTAAATTAGTTGAAGCTGTAATTGTAATTGATTGTTCTTTATTAGTTCCTAAATCTTTAGCTCTAACATTAACGATACCATTAGCATCAATATCAAATGTAACTTCGATTTGTGGTACTCCACGTCTAGCTGGTAAGATATTAGACAATTGGAAATTACCAAGTGTTTTATTATCAGCAGCCATTGGTCTTTCACCTTGAAGTACATGTATGTCTACTGCTGGTTGATTATCAACTGCTGTTGAGAATACTTGACTTTTACTTGTTGGTATAGTTGTATTTCTAGGTATTAAAACTGTCATAACGTTACCAAGTGTTTCAAGTCCAAGTGATAAAGGAGTAACATCTAAAAGTACGATATCATCAACTTCACCAGTTAATACTCCACCTTGAATAGCAGCACCCATAGCAACTACTTCATCAGGGTTAACTCCTTTAGAAGGTTCTTGTCCAAGTTCTTTTTTAACAAGTTCTTGAACGTAAGGTATTCTCGTAGATCCACCTACTAAGATAACTTTATCAATATCTTTTTTGTCCATTTTAGCATCTTTAAGTGCTTGTTTAACAGGTTCTAAAGTTTTATCAAATAAATCTTTACATAAACTTTCAAACTTAGCTTTAGTTAAATTGATATCCATATGAACTGGAGCTCCATCAACTTGAGTTAAGAATGGTAAACTAATTTGTGTTGAAGTTGTACTAGATAACTCTTTTTTAGCTTTTTCAGCAGCATCTTTAATTCTTTGCATTGCCATAGCGTCTTTACTAAGGTCTGTTCCATGTTCTTTTTTGAATTCTTCTACTAAGTAATCACTTACTTTATTATCAAAGTCATCTCCACCAAGTTTGTTATTACCACTTGTTGATTTAACTTCTACAATTCCGTCTCCTAAATCTAGAATAGATACGTCAAACGTTCCTCCTCCTAAATCGTATACAAGAACTGTTTGATTTTCATTTTGCTTATCAAGTCCATATGCAAGCGCTGCTGCAGTTGGCTCATTTATAATTCTTTCAACTTCAAGACCAGCAATTTTACCAGCATCTTTTGTAGCTTGACGTTCAGCATCGTTAAAGTATGCTGGAACTGTAATTACAGCTTTAGTTACTTTTTCTCCTAAATAAGCCTCTGCATCTGCTTTAAGTTTTGAAAGTATTTTTGCACTAATTTCTTGTGGTGTATATTTTTTACCATTAATTTCAACTTTGTAATCAGTACCCATATGTCTTTTAATTGAAGACACTGTTCCTTTAACATTTGTTACAGCTTGACGTTTAGCAGTTTCCCCTATTAAAACATCATCACCTTTAAATCCTACTACTGATGGAGTTGTTCTATTTCCTTCAGCGTTTGCGATAACTACTGTATCGCTACCTTCACGTACACTAACACAAGAGTTAGTTGTACCTAAGTCTATTCCTATAATTTTACTCATATTTTATATTCCTCTTTCTTTCATTTTCATTTATTTTTGGCAACTTTTTTGCCCATGTAAGTAAGTTTTCTCTTGCCTTAATAATACTTAACCTAGTTTCTTCATCACTTGTGTTGTTATAATCAAAAGTTTTGCTTATTTTAGTATATTTTTTATCACAACCTATTAATTCAACTTGTTTAAGTTCAAATCCTTCTGGTAAGTCACCAAAACTATAATCTTCTTCAAACATAATATATATTTCAGTCATAAACTGCATTACTAGTACTATTTTAAACTCAGAATCACTACTAACTAATATAATGTTTGCTTCATTTTTATATCTTTCATATTCTTCTAAAGTTAATTTAATTGTATATGCCTTATTAAATCTATCATGACCTGCACAACTAAATTTAGTTTGATAACCACTTTTCCAAAGAACATCTAAAATTGGATAAATATTATCATCTACCTCAATAGTATCATATATAGGTTCAAGATTATTTTTACTTACTATCATAGTTATTCACTTACTTTAACCATTGCTGGTCTAATTACTTTTCCGTTATAAATATATCCTTTTTGAAGAACATCTATAACTATACCTTCTTTTTTATCTTCTAACTTTTCAGTTAAAACAGCCTGCGCTATTTCTGGGTTAAATTCTTCATCTAAACAAATAATTTCAGTTACGCCTTGAGCATGAATTATACCAATTAATGCAGCATATATCATTTCAAATCCATCCATGAATTTTTTTGTATCAAGATTATCACTTTTAACACTTATAGCTCTTTCGAAGTCATCCACTATATCTAATAGTTTAACAATAAAACCTTCGGCTTCATATCTTCTAACTCTAGATATTTCTTCTTCACTTCTTCTTTTTACATTTTGCATTTCTGCAAAGGTTCTTAAAAACTTATCGTTTAAAAGATTATATTCATTTTGAAGTTTTTCAAAATCAGCATTTTTGCTTTTTTTTGCTTTTACTTTTTCTTCTTTTTTAACTTCTTTTAAAGTTTCTTCTTTTTCCAACTTTTAATCTTCCTTCCCGTCTAGATTATCGTCTACATATTTTAGTAAACTTACTATTTTTTTATAATCCATTCTTTTAGGTCCAATAACTGCAATAGTTCCTTCTTCCCCACCTGCTTTATATTTTTTCTTAACAACAGTAAGATTTGGATCAAGTTTATTTTCTTCTCCGATGAATATTTTAATATCTTCAGTACTAGATTTATCTGTAAGTTTTTTTAGTTCACTTACATTTTCAAGTTTCGTAGATATTTCTTTTATTTCATCTATACTTTGGTATTCAGGTTGACTAATAATTTTAGACTTACCTGCCACATGAATACTTGAATTACTATTAACAAAATCATTAAAAGCCTTATAAAATATTCCATATACTGCTTCATACTGATTTATTTCTTTCATAATGATCGGTTTTATTTCAAACTCTAGTCTTTCACTCACACTACTAATCGGAGTTCCTATTAAGAGTTTATTTATAATTTCACTAGCTTTTATAATTTCACTTATAAACGCACCTTCTGGTAAGCTGAACTTCTTATTTTCAACTATTCCTTTATCCGTACATACTAGCGCTACTATATGCGTCTCATCAAGCGCAATAATATCAACTTTTTGAAGTAAATTATCACCAGCTGTTTTACCAAGTACTACACTTGCATAATTAGTTAAGTCGCTAATTATTTCCATACACTGAGTAATTGTATCACTTATAACTAGATCGTTGTTCGAAAATATTTTTTGTAATTTTAAAACATCTTTCCCAGTTAAATCTTCTGGTACCATTAGGTTTTCAACATAGTATCTGTAACCTCTTTCCGAAGGTATTCTACCTGAAGAAATATGATTCTTTTCTATGTATCCTAAATTTTCTAAAACTTTCATTTCATTACGAATAGTCGCTGATGATAGTCCTAGTTTTGTACAAAGAGATTTACTTCCTACTGGTTTAACTGTCTTAATATATATCTCAACAATCTCCTTTAAAAGTTCTTCACTTCTTTTATCCATGTGTTTCACCACCTTTAGCACTCAACACTTCTTAAGTGCTAAATCTATTATAATAGTATGCTTAGCACTTGTCAATATATAACTGCTAATTTCACAAAACATTCACAAAAAAAACTAACTCACATTAGTTTTCCTTATTTTTTCATAAAATGTTCTATTTAAAAATTCTTCGCTATTACATAAACTAGTTTCTTTAAAGTATATTTTAAATGCTTCTTCGTAACTTAAGTGCGGATTCCTATTAGTGAATTCTATGAAGTCGGTAAAATAAGAATATCCTGCTGCTCTTGAATTAAAATTTAGTAGTGACCATTCTGGATTTATATCATAGTACTCTGATTTTATAAACTCTTTTACATAATCTGCTAAATCATAACTTTGCATTCTATGCTCAATGTCAATACGTTTTGATGTGCAAATATGCATTACCATATAATCTATCGCCATTGGTAAACCGTTACTTACACCAAACGATCCTGGGTTCACAAAGTATTTTCCATTTATTTTATCACTAAAAGCACTGTGTGTGTGCCCTGTAATAAATACATCATTTGATAAACTTGTACTTATACTTTGTCTTAAAATATAGTCCTCTGGCCAAATACTTTGTTTACTACCGAGAGGATTATGATGATCTACTAAAAAAGATATATCATCAATTTTAAAACTTAACTGATCAGGTAATGATTTTATATAATCATAGTTATTACCATTTACTATATTTCTATAGGTGGTGTCTACTGACTTTGTATCTTTTAAATGTTGTAGTTTACCTTCTTCATACAAACTTATATATCTTTCCCTATTTCCAGCTACTACATAAGTAGATAAGCCACTTTCCTTTAACCATTTTATTAAATTTATTACTTCATTATCTTGATATCCATCTGTAATCATATCTCCTGCAAAAATAAAATGTTCAATTCCTTCATTTAGTAATTTTTTTATTATTTTTTCAAGCATGAAATAATTAGAATGTATATCACTTAATACTGCTACTTTCATTTGATACTCCCCGTAATATTATACTATTTACAGAACTAATTGTAAATTATTTTTTTCACTTGCAATTAAGTTTTTAAACTCTTCTACTGAATAATAATATTTATCTTTGTATTTAACACAATTAGTAAACTTAAAATCTTCTGGCCAAACAAACTCACTTAAGCTACTGAGCATATTTATATCAAGTATTCCATCTATAAACTTTGGCATTCTTTTATTATTACCATGTTCTAGTGAACTTAAAATTAAGTCTCCCCATACTTCGTTAGGCATTTTGAAATTTTCTATATCTATACATCTTTTCATATATAGCCCACCTTTAAATCTAGAAGACACTTCTAAATTTGATGCACTTTTTAAACTACTTAAATAACATATTCCAGTAAAATCATCAGGTATTTTTAAATATTTTGTTTCTGTTAGACTACTTAGATCTAAATAGTAACATATTCCACTAGGTAATGGAATGTTATCTATATTTTTGATATTTGTTAAAAATAAACTTCCATTTAGTTTTTCAGGTAACGAGTTATCTTCTAAGTATTCAACACTATTTAAATACAAAGAACCGTTTATATCAATAGGAAGGTTATAATACTTAAGAGTCTTTATTTTATTTAATTTTAAATATCCACCTAATTTCTGTGGTAATGTTATATTATTTATAACTTTAACATTTTCAAGATTTATGTATCCTTTGAAACTTTTGTGAAATGTAAAATCATTAAGTTCTTCTAAATCAGGAAAACTATAAAAATAATTAGTTCCAATTGGGACTGTTATATTACTTAAACTTTTGATACCTGATATTTTGATACCGCCATGCACTTCTTTTGTTAATGTTCCTTTTTCTAAGTTTTGTGGATATTCGATTCTTAATTCTTGTTCTATTATTTCTGGTAAAATTACGCCTTCAAAATCGTTTGGATAAGTTATACTAAGCGAACCTCTTAGTATTTTAGGAAATACAATATTTTTTAAATCTACTTTATTATTAAATGTAATATTACCTTTATAATCTTCGGGAAACACTAGTTTATTATCGTATTTAATTTTAGAAAAATATAAATCCCTTGTTTCAGTTGGTAATGGAAAATCTTTTAAATTATTTTCATCTTTAAATATCATTTCGTTTTCTACGTATTTTGGTAACTCAAAAATGCTCATATCTGATATATTTTTAAATTCAAGGGCACTTTCCATAGCGTAATTAAGTTTTATTTTCTCTTTGCAACTAACATTATCAAAAGTGAAATTTATATCATTATATATAGAAAGGTCTAGTTCACTTTCGAAGTTACAGTTTTTAAACTCAACACTATTATAATCTCTTAGTATTTCAATTTCATTTTCTATTTTTGCGCCAATTAATATTAATTTTCCACTGATCTCTTCAGGCAGAAGAAAGTCTTTAAATGACTTATTTAAATTTAATGTTAAATCTCCTACTATTACTTTTGGAAACGTTACTGTTTTATAGTCAACATTTTCATCGTATATTAAGTTTCCATGAAAGTAATATGGTGCAATAAATCCAGCTGATACTTTAATAGGCCATCCGTATGTTTTGAAAAATTTTATTTTTTTACCACTTAAAAGTTCTTCTTCATTAAAAGTTATTTCATCTTCTGTACATGATAACGCATATGCTAAATCTTTTTTAGAGTCTCTATCCTTAATAATTTCATAAACTCTTTCATCTGGTTTTCCATTTATAAACTTTAGTTTTCTTCTGACTTCGTGCAGAAACCGAATCTCTTCTTTATCTAAGTCTTCTTTATTTAAATGTTTTTCATATATTTTATCAATTATACTTTTATCATGAAAATACATAGAATATTCACTGTAATTTTTAAAATCTCTTAATTTAAAATTTAAAGTATCTAAGAATTCTTCTGCTACTTCTTGGTTTCCTGTTGTACCTCTAACTTCAACAATGCAGTTATTTACTACTCTTATTGAAATTTTTGGAAGACTAAAATATTTTTTTACATCTTTAGCATAATATACATAGAACTGACCTTCTTTTAAGATGTTTGCTGCCATATTTTTATTAAGAACACACCAGTTAGTTCCTTTACCTTCTAAATCTTGCATTAAAAAATCTACATCATCTGCACCTTCATATAACATCCATTTTCCATTCGGTTTATAGACGTTTCTTTCATATAAATCAAAACTTCTATGATACATTATGTTTTTATAACAAAATTCATATAACTTTCTAAAACTACCATTTTGAAGAAGTAATAAAGCTTCTGTATCATTTCCGGTAAATTTTCCTTCCGCATATTCTTGCATTAAATTAATTACGGCTTTGATTACGTCCCTATCAAACTCAACAAAAGGATTCGTGGTTTTCGTTGTTCTTCTTGTAAATTTATTATTTTTTCCATCATATGAGCCAATTGATGTTATACCTACAAATGCCCAGTACAATAGCCAATCTGGATATTTTTGCATTTCTGTACTTAAGAAAAAATCTATAAACTTTCTTAATGATTCTTCTTGATCCATTATTACGTTAATTCTGTCTTGTAATCTTTCAAAATAACAATATTCGTCTGAGTCTCCTCTAGCAAGAAGTAGTTTTTCTCTTTTTTTAAAGTATTCTTCAGGAATATCTCTCATTACATATCTATCAATTAGTAAGTTTTTGATTTTTTCTTTTCTATCAGTTTCAATAGTTTTACTAACAACTCTTTGTAATTTTTCTAAATATTTCCTTATTTTTTCTGGTGGAGTTAATGATAAATTCCCATTATAAAGCAAGTATAAATCTTTATAAATAATATTTAAAAATTCGTATCCGTTCATAAACCCCTCCGTAATGTATTACTATATTAATAAATTATTGCTTATAAGTAAAGAAAAAACGCTTAATTGCGTTATTCTTCTTTTGGTATTTCATCTAATGTAACTTCTTTTACTTCTATATTATATACATCACTGCTTTTTGTATATAAATTTACTTCAATATAATAATTTGTATATGTTGATGCGTAGTAGAATTTTTCAACTGACCCACTAGTTTTCATTGCCATATAAACATAACTATGTTTTGGGTCATTTTTAGTTTCTTCATAACTTGGATTAAAATATTCTTCTAAAATGTCTACTTTATAACCATCACAAACTAGTGTATCAATTGCGTCTCCTGAATCTTCGTGAGCTATCTCATTATCATTTCCTTCATCTTCTTCAAATGCAAAACTCAATTCATTATAGTATATGTAGCACTCTCCATCTTTTTTATAGATATTACTACTATTAGGTTCTGTTGTTTCATATATTTTATTTTTTACAATAAATTCACTTATATTTATTTCCTCGTTTTCATGAGTTAATGTACTTAGATAAGTATTTAACGCTTCTTTTTCGGTATCGTTATATAACTCTTCATCAAAACTGCTACTTGTAAAAAAACTTACAACTGTATCAGCTATTTCTTTATTAGTTACTTCATCTTTTCTAAAGGCATTAGCAACGAATACTATTATTATTAATGACAGAAAAATCCCTATTATAATAATATATTTTTTCATTATTCACCAGCCTTCCTTGCAGTTCCACTACTAATTTCAAATGCATCTTCTATAATACTTGTTGTTATTCCTGTTCCACATCCACTATTTAAACAAACTGTAATATGTAAATGAGGAGCCCAACCAAGTGATTCTGCTGTACCTGCTGCATTTCCAACAAAACCAATAAGTTCTCCTTTTTGTATTGTTCTATTACAATTTTCTACCGAGCTACAGTTATATACTAAACCAGAGAAGTGTGTCATAAATACATTTTGAATTGTACTTCCACCAATAGTAATTGCCTCATCAAGAGTTATTTTTATTGAATATGGCGTTTCTTCAAATCCTGTGTTTCCTGTATGACCATACTCAGAGTATACAAGAGTTCCACTTACTGGAGAATATACAGGAGATCCAAATGGGGCCATAATATCAAGACTTCCATGTTCATATACAAAATTATAAACTCCGTCTACTGGAGTAAGTGGCCAAATAAAATCTCCTACTGTATTACTAGAAAAAGTTGTGCCACCAAAACTTGTGCTTTTTGGATAAGTTTTAACTGAGGATAAACCAGTTGGTATTTCGTTATAATTTTTAGGCCAAATTCCCAAATCTTTTCCATTTTCATCTGACATATATGTAAAATTTGATTCACTTACAATTGATGAATAATATCTTACAGTTTGCATCGGATCTCTTTGAGCTGAAGTACTCATACTTGGACTTATATCGCCATACTCTGCAGTAACGCTTGTTGAAGGCACTATATAATAGTAATCTTCCATATTTTCAATTCTCTCTATTTGCACAAGTGCTTTATCAAGCCTTGCTCTTAGTTCTTCTTTACTTGGAGTGTCTGCAAGACGTTCTACAATTAGATTTGCCTCTTCATAATCTTGTCTTGACAAGCTCGCTTCTGTGTACGAAACTGCTGTTAATGCATCCAAAATACTCGCTGAAGAACTAAGTGCTGCTATTGTTTCAGGATTAGAATTAGTGAAGCAATCTGTGTACGCTTCATCTCCTATGCTAGCAAACTCTAAAATTCCATTATATAAAGGAATAAATAATATCATTATGGCAAGTGCAATAAATCTTAGTACCATACCTTTAATTGTTTTTCCAAAATCTTCACCTTTATTTATCACTTCTTTAAATACATCTATAGAAATTCTTACAACTAATATTATTGGGGCTATTATATATGCTATTTTAATTAACTCTCTAACAACGTATATTCCTTGTAAAACTCCTGGGTCATTACATACAAAATCCATTTTTATCACCAAATATATTTTATCAAATTAAAAAGGATTTGTCTATCAATCCTTTTTTATTTTTACTTTTCTATATACATCACTACCAAGCGCTGTATATATTCTACTTATTGGGTTTGTAAAAGTAATGTTTTTATATGAAAGAGATGGTTCCATCAACAATATTTCACCTGGCTTGTTACTCTTTGTTACTACACATAACTTAGATACATCTTTATTTAATACTCTACCAATATTTTCATCATGATTAAGTAAGTAATAATCTTTTGTATTTGTTTTATAAGGTGTTAAGCCGTGTGCTTCTATTATTTCTGGAAAATATGTAAACACTTTTGATATATCATAATCATCAAACAAATATCTATTTGTAAAACTATATCTAGCAGATTCTAGTTTAGACATAACTTTATTAAACGCTTTTTGAACATTGTATCTATCAAAATTTTCATTTTGTCTTTTCCAGTAGTAGTCACTTAATTCTTTTAATTGATGAGGTCTTAAAAATGTTGTATAGTCTTCTAATACTTCGCTATAATTTTTTATATCATCAACTTTTATATAGTAGTACAATAAAGACAATACATTTTTAGGATCCATCGCTGTTGCTTCTTCTGCGTACTCTTCTGCTTCTTTATAGTTACCTATTCTAAGATTATAATGAGAATGCGCTACGTACGATAAATCAGTTTCTAATTTAAATCCTTGTTCATTAAATTGTCCATATTCCTCGTTACAAACATAATGCTCAGCAAGTTCATATTCAGCTTTTACTGAGATTGCTTTTAGATTTGATAATACTTTTACTCCAGCTTCATAAAAACCTAGAGTTAGACATGTTTCAGCATAAACTAAAAGCGCTCTTTCGTGCTCATATAAAAATACTGATAATTCAACATCTCCTAAACTTCCACTAAAATAGCCAGGAAATTTTTCCTCGACACTTCTTTTAACAAATCCTAACATTTTAGCATCAAGTTTTAATAATCTTATATACTTTGTGTAAATATCTAGATTATCTGGATGCTCACTATATAACTTAGCATAATACTTAGTTACTCCTTTTATTCCTTCTTCTTTAATTAAATCTTTTATAAGTTCCATAAAACCTCCCTATTTTAATTTTTTATAGTTACTATTTTTATTTTTTTCATAATACTCATTACTAAACCATTTACTTTCACTTATATTACTTTTGTTTTTTTCAAAATCTTTTAGATTTTTTATAAAATGTACTAAATAACTAATAAATGTAAATATTTCAAATATAATTAATACTGAAAATAAATATATAAATGGGTAAATACTTTCAAAATTATATATATCACTTAATAAAAATGCAAGTACTACTGTTATTCCTAGAATAACCATTTTTATTCTTCCTATATTTTTTACCTTTACATTTTGACTAGCTTTATAACGAAGTATATTTATTATTATAATTAGTACTTCAAATATAAGCGGTATTACTGCTAAGTATGTTATTTCAAGTAGTATTAAGAAACACGCAATGTTTAAAAGTTTGTCTGCAAGTGTATCATATAAACTACCAAAAAATGTTGTAGCTTTTAACTTTCTCGCTAAATAACCGTCCAATGCATCTGATAGATAACATATTGCAGTTAACATAGCTGCATCGTATCCTCCATATTTTAAATAAACTGGATAAAGAAAAACTATACCAATTATTCTTATTGTTGTGATTGCATTTACTAAAATTATACTTCCCATATTATTTTCCTACTTCTAAGTTTTTTAGTTTATCCTTATCTACTCCATTTAAGTAACTTTTAATATCCATTTCTTTTTTACCAAAAGGTTTAACTATTTGAGGATATATAACACCATCTTTAGTACTTATTCCAAGTTTATCTTTACTTACTTCAACAATAATACTTGATTTAGCTATTTTTTTAGATTCGTAGCTAGCTTCAATAATTTTTAAAATTTCACCACTTACTACAGTATAACTATTTGGGTACATTCCTCTTATTTGATTAAATACTGTTTTTGTATCTTTAGAAAAATCAATTAATTCATCTTCTCTAGTTAGCATTCTTGCATACGTTGCATCACTTTCATTTTGTTTAACTCTATTATTTGTACCTAAAACTATGCTTTCTAGGTTTTCTTCTAAAAGGTTTGCTCCTAAAATACTTAATTTTTCATATAACATTTTAACATTGTCAGTTTCTAGTATATCAGTACTTACACTATCTATCATGTCTCCTGTATCCATTGATACATCCATATACATAAGTGTTATTCCAGCCTCTTTATCACCATTTAACATACTCCACTGTATTGGTGCTGCTCCCCTATATTTAGGTAAGAGTGATCCATGTATATTTAAACAACCAAGTCTTGGAATGTCTAAAACTCCTTTTGGAACTATTTGTCCGTATGCTGCAGTTACTATTATATCTGGTTTTGCTTCTTCTATTTTTTTATAATCTTCTCTTATTTTAGTAGGCTGAAATACTTCAAGTCCATTTGATAAAGCAAACTCTTTAGTGGCTGATGCTTTAAGTTCTTTTTTTCTACCTACTATTTTATCTGGCTGAGTTACTACCATTACCACATTTGTTTTTTCATAAAGCATTTTAAGTGTTGGCATAGCAAACTCTGGTGTTCCCATAAATACTACTTTTAAATCTTTAAACATATTTTCCTCCATATATTAAAAGAACTTATACAGCCATAAGTTCTTTTTCTTTATTTGCAATTTCTTCTTCAACTGTTTTATTATATTTATTCACAAGATCTTGTAATGATTCTAAAAGTCTTTTTTCTTCATCTTCTGGATACTTGTCTTTTAAAATTGCATCTTTTACTTCTTGTCTTACATTTCTAATAGCAACTTTGCCTTCTTCTCCAATAGATTTAGCAGTTTTAACATACTCGCGTCTTCTATCTTCAGTAAGTTCAGGTACTGTTAAAATAATTGCGTCTCCATTATTGTTTGGTGTAATACCAATATTTGCTTCTATAATTCCTCTTTCAATATCTTTTAAAATACTTTTATCAAAAGGTTTTATAAATATACTTCTTGCATCAGGCACTGTAATATTTGCAATACTTTGGATAGGAGTTGGTGCTCCATAACAAACAATATTAACACCATTTAAAAGTGATGGATTAGCTCTACCTGCTCTAATAGTCATTAGTTTATCCTTCATATTTAAAATTGCTTTTTTCATTTTTTCTTCTTCATTATACATATAAATTATCTCCTCATTAATTAATTACTAGTGTATCATAATAATTTTGATTTGTCGACCTAACTAAATAAATTACTTCAAGTTTTCCTATTCTATTTAAATACACTCCGTAATCAAAATCATTTATTGTTCCATCTACATCTATTCCGGCACCATCTAAGTTGAGTGTCGTAAGTTTAGTTCTTACTGCATTTTTTATATCTTCTAAAGTTTTTCCAGAGTCTTCTAATATTTGAATTTCTGAAACTACACTTCCTGAAGCTTTACTAAATATATTTGTTTCAACTCCAGTTGCAGTTATTAAATTTACTATATCATAGTTATAATTTTTATCTATTAAAGTTACGTAATCACTATACTCTATTATTTCATAATCTTTGTAACTTACTGAGTATATACCTTCTGTGTTTGGTAGTGTCTCTGTGCCTTCTGGAATTTCAACAGTATCAGCCATTACAACAGTTTCTGAAAATGCTGCAACTTCATTATTTATTCTTGTTTCAATATCTTTAGCACTACTTAAATTTATATTCACTTTAGCAAAACTTATACCATAGTGCGCAATAACTATATCAGTCTCACTTAAATATATGTAATCTTTCGTTTTATCTAATCTGTAATCAACACTCTCATTAATTAAAGGCGATTCTGTTTCCTTTGGGTTATCACTTAAATTTATGAAATAGTCCATAAAGAAAAAACCACCTACTAAAAATAATAATAATATAATTATGAAACTAATAAATGCTGCCTTATTTTTAAATGTATCCATTTTTACTCTCCTAAATAAATTTTAAAAGCCGCTTCTAAATTAGCTTTAAATTCATACTTCTTATTTTCAGACCAATATTTATCAGGCGTGATGTCACCTCTCATATAACCAGTCTCATCATTATAATAAATTATATCTCCGTCTTTAACAATTATTACTGTTGGAGCTAAAAGTTCTTTAGTTCCATCATCAAGAGTATATAGTTCATTACTAAGTTTTTCTACAACAAGTTCATAATTACCATTATTTTTATTTCTGTCATCAAAAAAATCATAATACATTATTTCTTCGATATCATTTTCAATGCAAACTTCATTTAAAAGTATCGCCACATCTTCTGTCCAATCATTTAGTTTACTACCAAGTAGTATTACATTAGTTTCATCTAAAGCTGCATATATTTCTCTAGCACTAGCATAATCAAACACATTATCTAGAGGCACATTTTTAAATTCACTTACAAAGATTTCATTTTGATCTAAATTTTCATCAAAATTAAGTGTTCCTAAATATATAAATCCTCCAAGGACTATAACAAATAACACTAAATGAATTATCATTCCTTTTTTGCTTTTAAACATATTTTTATTTTTTATTTCCAACTTCAATCACCTTTTCTAAATTATGAAAATCAACTAACTACTTTAAATAATAGTGTGTTAAATCTTATACATATCATACCACAAAGAAATAAAAATCACAATAAAAAAACAGCATTTTTATATGCTATTTCTTATTAGTTTAAAGCTTCTTTTAATTTGCTTCCAGCTTTGAATGAAGCAACTGTTTTTGCAGGAATTTTAAGTGGTTCTTTAGTAAGTGGATTAATTCCTTCTCTTGCAGCTCTTGTTTTTGCTGAGAAAGTTCCGAATCCTACTAATGCAACTTTTCCTTCTTTTTTAAGTCCTTCAGTAATTCCAGCTATCATAGCATCTACTGCTTTAGCAGCGTCAACTTTAGATAAACCAGCTTCACTTGCTACTTTTTCTACTAAATCTGTTTTAGACATGTTTTTACCTCCCGTACATTCTAAACGTAAGCACTTATATTGTTCTTACACAATAAATGTATCAAATATAAAATCATAAATCAATAGAATTTGCCTAATTTATGGTATTTTTTTAACATTTTCATGAATGTTTACTATATTTTTACTACAAAAACTGTCTATTTTACACTATTTTAACTTACTTATAACTAGTTTTTATTTCTGTAGACTTTTTCAAATCATTTCTTTTTTTATAACTTATTTTGTATTCTACACTATATATTTCTTACATATTAGTGCGATCTACTATTTACAAATATTTTATTATTTGATAAAATTAATGTAGGAAGTGCTATACCAGTAGTACTTACCGTGGTGATAAGTACTGAATTCATTTTGAATTTAGTACCTTTTTTTATTATATAGCTTTATATAAAGAGGCTATTAATAAAATGATAATAACAAATAAAAATTCTATTAAAATGTCCTTCTTATTCATAAATAATCAAGCCTCCTTTCTAGGACCCCCTGAAAGTAAGGCAAATACTAAAATGCACTTCCTGGGGATGTATTATATATTAAAGATAATAAATAATTTGTCGAATTATATCTTGTAAATTAAAAAACGCACTTTCATGCGCTTTATATAACAAATGCAATTAATGTATTTGATCCTTTATTAACTATTTTAGTTATAGTATCTCCAAGTTTAAATCTTGTATTATCTGGCATCATACTTAGTTTTGCTTTTATACCTTCTCCCACTACACTTTCAAGACTTCTTCCAAATATTTCACTTTTCCAAATATTGCTTGGATCTGTTTCATAGTCTTTCATCAAATAATCAATAAGTTCTTTTGACTGAATTTCTGAACCTATAATAGGTTCAAAAGTTGATTCCACATCTACTCTTACTAAATGCACACTGCTCGCTACTGCTTTGAGTTTAATACCATACCTTGTTCCTTGCTTAATTATTTCAGGTGGTGTAAGTTTCATATCACGGGTACCTGGGTACATAATTCCGTAACCTGTTGCTTTAGCCATTTTTAGAGCACTTTTTATAGTCTCGTATTCTTCTTTTCCTTCATTGTATCCAGAAAACATTTTTAGAATACTTGCTTTTGTCATTACAGCTTCACCTAGTGTTTCTTTAAGAATTATATTATATAACTCTTCAGAACTTTCTAAATTAACTGTAATTGTACCTGTTGAAGCATCAAGTTGGCTAATATATGATTTATTTATATATTCGCTACTTTCAAAATAAGTTATAATGGTTTCTATATCTTTTACTTTAGTAACACTTACTACACTTTCTCTCATTATACTTAGATAATGACTTTTTACGTAGTGGTCATTAGATAATATGTGTACCCACTCCGGCATCGAAAATTTAATATCAAGCACTGGAAACTCATATAGTGCTTTTTTTAATACTTCCATTATTTCTTTTTCATTCATTTTATCTACGGCAAGTGGCATAACTGGTACACTGTAACGCTCTTCAAGTTCGTTTGCAAGTTTAATTGTCGTATCACTTCCTGGGTTATTTGAGTTTAATACTACTATAAATGGTTTTCCTATCTCTTGAAGTTCTTCTACTACTTTTACTTCTGCATCTACATATGCATCACGATTAATATCACCAAATGAACCGTCTGTAGTTACTACTATTCCAATAGTTGCATGATCTTTTATAACCTTCTCAGTACCAAGTGAAGCAGCCATTTCAAAAGAAATACTTTCCTCATTCCAAGGACTTTTGACCATGCGAGGGTTACCTTCTTCATCTTTAAAACCAGTTGCCTCTGGTATAACATAACCAACACAATCTACTAGTTTAATATTCGTTTTAAAATCATCTACTTTAATAACTGCTCCACTTGATGGAACAAATTTAGGTTCAGTAGTCATGATTGCTTTACCTTCAGCACTTTGAGGTATTTCATCTAAACATTTTTTTGCCTCATATTCATCTTCAATATTTGGTACTACTAAATTCTCAATAAACCTTTTGATAAACGTTGATTTACCTGTTCTTACTGCTCCTACTACTCCTAAATATATTTCTCCATTACCTTTTTTAGCAATCGATGAAATTATTTCTTTTTTATCCATAAACACCAACTCTTTCTTTTACTACTTAAATATACTCATAAAAAAAAGAATATATTACATATTCTCTTTAATTTATTATGGAATGTTACTTACTATTGATTCGTACATTGTGATTGCAAACCTTGATGAATGGTGACCATCAGCTTGTCCCGTAAATAGTGTATATGAGAAAACTCCATTTGCATCTGTATTTGAGAAGAATAAGCTTCCACCTCTATATATCCAGTGGTATCCATAGTAGGATGCTGAAAATCTTGGATCTCCTAAATATCTATCTTCATAATAATAAATCGTTTCAGTAAGTGCATCACCTTTAATTGGTGAAACATCTCCTAATGTATATTTTCCACTAGGGTATACATTTATATATCTTCCTTCTGGCATTGTTGTAAACCCTGATTGATCTGGAATAAATTGACCACTTGAATCTAATAATATTCCCATTACCCTATCAAATGTTCCACCTACCATATCATATACTCCGTAAATATTACCTGTTGTTGATGCTCCCATTCCGTAATATGTATCGTATTTATTAGTGTAACATGTTGCTGTTGTACTTCCTTGATGTGGTGTTGATCCACCAATACCTGTTATATATGTACTACAGTTGTTAATATAAATTTCTTTATTTGCACCTGTATAATCAGTATTACCATATTTACCATATTTAGATTGTGATAAATACGCTATTGCTCCCCACTCAGTATTTTTAATAAGGTGGGCATCTACGTATCCAACATAACCATAGTTATTATATCCATTAACTCCATTCATTAAATCTTGAACATAATTAAATGTTGCTGAAATACTCATATTTATCATTGGTCTTACATTTGGTTTAGAATACAGTATATCCCCTACTTTAGATGCTTCGAATTTTGCAACCCAGAAACCTTTTGTTTCAGTATTTTCAGAGTTTCCTCTTGTTGCTGGATCGTCACATGAATTACCCCAACAAAATGCTGATGATGTATAATAATTTTCTGCATAGTTTCCAGTATATGTTCCTGAGCCATTATCTATTTGATCTGGACCAATAAATTTAATATCCATAGCTCCAGGAGTCACTGTACTTACTGAGCTACCACCATATCCTTGTACTCCATATTGATCTTTAATCGTATATGAATACCTTGGAATCCAAACTAGCATAGATGTCATATGATTCATCTCTACTGGTGTCCCTGGTTCTGCATCTACATAAAAATCTTTCATAGAATTTATAACTGATGCTGCATTTGCCCATTTTATTTCTGAGTAATCATACCACTCACCATTAACTACATCTGCTTTTTCCCATTTATCTATGTAGTCATTGTAAGATATTGGAATTAAACCATCAATAATTTCTGGAGTTGAACCATTAAGAGTTTCATCTTTGTATAATTCGCCTTCTTGATATATATATTCAAGATTAAATATAAGTTCATTACTCGTTATAGTACTATCACCATTATATTCTATATAAAATGTTGACACTGTACCAGGTTCAAATTCGTGATATAAACTCATTCCTGTTGTAAGAATTTTTATACCTAGCGTATTTGCTAGTTCTTCCATATTTTTCAAATAATAATAATTTGCTGTTGTATTTTCAATTGTTACTTCATATCTAAATGTTGAAACTCCAGCTGGTAAATTTAAGTGTACATTAGTTGATGTATCTGTAAATGATGCAGGTGATACTTCGGTTACACCACTTGAATTTCCCACTAAGTTTATTGCAGTTACTTTAATTCCTTCTGCTTCTGGTTTTTCTACTAAGATAAAGTCATCAATAGTAATTACGTCACTAGGGTTAGTTTTATAGAAAATATATGTTATTGTTTCGTTTTTTTCTACTTTGAACTCAATTTCATTTATATAACCATTACTTCCAACACTTTCATTATAGTAATCACCTTTAGCAATATGAAGTTTATCTGAGTTCCATCTTAAGAAAAAACTTTTTGCTCTATAAGAATAGTTACTAACTACTATTTTTTCATAATCTGCGTATGATTCATGAGTTATTACTACATCTTCTTCTGATAATTCGCCTTTTTTCAGATGAAATTCTCCAGTTAAAGTTTTTTCGTATGGAGATGATGACTTAGCAGTTATACTTACATCTACATTATCAGGTATTACACCATCTGCTGCCTCAATTAGAAAGAAATGATTTAAACTAGTGTTTCCATTAACCCATGTATAACCTCTATTATTACAAGTGTCTTCATCAAGTAAACTTGTGTCTACTCCATCAGTTGTATCATTTCTACACACAAGAATTTTTTCAAGACTTCCAGAATATTTATTACTTCCACTTGCATTTACATTACAAGATAAATTACCTGTTGAGTCGCTTGTTACAGTACACTCAATGTTGTAATTTATTGCTTCTTCTGAAACTGATAGTTCATCTTTGAAGTTTGATAACTCAAAGTATACTGCTCCACCATCCCAGTTATTATCTACATTTACTCCGTCATCAAGATGAGCACTTGTAAAATAGAAGTTTTGGGATTCTAGATACTGCTCCCAAACTATATTTCCTACGTATTTAGCAAAAGAAAAGACAGATACGCCAATAAATATTATTGCTATTATCATTAAGAATAATACGTTCGCTTTTCTTAAATTTAAATTTTTAAAGATTTTATTGTTTTTGAATTTTAATTTAAACTTCTTCATATCTGTCCTCTCTACTTAACTACGAAATTTTTCTCTATTGATGATATTAATGTATCTCCATCATAACTATCAATAATGAATTTATAACCTTGCTTTTCTAAACTAGTTAAATCTAGTTCAAAATTAAAGTTATTTGAATCTACTAAGTATTTATTTGCTTCACTTGTAGTGTCTAAACTTCCTACTATGTAATCATTTAAATTAATAAGTGAATATGTTTGACTAGCTGCATTAAATTCATCTTTTTTATAAAGTGATATTCTAACATTTGATGTCGTTAGACCAGTTACTGCTGATGAAATATTTATTATTTCTGTTTCATTTTCACTATTTAAAATTGGATCATTATTTATAATTGCTCTAAATGAGTAATTACTACTTTCTGCACTTTTAGTTACTGTAAGTGGAATACTATCTTCTGCTAAGTAATTCCCCATATGCTCTGTATATGAAATATAACTTGTCATTACTAAATTATATCTTCCTTCTTCTAAAAACGAGTCTGTTTTATATGCATGTAGCTCAATATTTTTATTTATCTCTTGTATACCTGTATTTAGGTTTACTATAAATTCTCCATTTTCATTTGGATAATATGATTCTCCATCTATTTTTAATATTAAATTATTAAGCTTAGCTCTAGGAACTGTTTCGTCATAATCATCGTATAACTTAAATTTTAAATATATGTCCTGTTCTTCAATAAATGTATCAAATATATTATAACTTCCATTTGCTTTGTAAGTTACTCCTGTATTTACATTTATATTAGTTATTGAATCAGAATTATATTTTAAATATACACTACTAGTTGCGCTTCCTATAAACATACTTGCATCAGTATTATGATATACATTAAATGGTTTAACACTTGATGCTGCGGTTTCCCTAATTGCAGTATCTGATGCATCAATTGCTTCTAGCCATACTCTAATGTCTGTTAAATGTGATGTCATTAGTGCTGCATCAAAATTTATTGTTATTGTAAAGTTTTCTACAATATTAGTACCATTATCATAGTCTCTTTCAGCGTAATATTCACCTTTTGTACCTAGTTTATTAAACTGTGTAAACATTATACTCTCGCCATCACTTGATTTAATTTTATAATCATACTTACTTCCTGTTATGTTATCAGTAATAATTATTACAGTTCCTCCTGGAAGTTGTTTATTAAAATTAATTGTGTGTCTTATAGCTGGAAGGGATTCAGTTGGTATATTATATAAATAATTTAATCTAACTGATGAATTACTTGTTACATTTAGTATATCACCAACAGTATAAGCTCCGTTTAAACCAGCGTCAATTGAATTTAAAAAGTATCCTTCAAATGTGATCATATCACTATTTAAAAATGATATGTTTCCACTTCTATCCATTGCTCTTGCATATAATATATTATTTCCTACCGGACTTATAGAAAAGTCTCCAGTATAATTTATCCAGCTTGCTTCATTTAAATTACTTAATTCATCTTTACTCATTGTATCATTACTTAAATAGTAAGATATTTCATCAATGCCTGAATTTTCATCAGTTGCTGTAATTTTAAAATCAGCGTTATCTTCCATATATATTTCAGTTACATCTTTTCTGTAACTATCCCATACATTACCACTAAATTCTAAACTAGCTGTAGGAGCATTTTTGTCAATAACGATTCTATCAGTACTCATATATTTAATATCACCACTATACGTAGTAAGTTTTACATATACAGTATACGCACCTTCATCACTTAATTTAAGTGATGCCTCATAAGGCAACCATGAAGCTGCCTCTAACATTGTTTCATCATAATTAATATCTTCATAACTTATAAAGTACTCAACATTTTCAAGTGTATAAACATAAGCTGAAGAAGTTACCGCAACTGTTATTTCATCATTATAATATACAAAATCATTATTAGATGCAAGTTTATTCCAAGACTTACTACCAATTCTTATATCAACTAAATTTACTTCATTTACAAAATATAGTTCTGGAAGTAAGTTTTCATTATATACCCAAACATCTTCAGTTTTATCTACTACTTTATTAAAGTCTCCAAACATTAAACTATCAAAATTTTCTCTCGTGAATGTTGTATCTAATAATAATATATTTTCATTTTCCTCAGTACTGCTATTATATACGTTTTCTAGTGTTGTGTCTTCATAATTGTTTAAAACTATAACTCCGTCACTTTTATTAAATGAATTACTTACCGTTACTACACTATCTTCGTTAACTGTACCTATAAATGAACTTTCATTTACAAGTGTTCCACTGTTATATGTATTATCTATAGTTACTGTTCCTTTTGAAACACTTCCTACTATTGCATTTGAGTAAACATCTCCACTAACACTACCTGTGTTATATGAATTTTTTATACTTACATCACCAGTAACATTACCAATAAATCCACTTGATGATATAATATTATCTACTTTTACATCAGTAACTACATTTCTTATATCAGTGTTTTTTGCAGTATTTAAAAGTCCACTTGATGATGATAATTTATATACTGTTTCATATTCTAAATTAATTAAAGATATATTTCTTTCTTTTGTATCTGCTCCAATATAAAGGGTCGTTTCATTAATTTGTGTATTACCTAAATCTACACTAAAAGCTCCAAGAGGAACACTTATATCATTTATTTTTATTTCATAATTTAATTCTTCTTTATCACTAACTACATAATCACCACTTATACTTGATGAGATTATATCTTCATTTAAATAACTATTGTCAAATATTTTAATTGTTCTTTCTTCTAAACCAGTTGTTAAATTTATATTTTCATGTTTCTTAACATCAGTTTTATTTTCAACGGCACCACTAGATACTGCATATCCATTAATAAATACATCTTCAATTTTACTATCACTACTATTTATTGCAAGTCCTGCTACATTGTCTTTACCAAGTACAAGCATATTTTCAATAAATATATTTTCAATTGTACCACTTAGATTATCAAAAAGTGCTAAAGATTCGTTACTTGCACTTGTTATATACATTCCGTAAATTGAGTAAAAAGATCCATCTAGGTTACCTTTGAAATTTTCAATGCTTCCTTCAAAAGAATTTACTACTACCTCGCTTGATGCACTATACTCTTTATCTGTATATACCTCATTTGTATATTTTTTTATATAGTATTCTTCTTCTAAAGACATGTATTTAACACCTGAATTTTCATAAACGAAATATCCGTTGTTAAGTATAATATCATTACCTAGTTTAAAATATACTCCACTGTAATCAGTTGATTTTAGTTCTTCTGCAAAATACGCAAATTCTGCTCCACTAGTAATCATATATGGATCATCTTTTGACCCTGTTCCTGAATTATAACTTTCTGCAATTGAACCATCCCATACGGGTAGATTTCCTGGAAGTGCCCACTGATTGGCAAACCTTGATAACGTCGGTGTTGCAAATGATACAATCGCAACAAGTACTAAAACACTAATTAAAACTTTTTTTCTATTTAATTTCTTTAATTTTCTCACAATAGCCTACTCCTATAATTAATATAATTGTATCACACTTTTTGACAAAAAAAAACAAATTAATTGAAATTAATTCATCTTTTACAAATATGCTATGATTATTTACATTTATTATGTTAACAACTGCGGGTGGCGGCCAGACATTCGCCTGGCAAGTTCGCCACCTTGCTCCGGTTTTAGCCTACGATGAACGGATCAGCAGAGCTTCCCGTTCCACCTAAAATTTTTGTAGAAGAGCTCAGATACATGACAGGGAGAACCACATAGCCAAATCCCACTTCGTTGTTAATCGCATAGCCGCTATAGTTCACATACCACGAAGACGAAGAAGTAGACGCTCTATGCGAAATTGTCCAGCAATTACTTCCTAAAAACATCCAATTGTTAGCTGGAATATTGTATGTTTTATAATCATATAAATCTGTTGTCCAAGCGATACTATAAGCTGCGTACCCATAATCACTCGGGTACATTAAACCAATATTTTCTACTGTAGTTGTTGCATATAAATTATTATAACTTGTATTACTTTTTTCTGCTGTTAAGTGCTCTTTTGCTGTCATTCGATAATCACTTGTACTACCCAAATTCCAAGTAGTTTCCATTATCATACTTTGATAACTTGCTGGTATTGTATTATAAAAATCATTATTAAGGTACGTATTTAAACTTGAATTTACCCAATCATTCACATCGCCACTATCCCAAGCCATATTCGCTATAAACGTGTTTCTAATAAGTTTCATTTCATAACCATTTCCATTATCAAAGTAACCTATTATTCTGTATATATTATCTGCAGGACATGGTGATACATCACTTCCAAAACACACGTAGTTATTTGCTACTACTGCGTTTGACCCTGAATATCTATAACTATTATCATTTGCTCCATTTTCGAGATTTGAATCGTGATAAAATAAACCATTTGTATCATTGTGAGATGCGATTAAAGTTTCTGCTCCAGTTAATTCTATTTTTTCATTTTGAAGTATAAACTCTGCATCAAGTGTCTTTCCTTCATTAAGAGCTTGATTAGTTGTTAGGTTTACGAATGTGATTTCTGCTTCCCACTCTTGCGTAGTTGTTGTGTTTCCGCTTATTTCGTAGTCTTCAGATACTTTTATTAGACCTTTATATTCAGTTATGTCATATATTCCAGGAGATACTGCGGTAAGACCTGATAGAGTTACTGCTGCACCATCTGGGTCTGTAATACTTAAAAGTATTTCCGGTGTTTTAGCAGCTGTTGTATAAACAAATGTGTTTGCCGCTATATCAAAATATATATTGTAGTTGTCTGTTGCGTTTGCTACATTAGTTCCAAGTGTAAGCGTTGCGCTTGATGTAGTAGACCCTGATACATTACCTCCACCTTCAGCAAGTGTTGTTTCATTTAGTTCTAAGTTAATTGCTGTTCCTTCAGTAAATGTAAGTTTAGTAGTCTGCCCACTTGCTACATTTACATCAGTGTTTGCTGCAGGTCCTGCTCCTCCTGCGAAAAAAGCGTATGATAAACTAGTTGTCAAAACTAATAGACTTGCTACTAGAACAATCATTCTTGTTTTTGATTTTCTTTTTAGTTCCATTTTATATCTCCTTTACTATGTTATAACTATAACATTTAACTTTGTTTTTTTCAAGTATTTTACAAAAAAATAATACACATAACATGTATTATTTTCAACTTTTTATAGCAAGCACTATAAGTCCTACTAAGATAAGTGCTGATACTCCTATGATAATATATTTAAGAGAACTATTTTCTTCTTTTTCCTCTTTTTCTTCGATTACTAGAGAGTCTGTGTTTTCTTCATTTTCATTATTTTCTTCTGTTACTTCTTCTTCTGTTTCTATGTTTTGCTGCTCTCCAGCTGGCAAGTTTTTTTCTACTAAGGTGTAGATTCCAGGTTCGTTTACAGTAAATGCGTACATACCATTTTCATTTGTTACGTCAATATAATTCCCACTTACTAAATCATTATTTAGATTTATTGCTGCGATATTTTCTGAAACGGAAGATGCGTTTAAATATACTTTAATATCATCGTGAAAATTATCTATTTTTTCATACTCTGTACTGTAATTATAATTATTATTTTCTATTACTGTGTATGTTGCACTTATATCATATATATTGTTTGATGCAAGTGTTATGTTATTACTTGTTATAAAGCTTTGTTTATCGCTTGTTACATCGTTTACTTTTACATCATAATATATTTGCTCAGTGTACTGATTTTTATAGACTTGACCGCTTTTGTATGTTTCACTAAAACTTACTAAAAGCTTATAATTGTCACTTGATACTTCTAAAGCATCAATGTTTTCAACTGTAACATCTACTTTACTTTCATCACCTTCAATAAGCGTTTCGTCTAAAAACCAATAATATGTTAAATAATCTTCATAGTCTTGCACTACTGGAAAACTAAATGTTTCATCTATTAAATCATCTTCATTTGCTATAGCAAGATAATCTTGAACAGTCATTGTTGTTTTTCTTACATAAAGGTAACTATCCATCGGATAAATCATATTAACTTCTGTGTAATCTTCATTATATGTTTGTAAATGAGGAGACCCGCCTTTATCTATGTGAGGACAAGCAAAAACATTAAGGGGAAGCATACATATACATATAATAATTTTAAATATTTTCTTCATCTTTTGTTTTTCCTTTCTTGTTTATAAGTATAAATACAAATATCGTAATTGGTATTGATGCAAGTAGACCAATGCTCCCTGCTATTGCCCTTATTATTTCTGTTGAAATTGATTCTAAGTTAATTATTTCACTAACACTTTTTTCAAAACCTACGAATAATAGTATTGTAGATAAAGAACTTCCAGTATAAGCTAGTATTAATGTATTAACCATTGTACCCATAATGTCTTTACCTATATTAAATCCAGATTTAATTAATTTTTTATCACTTATTTTTGGATTATGACTTTTAATTTCAGTAAGTGAGGAAGTAAGCTCCATCGCAACATCCATACATGCTCCGAGCGCTCCAATTATTATACCTGCAAATAGTAAGCCTTTGAAATCAAACTCAAACTCTAACTGTAAGTAATATAGCATTTGCTCACTTTCTGATGCTACTCCAGTTAAGTGCATAATTGATGAGAAAATAGTAGCAATTAGTCCCGCTAAAACAAGGCCACCTACTACTCCTATTATTGCTACTAGAGTTTTTTTAGTAAATCCATTTGTAATTACAAATGTTAGTACCGTTGATAATATACATGTTACTACTGATAATAATACCGGACTATATCCTTTAAGCAAAAGTGGTATTAAACCAAATAATATTAGAAGGATTGTAATTATAAGCGAGATAAGTGCTTTAAGTCCTTTTATTTTTCCAAGAATTATTACAAACAACATAAATATTATTATTAATAAAATTAGATAATTTGATTTTTCGAAACTATGGAAGTAGAAAGATACTTCATCACCTTCGGTAGTTGCTACTACATTTATTTTATCACCTTCTGAAAGTTCTATATCATTACTTCCTCCAGTAAGTGTATTAGTAATAGTGTCTTTTGAACCTTCGTACTTATCACTAAGTATTTCAATTTCTAAAGTTTGAATTTTCGTATCATTTATTTCTTTTATTTCTAGAACTTCTATAACTTTAGCAACGTATAAATCTGTTTGAAATTCTTCACTTAAATTTTCATTTGACGCAAAAACGTTAAGTGGTAATATTAGAAATACTATTAAAAGGAGTAATTTACTCTTTATATTCATAAGCTTCTAAAACCATTTCTTGATGTCTTTCATCTATTCTATTAATTCCTGGTATTAAACTGTTATAAAAATATATATCAGTAACACCTATCATTCCATTATCTCTTATATAATCTAGGTTTATCCCAGAACCTGTTGCTCCGCTTCTGTTATCAATTATTTCTCCGTATGGATAATTTTCATCACCAGAGTGTTCAAATGGCGCGATTGATGCAGCTATTTTTGTATCACCAATTGTAACTATAATAGGTCTTCTTATAATAGACCAAACTCCGCCCGATGTACTTTTAAGTTTATCTGTATCTTCCTGCGTTAAAGTTTCAACGTCAGCAAGCGTATCAAATCCACCTTCAATTCTTCTAACGTTATATGTAGTTCCAGTTTCAATATCATAAACTTCTGCTTCCATTCCTTCTTCAAAAAGTTCTAAAGCATCTACATAATTCATTAACTCTGAATAACTTGTTTCTTCCGGAGAAGTTGTTGTTTCTACTGGTTTTTCTTCCTCGCCGCATCCTGCAGTTAGTAGTACTAAACCCATTATCATAAATAATTTCTTTTTCATTTTCTTTACCTCATAAGTAACTTTGTTACCATATAAATTATAACATACAAAAAGGTTTAATTAAACCCTTTTTAACTCCATATTATTTTTATAGTAGTTTTCAAGTGCTTTGAATAAACCTGGTGATGCGTCTAAACACATTTCACTTTGTAGTGTACTAATGTTGTCAAATCCAACTTCATTTATTACTTCGAATGGATATATGTTAATTACATTTAATGCTTCACTATATAAAGCACAGTGATAAAAACCATTTAAGTCTTTAAACACTATATTTGCTCCTGTTTCAGTAAAATTAATAATTGTATAACAAATACCATTTTTTTCTAGAAGTGCTCCATAACTTTTTATAGACGCTCCATCATAAAATATTTCATATTTGCAGTTTCCACCGCAGTTGTGCATGCAAGATGCACAACCTTTAAATTCTTTTGTTTTAAAAATTATTCCTTCATTTGTACCTTTAAATATTTTAAGTTTAAAGTGTTTTATAATTTCATCTAATAATATATTATTCATTTTTCTCCTTTTTGTGTTTCTATATTATACTACAAAATGAAGAAAAATGAAGTTTTTTTAAAACATTTTATCTATATTATTTGGAACCTGGTCTTTAGATATTTTCCCTACTATTTTGTTTACTTGCTCGTCGCTTACATTTTTACCAGTTGCTTTACTTAAAACATTTATTACCTCTCTAATAGTTTTTTCATCTTTCATATTTCCATTTTGAAGTTTTTCTGCTAATCCTATAATAGTATTTTTATCAACGTTTGTCTTTTTTTCTATTTTCTTAAATAGATCATCATTTAGTTTCATAAATCCCCCTACAATAGAGTATGTAATTAATACAAATTGGTTAATTTACACTAATAACGTATAGTAGAATACTTTTACTTGCTATTACAATTATATTATGGTAAGATTTTTTAAAGAGGTAAATTTATGAAAAAAAATTGTGTGGGTAAATTCTTTTTTGTTAAAACTAACGATCTTTTTTCTATTCTCATCATTTAATTGATGGGATTTTTTTTTGCTTTTTTAGTTGTTTTAGAGGAGGAAAATTATGAAAAAAAACAATGACTTAATTTTGGATGTCCACGAAAAGCCTAAGCTTTATAAATGGATTATCTTAGCATTCCAACATGTGTTTGCAATGTTTGGAGCAACAATACTTGTTCCGATACTAGTTAATGGCGCTGCTGGCGCCGAGGTGTTATCAACATCTGTTACCTTAGTAGCATCTGGAGTTGGTACACTTATTTATATTTTATGTACTAAGGGTAAAAGTCCAGTTTACCTAGGTTCATCATTTGCATTTATTACTCCTATTATTGTTGCATATGCAGCAAGTGGTAGAGCTAGCGTATTTACTGCACTTATGGTAATAGGTCTTGTATATGTTCTTGTTGCACTTTTAATTAAATTTATTGGCAAAAATTGGATTGATAAAGTCCTGCCACCAATAATAGTTGGACCTATGATTATGATAATTGGTTTATCACTAGCTCCTACTGCTGTTGCACAAATTGGACTTAACTCAGCAGAAATTCCTTGGGAAAATATAGTAGTTGCACTTACATCATTTTTAGTAACTGGGCTTCTTGCTATTAAAGGTAAAGGATTTTTAAAAATTATACCATTTTTACTAGGTATATCATCTGGGTACATTTTAGCAGTGATACTTGGTATGGTTGATTTTGATTTAATAACGTCTGCATCATTTTTTGAAACACCAGACTTTTATGTAGCGTTTGCTAGTTATAGTTTAGACTTTGCTGCACTTCTTACAATTGTACCTATTGCTCTAGTTACTATTGCTGAGCATATTGGAGATCATAAAGTTTTAAGTGAAATTCTTGGTAGAGATTTAACTAAAGACCCTGGACTTGATAGAACTCTTATGGGAGATGGTCTTGCAACACTTTTTGCTGGGTTCATAGGAGGTCCTGCTAATACTACATATGGAGAAAATACATCTGTTGTTGGAATGACAAAAGTAGCATCTGTTTGGGTAATAGGACTTGCCGCTATAATAGCAATTTGCTTTGGTTTTTTAGGAAGCGTGTCTGCATTTATTGCATCAATTCCATCAGCTGTACTTGGAGGAGTTTCAATACTACTTTATGGGTTTATAGCAGTAAATGGTCTTAAAATTATAGTTAATAACAAAATTAATTTTAATAATACTAAAAATATAGTAGTTGCTGCTACGATGCTTGTTTTAGGACTAGGTGGTGCTATGATAGCAATTAATACAAATGATATATCTCTTACTATTTCAGGTATGAGTTTAGCTGCTATAATTGGTGTACTTCTTAATATACTAATTCCAGAAGGTAAGAAAAAATGAAAGAAGTAGTACTTGATCATCCTCTTATTACTCATAAACTTTCTATTCTTAGAAATGTAAATACTTGTACTAAAGAGTTTAGAGAATTAATTAAAGAAATATCAGTTTTACTTTGTTATGAAGCCACTAAAGATATTAATCTTAAGGACGTGACTATAAATACACCTATGGAAAAATATCATACAAAGATGCTTGTTTGTGATGATTTTGCTTTTGTTCCTATACTTAGAGCAGGACTTTCCATGGTAGATGGAATAATAAATATTATACCTAATGCTAGAGTTGGACATATTGGACTTTATAGAAATGAGGAAACCTTAAAACCTGTTGAGTACTATTATAAAATGCCTAAAGACATCAATAGGAAAACAGTATTTTTATTAGATCCGATGCTTGCAACTGGAGGGTCTGCTATAGCTGCAGTAGATAAACTTAAAGAAAGCGGAGCTACTAAAATTAAATTTTTATGTATTATAGCTGCTCCTGAAGGTTTAGAAGCACTTAAAAAAGCACATCCTGATGTAGAAATATTTGCAGCTACTGTAGATAGATGTCTTAGTAATATAGGTTATATAATGCCAGGTCTTGGAGATGCTGGAGATAGAGTTTATGGAACCAAATAAAAAAATAGTTTTTTAAAAGCTATTTTTTTATTTTACTAATTTTCCTGTGTAATCTAGTATTCCGCCTGCATCATATACATTTGTAAATCCCAGAGAGTCTAGTATACTTTTTGCATCAGAACTTCTTACACCACTTCTGCAGTATACAAAAATTTGTGTATCTTTATTATATAGTTCTTTAAAAGATTCATCAATTTCATCAAGTGGAATATTAACACTTCCATCTATATGACCTTCATCAAACTCTTCTTTTGTTCTTACATCAATTATAACTCCATTATCTGTTATAATTTCATACATTTCATCAAAGGTAACTTTGTAACTAGTTTTAGTTTCTACAGTTTCTTTTTCTTTATCACTTACAACCACTATTACTCCTATTATTATACTTATTAGTAGTATAACTACTATAAATTTTTTCATTTATTTTTTTTCTCTCTTGTATCTTTGATATGCTTTTATATTTTCAAAGTATATACCATTAACTTCTAAATATTTATCTGCTTTTATATCTTCATTTGATATTGATACAGTTACATAATCATAAGAATTTTTTTCTGTTAAAATATTAGGGTCAAATACTTCAAAAACATTATTTTCATCATAAACTACTAGTTTTAAGTTTTCATCAATGCAATAATTCGTAAAATTTTCTAGTACTGTTTCTCCAGTTTTTAATGATACTATTTTATACATATTATCTATTTTAATTAAAATGTAGTTAACCATAAAGCATATAACTTCACTTACATTATCATGAAGTATTTCTCCTGTTATAACATCTCCTATTTCAAACGAATTATTTATATCTTCACTAATTTCCCAGACACTAGATACTCCATTTTTTTGATTTTCTATGCGTTCACTTGGTGCCATAGTTACTAATTGTTTTGTAATTTTCTTTTCTTTATTTGCTATGAATATTTTGTTTTTTAGTAATTCTAAATGCAAAGCGTCATCATAAATTTGTTCTTTTTTATTTGCGTCATAAATAAAGTATTTAAGTGTATTATCTTCATCCCTTTTAGTACATAGAAATATGTTTGCATCTTTTACGTTTAATTTTTCTATTCGAAATAGAGGATTTTTAATTTCCATTTCTCCTGTTACAACATTATATAAATACCATCCATCACCACATAATATTATTGAATGGGTATAACTTGCAGATTCATAACCTTTAACACCTGACTTTAATATACTTTCTTTCCCACTGCTATAGTTGAATAAATATTCTTCATTATTTTTATTTTTACAAATTGCAAATGTATCACTTATACTGTTTAATACTTCATCGCCCTCTTTTAGTATTATCTCGCCATTTGATGGATCTATAAGTGTTTTTTTGTTATCTATTTTGGCAAGTAATACAACCTTTTTTTGGTTTTTGACTTCTATAACCTTAATTAATTTAAAACTTCCTATAAGTTCATCTATTCCATCTAGTAATGTTGTATTATTTTCATTTTCGTTGTCTATTAGTACATAAGAGTTATTTGATACGTATTTTATATAATAAGAACCGTAAAATATTCTAGTCATTTTTGTTTTTCTATCGTATAGTTGTATTATTTTTTGATTTTTTGCTATCATTAAATCTCCAACACAAAGCATATCTTCTTTGTTTATAGAACCATCAAAAATATATTCTTCAGTTTCACCACAAAGTATGTTACAAAAGTCTTTTTTTTCTAATGTAAAATAATTATTGTGGCCATGTTTATGCACAAGTTCTAAATCACTTTCTATTAAATCTCCAGAAAAATTGTAAATATCTGTATATGTTTTTTTCTTGTTTTCGCGAACATTAAGAAATAAACCACTTTCTTCGTAATATTCATCATCTTCTTCTGCTTTTTTCGAGTATACTATTTCTCCTTTTTTTGCGTTATAAATTTCTAAGTTTCCATCGATTGTATCACATAAAAATACATATCCATGTCTTTGATTATGCAAATCTTGAATACACTTATATTCACAGTCAAATATTATTTTTCTTTTCTCTAAATCATAAAGTCCATCTAAGTTATTTTCCTCTGTCATTATTATGAATTTATCATCTATAATTAGAAATCCTTTTTTGTAATTACATGGAAAAATTTCTCTTTTATTACTATCTAAAAGTCCATAGTTATTTCCTTTTTTAGTTAAGTAAAAATTTTCTCCATATTCGTATTTTTCTATTTTATCGTACTCTTTGTACATTATTACATTTGGCATAAACTACCCTCCTAGTTAAAGGATAATATATTTCAAACATATAGTCAATAAAAAAGCACTAAATAGTGCGATTAAATTGTGGAATTTTTTGTTTTTTTATGTATATTGTTTAATATCGGAGTGATAATTGTTCCTAAGACTATTAAAATTATAATTATTAATATTATTCTTATAAAAAATCCGCTATAGTCTATGATTTCCCAATATGTAGTAAGTAATATAAAGTTTAAAACTATTGATAAATATATTGTATAATTTCTGATTTTGTTTACTAATGAGTTATTGTTAATCAACAACATAAGTGATATATGACCCGTAGAAATTGCTATAGTTATCAATGATACTAGTATTTTTATTGTGTATTCGAAGGAAGTACTAATTATATCTATTAATCCCCATATAATTAAAATCAAAAAAATTGATCCTACTAGTGATGATAGTATACCGAACGTAGAAAACTTTTTATGTTTATCATAAATGGCAGAGCAACAAAGTCCAGGTATGCTGAATGCAAATATACTTGATGTAGTGCTTATTATTTTTGTCGTTAAGGAGTTTGATTCTCCAGCTATAATAATGTATATTCCGATTAAAGCACTGATTGTTAGTGTTGATATTAATAATTTTAGTATTTTATTTTTCATGTAAATTATCTCCTTTTTATATTTTTATATTTTTATTGTATCATAATTAGCGGCAAAATTCTAGTGATATAGATTTTTTTTCTAATAAATATTTCTGAAATTTATACAAAAGAAGATACTTTTAATAAAACACCGATTTTCATCAGTGCTAAAATAAACATTCTTAGTTATATATTAATTTTATAATTTAATCTTGACTAAATTATTAATAAACTTAGTGCCATAACCATCATTCCTAAAATCATTCCGTATGTAACAAGACTGTGTTTTCCGTATTTTCTTGCTGCAGGGAGGAGTTCATCTATACTTATAAATACCATAATACCTGCAACTGATGCAAATATGAAGCCAAATACAATGTCGCTCATAAATTCTTTTAGCAAGAGATAACCTAGTACTGCTCCTACTGGTTCTACGATTCCTGATAAAAATGAGTATTTAAATGCTTTAAGTCTTGAACCTGTTGCATAATATATTGGCATTGATACTGCTATTCCTTCTGGTATGTTATGTATCGCTATTGCAAGGGCTATCGCTACTCCAAGTGACGGATCTTCAAGCGCTGATATAAATGTTGCAAGACCTTCTGGAAAGTTATGAATCGCTATTGCGAGCGCTGTAAACATTCCCATTTTAAGTAAACTTTTTTTATCATTTTTTTTGTTTTTATTTATATTTGCATTGTGTTTTTCTGGTGATATAAATTTATCAATAAGCGCTATTAAGAGTATTCCTGCGAAAAAACCTCCTGCAGTAAGCCATGCTCCAGTATATTCATTTGTTGCAACACTAAGAGATTCTAGTGCTTTAACTAGTATTTCAGTAAATGATACATATATCATAACTCCTGCTGAAAACCCTAGTGCTCCCGCTAAGAAACTATAGCTTGTTTTTTTTGCAAATAAACTTATTAAACTTCCTACTCCTGTTGCAAGACCTGCAAAAAGTGTTAAGCAAAATGCAAATATTATATTATTTTCCAAATTAATTCACTTCCTTTAATCAAATAATCACAGTGTATTATATGAATTAATTTAAAAGTCGTTAATTTTCTAAAATTATTTTGGTAACTTCTTTGATACTTTTATTACTAGTGTCTATTATGTATTTTTTATCATAGTTATAATTTTTAATTTCATTTAAAAGTATAATAGATCTTTCACCCATTTGACAATCTATAGGTCTTTCTTTATCTCTTTTTATTAAAGTTTCTTCACTGCATAGTAATACTTTAAAAATTATTTTTGAATTTGTAAACTCTTTAAATAATCTTTCTTTATCTTTTGGATTTATTATATAGTTAAATACTACATCATAACCATTTTCTAAGTAGTTATTAATTAGTATAATAATATTTTTCCAAAATAAGTCTAGGGGAGCATTTTCCATCCACGGACTAATTCTTCCGCCTACAAAAAAGTTATAAACATCATCACCTTCTATTAAGACTGATTTTGTTAGAGAACTAGCTAGGTTTTTACTAATTGTACTTTTCCCTACTCCAGCGGGTCCTGTTATTATATATAATTTATTCTTCTTTTGTTTCCTCACTTTTAAAGTATTTTATGGTAAATACTGTTTTTACTTCTTTTTCTGATTCTACACTTATTATTCCATCTTCTTTTAAAATAATTGTTTTTGCTAAATTTAAGCCTACTCCAATACTGTTTTCGCTACTGTTTTTATCTTTGTAAAATCTATTAAATATTTTAGTTATTTTTTCTTTTTCAATACCTTTTCCGTAATCTATAATATTTATTTCAGTGTAAAAATTATTACTTTTAAACTCTATATCTATATTGCTATTTTTATAGCTATGTTCTGCTGCATTTTTTATAATATTTGCAATTGCTTCGCTTTGCCATTTTTTATCAACGTATAAAAATACATCTTTACTACCACTTATGTTTATGTTGATTTTTTTCTTTTCTAATATTTGTCTTACTTTATCAATTGATAAATCTATTAGTTCTTTAACTTTAATTTTATCTTTTTTAAACTCAATAACATCTGCATCAAATTTACTAAGTTTGAGTAAGTTATATATTAAAAACTCCATATTATTTAGTTCTACTCTGATGTCTTTAATAAATTCATTTTTTGTTTTTTCATCCATGTTTGGATTATCTAAAATATTATCTACTAAGATACTTATTCCACTCATTGGTGTTTTTAATTGATGTGATAAATCTACAATATTATCTTTAATACTTATTTTTTCTTTTTTGTTATTTTCAGCGTGCTCTTTTAAAGATATGGCTAGTTTGTATACTTCACTTTTAAATATTGATAAATCATTTAAACTATTATCGTATGGTTCTAATTTGTAGTTTAGATTACTTAATTCACTAAAATAATTTATCATTTTGTTATATTCTATTTTTCTTTTCTTTTCATGTATTATATACATAATGAATACTATAATTATAAGTAAATTTACTATTACTATATTCCTTATTATATTAGAGTAGTATATGTCTTTAAAATTATCATTTAGAAATTTATCTGTAGTGTCATAACCATATTTTGTTAGATTATTTTCATTAAAATCATTACCTTTTAAAATATTAAGTATTTCTTCTTCTGTAACATCGTTACTAATTACACTAAATAATATTTTATTATAGTATAAGTTATTTTTTTTATAACTTAAATCAGTAAGTACATAAGTTACTAGCGAGAAAAATATCATAGCTGAAATTAATATTATTACCTTTTTAATCATTTTCATTCTCACTTAACATGTAACCTAGACCTTTAATTGTTTTAATATATGGTACATTTAATTTTTCTCTTATTCTTTTAATATAAACTGATAATGTATTATCGTTTACAAATTTACCATTATCATCCCATATAATTGATAATATTTTGTCTCTAGTTACTAGTTTTTCATTATTTATAATTAGTGTATACATGATGTTGTATTCAAGTGGAGTGAAATCAATAAGTTTATTATCCACAAAAATCTTTTGTTTTAAAATATCTACTGTTATGTTTTTGAAGTAAATATATTCTTTGCTAGAACGATTTAAAACTTTAGATATTCTAGCTAGAAGTTCTCCATTTCTAAATGGTTTTAAAATGTACTCATCAGCAAGAGATAAACCTTTTATTATATTTTCTTCTTCATCATTAGCAGTTAAAAATATTATTGGTGTATCTTTTATAGTTTTAGCTATATCAAAACCATTTCCATCTGGAAGTGTTAGGTCTAAAATTACTAAATCATAAATGTTTTTTAATTTAGTTAATGCAGTTTCTTTGTTTTCTGCATAATCAAATATATATTCTTTTTCAAGTAAATATTTAAGTCCCTTTATAATTAGTTTATTATCTTCGATAAGAAGTATTTTTTTCATTATGTTTCTCCTATAGAAAAAGGCTTTAAAGCCCTTTATTATTTTATGTCAATTCCGCCGAAGGCACATATACAGTCAATTGTTATAACTTTGCCTTTTGATGCTGTAGTAGTATTATCTATTCCTCCGAATATTGGAGTTCCTTTAACTTTTACAACTACATCTTCCGGTACTAATATTTCGATTCCTGCAAATAAACATGTACAAGTTATCGTAACATCTTCTTTGATAGTTGCTTTTCTAAGGTCAAGATCTACTGAACCAAATACACTTGTTATATTTAAATTCTCAAGTGTATCATTTACTGTGTTTGATGAACCAGAAAATACTGCAAGATAATCACTATTTTTTATATTTTTTGTATTAGGTTTGTTCCCGAATAATACTGAAAAACCAATTAATATGATTACTATAGGCCAAATTAGACTCCAGTTTAATACATCGTTTGATGCTAGAAGTAAGAATACTCCTATAATTATAGTAATTAGAGCTCCTTTAATTTCACCTTTTAATAAACTTACAATTCCTGGTACTATTATAAATAGTGTCCACCATCCATCAAAAAATACATCTAAATCCCAAATGTCTATTTGATTTCCTAAAAATATAACCCCTACTACAATTATTAGCAAACCTACTAACGTATTACTTTTCATAAACATCACTTCCTTTGTAACTATTATAACATAAAAAATGAAAATTATATATTCTCATTTTTTATAGTTTCTAATATGTTTTGTTTATTTATTTTAGAAAGTGAAGTTCTCATAATTAAATTTATTATTAAAAATACAAATGTTACTGCTATAATTATGTATATCCAAGGAATATTGAAGTTACCTAGTAACTCTGATTTTCCAAGCATTTCGTATTTTTTCATTAAGTAGTATAGTAAGTATGCAAGCATTAAACCGATACTAAGTCCCCAAAATAATGCTTTTGTTCCGTAGAATATGCTTTCAAGTCGTATCATATTAATAAACTCTTTGTTTGTCATACCAATTGATTTTAACATAGCAAATTCTTTACTTCTAAGTTTCATGTTTGTTGTAATAGTGTTGAATATATTTGTTAGACTTATAAGTATTATTACACCTATAAATCCGTATAAAAATATTCCGATTAATATAAGCATATTTTCTTGCATTTCGATGTACTCTTCCATGTTGTGAGTGTAGAAATTAACTGAATTTTTTGTGTCATAATCAACAATTTCATTGTGTAATTCTTGAATGTTATTTGCTTTTAAATATAAGTATGTTACGTTACCGCTTGTACTTATTTCTTCAAAATATTCATTTGATACGATAATTACTGGATATGAAGAGTAGTAATTTTCTCCGCCAAGTACTACACTATCTATTTCAATTAAATCTATATCAGTAATATAGGTATTATAATAATCGTAAATATTTATATTAGTGATATTTTCTTTTAGCAAATTAACCATTTCGGAATCGCCGTCTGTATTTACTATTTCATATGTGTTATTTAAAATTATACCTTTATTATATACATCATGGTAATTTAGGTCATTGTCTTTTAGTATTTTTTGATACTCTTCTTCTCCTATTGATATTATTTCTACATTTGTCTCTTCCCTGAAATATTCATTATTTACACGACTATTTATGTTTTGTTCATCAGTTAAGAAAGTTTCTGTTGTATGTACTGAGTATCTATCTACATATTTTGAATCTGCTAAATCTTTGAAAATATCTAGTTGTTCTTCATTAGTTATAGAAGTACCATTTACACTAACTACTAAGTCATATGTTGTTACTTTGTAAATTTCTTCAGTTAAATCAAAGCCTATTTGCATAAAATATGATAATGAGATAAATATTGCAACACTTACAGCAAGTGATATTATTGTTGTTCTATATTTACTTTTATTTCTTTTCATATTTTTGTAGGCAAATACTCCTCCAATTTTAAATATTTTATTTATTATTTTTGGAACTTTTAATTTACTATTTTTTATTTTTATATCTCTTTGATTTTTAATTGCTTCTATTTCAGTAATTTTACTTGCTTTTCTTGCGCTTCCTAGTGCAGAAAAATATATTGTTATACTTGCAAGTATTATACTTATTATAATTGATGGTATTGAAATACTTACAATAAACTCAAATCCATCAAGTGTTGGAAGCAGTACATTTACAACATTTACTAGTGCATATGTTGCTATAATTCCAAATATTATTCCTAGTGGTATTCCTACTAATCCTAGGTAAAAACCTTCTTTTAAAACTGATTTTTTTATTTGTTTTGGAGTTGCTCCTACACTTGATAACATACCATACATTTTTGTTTTTTCTGTTGTTGAAATTGCGAATGAATTTCTTATACAAAATATTGATGTTGCCATTATAATAAATGAGATTACTGCTGCAATTATGTAAAGAAATTCTCTAGTCATATCATCTGTGATATAACCACTCCATCTTAAATATTCTGAGTTATATGATATATTATATTTTCCATAACTATTATCTGTTGTTACATCATTTATTTCATTTGTAATTGTTTCGAAATTACTAGGATCTTTGTATGTAACATGTACATTAATATTATTTGTAATATTTTCTTCATATGTATATACATTATAATAATAGTCTGTACTTAAAAATGTGTAATAGTTTGAAATACCTACTATTTTATAGTTTTTTGTTTCATTGATTTCAAAAGTTTCAAGTAAGTTTCCGTTTTCATCATAATTAGCTGGGTTGTGTTCATTTAATAATTCTCCATCTATATATCTGTTCCCAATATCTAGTGATATAGTATCTCCAATAGATACATTATACATATCAGAATAATATAAATCGATTACTATTTCATTTTCATTTTTTGGTACTCTACCCTCTGATATTATATTTTCCAAATCTAATAGTGCTTTATCATCTAAAGCTACTACACCTATATGTGATATATCTTCTTTTTGAGTTTTTAACGCTGTTTTATATCCAGTTATATAATGTGATTCAATATCTTTGTGATTTTCAAATAAATTTAAGTCTTCTTTTGATACATCTTCAAAAGTTACATGTCTATTTCCATAACTTTTTAACGACTCTACCATAAGTGTTTCTTGGAAAGATATTATTAAACTCATAAGCGCTGTTATAAGTGCACATGATAACATTATACCAATTATTGTAACTATTGATCTTTGTCTATTAAGAAATAAATTTTTCTTAGTTAATTTATTTAGTATATTCATAAGACTTTTCATCCTTTATTATTTTACCATCTGATATAGTAATAATTCTGTCAGCGCTTTTTGCTATTTCTAAATCATGTGTAATCATGATAATTGTTTGTTTATACTTTTCATTTGATAGTCTTAATAGAGATATTATTTCTTCACTATTTTTTTTATCTAGATTTCCAGTTGGTTCGTCCGCTAAAATTATAGCAGGTGTATTAATAAGAGCTCTACCTATTGATACTCTTTGTTGCTCTCCTCCTGATAACTCATTTGGTAAATGATTTAATCTTTTACTCAGTCCAAGTGTAGATATAAGTTCTTCTAACTTTTTATTATCAGGTTTAATATTATCTAAATCCCTTGGAAGTGTGATATTTTCTTTAACTGTTAATATAGGAAGTAAATTATAAAACTGATAAATAAGTCCTATTTGTCTTCTTCTAAATATTGATAATTTTTCTCTTGATAAAGAGTATATATCAGTTCCATCTATAAACACCTTTCCACTTGTTGGTTTATCCACTCCTCCAAGCAAATGCAGTAGTGTTGATTTTCCTGAACCAGATGAACCGACTATCGCAACAAACTCTCCTTGTGTTACACTAAAACTTGTATTGTTTACTGCTTTGATTTTATTATCTCCAGTAACATACTCTTTTACTAAATTTTCTACTTTAAGTATTTCCATATAAATCCCTCTTTCATAATTAGTATAGCAAACTAAAGTGACTTTATAGTGACTTTTGTAAAAAAAGAGAAAATTAATTCTCTCTTTCAATTCTTTCTCTTACTGGGTTATCTTCAAAGTTATTTATTCTTAAGTTTACGTTATCCAGAAGTTCATTTGCAAGTGTAAGATATTTAGCATGATAACTAAACTGTTCTTTTGCCATTTCTGATTCTATCATATATCTTATTAAATTTTCTAGCGCTTGTTTTAACATTATTAAACTAAGTATATAAATTGGTGAAGTAACTACATAAGTTAATATTTTTAACCACTCATATTGTAATTCTCTTGTTATTAAATATAATACTGCTGATACTCCTACTGATTTAGCTGCAAGTGGAAAATAGAACTCCATTCCTTTTTCTTTTCTTTTTACTAAATTATATTGCTCATTATTAGCGTAATCTATATCTTTTTTCGAGTTTGAAACAACCTCTTTTATAAGTTCTAAATTTTCTTTTGTAAATTCAACTTCTTCCATCATGTTATTGTCATATATTATTTTTATTTTTTCATTTCCATATCTTATTTTCTTTATAAATATATTAGGTTCCACAAAATTCACTTCCTTTTGAGAAGTATTATAGCACATATATCACAAAAAAACTAATTTAATTTCTTAAACTAGTTAATCATTTTTATTTTCAAACTTAATTATTATTGGTGTTCCAGTTAAATCAAAACTTTCTCTGATTTTGTTTTCTAAGTATCTTTCATAACTAAAATGTACTAAACCTTTTGAGTTAACATCTAAAACAAGTTTAGGTGGTGCGCTTGATACTTGCTTAACAAAATATATTTTAAGTCTTTTACCTTTATAAGATGGAGCTGGATGTAAATCGTATGCTTCATTTATAACATTATTTATAGTACTTGTTTTTAATACTTTATTATGATTTTCATATGCTCTTATTATTTCAGGCATAAGTGTATGCATTCTTTTTTTAGTAAGTGCTGATAAGTATACTTTTTTAGCATATGGAGCAAATTTAAATTCTTCATCAAGTAACATATTCCATCTTCTAAGTTCGGAATTAGGATCGTTTATAGTGTCCCATTTATTTACACATATTACTACTGCTTTACCAGCTTCTATTGCATAAGATAAAATATGTTTATCATGTTCTATAACGCCTTCTTCAGCATTTATAATAAGTACACAAACATTACTTCTTTCAATAGCTTTCATACTACGTATTAAACTATATTTTTCTATGTTTTCGTAAATTTTTCCTTTTTTACGCATTCCTGCTGTATCTATTATAGTGTACTCTTCATTATTATATTTAAATTTGGTATCTATTGCGTCTCTTGTTGTTCCTGCAACATCAGATACGATTACTCTATCTTCTCCAAGCATTGCATTAACAAGACTTGATTTACCTACATTTGGTCTTCCGATAAAACAAAATTTAAGTGTTCCATCATCTTCCGGAATATATTTTTCTGCACCTTCTGTAATTTCTTTTAAAAGTTCATCAAAACCTATATTATGCTCTGCAGATACACCAAATACTTTAGCAAATCCAAGTTCATAATAATTATAAATATTTTCATTTCTTCTGGCATTATCCATTTTATTTACGATTATTATAACTTCTTTATTCGCTTTTCTAAGTAAGTCTCTTACAAAGTAATCACTTGCATCAAGGTCTTCTAAACCATCTACTACAAATAAAATTTTATCTGCTTCATTTATAGCAATTTCTGCTTGCATTACGATATTTTTATTTACTTCTTCACCACTTACTTCGATACCACCTGTATCAACTAAATTAAATGATTTTTCATCATAAGTAACCATTCCATATACTCTATCACGAGTTATACCTGGAGTATCTAAGATTATTGATTTTTTTTCTTTAATTAATCTATTAAAAATTGTAGATTTACCTACATTAGGTTTTCCTATTAAACATGCAGTTAACATATTATCCCCTCCTTCTTTCTTATTTTTTTATAAAAAACTTTCTATTATATCGTGAACTTCAGCTTTGCCTTTTTTACTTATTGTTGAAAATGGAACGAAATCTTCTATACCAAGAGTTTCTCTTATCATTTTATCATGCTTTAGTCTGTTATTTTTAGTAACTTTATCATATTTAGTTGCTATTACTGTAATATCTTTTTCGTAAAACTTTAAAAAATTATACATTAGTCTGTCATCTTCAGTTGGTTTGTGACGATAATCAACAAGTAAAAATACTTTTCTTAAACTTTCTCTATTTTTAAGATAATCTTCGATCATTAAACCATATTTTTTTTGAGAATCTTTACCTGTTGCAGCATAACCATATCCTGGTACGTCTACTAAGTAAAACTCTTTATTAATTTCATAAAAATTAAGTGTTTGTGTTTTACCAGGTTTTGAAGATGTTCTGGCAAAGTTTTTTCTTTCCATTAATATATTAATGAAACTACTTTTACCTACATTACTTCTTCCTACTAATAAAAACTCAGGCTTTATATCTTCTGGATATTGACTAAGTCTAACGGCAATTACCGGTTCTTCAACATTTTTAATTTGCATAAATGCACCTCACAACACATATTATAAGATAAAAACATAAAAAAAGCAAATTTTTAATTCAAAATGTGCTTTATTTGTTACTATTTTTCTTTTATTCTTTCCCATGCTCCTAATGCATTATCTTTTATATCTGTTGCTGTGTCAATTCCAAATTCTGTAATTGCGTCTATATCATCTTGATGCTCGTAGTAAAAGTCTTTCATAGATTCTTTTACCGCTTGTTCTTTTTCATATAGATAATAGCCGAAATCTTCGATTGCCTGCGCAGGGTCTTCTTTTACGGCATTGTATGCATTCATGATTGCTTCAATTACTTCGCTTGCTTTTTCTTTAGCAGCATCTGTTAAGTCACTAAAGTAATATCCATTAATTTCTGTTTTTCCTGCAAAAAAGTCTAAGACAAATATTAAATCTTCTTCTGCTGAATCTAAGAATGATTCAGTTCCGTCTGCTAGAGCTTCTGTGATTTGATTTTCTTTTTCACGCAACGTTTCTAAAACACTTTCTTCTGGAGATACGGTTTCTGTTGGTACTGGAAATGGTGTTTCGATTGTAACTGGAGTTTCAACTGCAATACTTGGTGTATTTACTGGAGTACTTTCTTCTTTAGTACACCCCGTTGCTAAACTTATTATATTAACTACTACAAGATATAAGGCTATTCTACATTTATTTATTTCTATTAATTTTTTTGACATAATTTCCCCTTTCAGAGTTAGTCTATTATATATCATTTTAGCGTAAAAGTCTACTATAAATATATCTAATTTAATTTTGCTTTTAATTCATTAATTCTACTTAATGATAGTCTTTTTTTATCGCTTAATGAGTCATATCTTCTGTCATATGAATCACTTTCTTTATCTAGACTACTTATATCACTTCTAATGTTTGAATAATTTTGTTCTTCATTAATTAAACTTTCTATATTATTTAATACTTCTTGATATTCAGTTATTGCACTTTTTAACTCTACATATCTTTCATTAACCATTTTTCCTAGAGCATCAGAAAAAGGTTTACTTACAAGTCCTGTATTTCCGATAACTGTCCAATCTTGTGATGAATTTACCAAAGTATATAAATTATTTAATTTTATTGATGTACAGTTATTGTCTATTTCTATTATCCTATTTCTAAGAGTGTTTACTTCATTTATGTCCATAATTATTTTCTTACCTTCCTTATGTATTAATTCACTTTCTATCAATTAATTGTTGTCTATTCTTTTTAATTATACCACTTTCGTTTTTTGATATCAATAACAATTTTGTTATTGCATACTTTCTTGTAATAATTTGTGCAAAAGTCTAGGATGCATGTTATAATAGTTTAGAAAGAAGATGATTATATGCTAAGTTTATTTACTCCTCCAACTGGAATAGATTTAATTTTTTTAATTTTGTTTTATTTGGTTACTATTGGGTTAATATATTTTTTTCAAGTAAAAGTTTTGAAAGATAGATGTAAAAAGAATTTTGTGATTTTATTGTCTATTGAAATTTTGGTACTACTTGTACATATAATGCTTTTTAATTTCGATAACTTACCATTGTTTATTAAAGAAAATTCGCCTGAAGTTATATTTTTATATTTGTTTTTACTTTCATATTATACATTTTTTATGTATGGATTGTTTTTTATAACTTCGTTAGTGATTTATTTTAGAAAACCCTTTGGCTTTGATTTTAAGAAAAACATTATTTTATTTTCTGTAGCTGGTTTGATTGGTTTATTTTTTGGAATTCTGTCTTGACTTAAGTAAATAAATATTTAAATACATTTACAAGTTCTAAAGCTCCATCTGTTATTATTGTGATTACTCCGTTATTTATTTTCTCACCTGCTTTTGTGAATCCATTTGAGTAATCTTTTATTTCTTTTTCAACGTAGTTTTTTACATCTACTTCTTCTCCATTTAGTACATCCTCTTCAAATCTATTAATTGCTTCTTCTGTAAGGATTGTATCGTTTCTGATACTTGCTTCATGATACCCACTTTCTCCTATAATATATACAAATATAAAAATTATAAATAAGAGTTTTACTGTTATCATAAAGTAATTTCTCTTTTTTTTATTATCCACTGTTAACCACCTTTCTAAAACTTTCTGCTAGATATGCTAAAGAGCAATTTACTTCTTCAATACTGTTATACTGACCACCTACTTCAATTAATATTGCATTTAGGTGTAAATCTTGATTGTATATTCCGTTTACGTTGCTTCCGCTTTTACCCAATACTCCTCTTGTGAAGTTCGGATGTATTTTATTAAGTTCATCATTTAATTTATTTGAAAGTTCTAAGTTAGTACTAAATGTTGGATTATCTTCTCCTACTATAAACATAAATCTTGCACACTGTTTTCCGTCAATATTTACTGTAGTAATATCATAACTTGCTGAATCTCTATGTATATCAATATAGTAGTTTATCGTTGGATAGTTTGTTATAGCGTCTTCTAGTAAGAATCTACTTGCATCATAACTTTTAGAATAACTCCAAGAGTTTGCTCTTAGAATGTCTACTGGATTATTTTCTTCTACTACTGCGTATATTTCTTCATCTTTTAAATATTCTTTAAAAATGTATGAAGCAGTTATTACTGTTGGGTTTATATTAAATGCTTCAAATGATTCATAAGTATACTCTTCTGTTGTATGTGTGTTATATATGTATACAAGTGGGTTATTTATTACTATAGGGGTATCTTCTTCTTTAATTACAGGCTCACTTTCTAAAAATTCATAACCAAAGGCATAACTAAATATAAATTCAGGAGTATTTAGTTTATCTAGATTTATTTCATTATTATTTAGAATGTATGAAACTACTTTTTCATTATTTAAGTTTATTACTAATTTGTCTAATAGAAATATAACTATAAAAGAAAATGTAAAACAAAAAATTATTACTGTACTTAGTAATTTTAAGAATATTTTTTTTCTTTTTTTTGCTTTAAAACGTCTTCTCATATACCCTCTTTTATCAAATTATACATAAAATAGTATAAAAATTATGTCATTTTAACTGTTTTACTTGAAAATTGTTTAAAAGTTTGATAAAATTAATTGACACGAAGGAAGGAGATTAAGTATGGCTAATATTAAAAGTTCTAAAAAAGCTATAAAAGTTATTGCGAAAAAAACTCAAAATAACCATGAAGCTAAAGCTAGAGTGCACAACTTAATTAAGAACTTAGAAAAAGCTATTGCTGCTAAAGATAGCGAAAAAGCAAATAGTTTATTAAAAGATTTACAAAAATATACTGATAAAGCAGTTTCAAAAGGTTTAATATCTAAAAACACTGGAGCTCGTCAAAAATCAAGATTAAATAATAAAGTAAAAAATATAAATAACTAAGACCAATCACTAATTGGTTTTTTTATTTGCAAAATTTTAGTAAATAAGCATTTAATCTTGTTATATTAATTGCGTGCATTAATTATATTTGATATTATATATAAGGAGATGCTTATGAAAAAATTTATTATACCTACTATTTGTGTTATAACACTTGCTTTAACAATTGTGTTTTTAAATCCTATTGTTAATTCTTTGACAAGTTTCTTTTTGATAACTGAACCTACTACTCCAGAAGAAGTTAGTGAATATTTTAAAGATGAAAGTTATGAGTATGTGCAAAATGTAGAGTCTTTTATTCCCTATTCTAAGCAAGATCTTAAAAATATTTTATATACTACTATTAATAGTGGATGGGATCAAGTTACGTTTTACTGTCCACCTGAATATGATGATTGTAAAATAGATATGGAGAATGTAAGTAGCGACAGTGGCGTTTTAACTCATATAAATAATTTTGTACATCCATATAACAGTTTTACAAATATAACAATGACTGTGTCTGAGTCTGGTGAGATATCTTTTAAAATTATATATTTATATACTGATGAACAAATATTAAAGATTGAAGAAGAAGTTGACAGATTAATGGTTGAACTTTTAAATGATACTATGAGTGATGAAGAAAAAATTAAAATACTTCATGATCACATAATTAATAATTCTAAATATGATATTTTAATTAATAAGAATGAAGAAAGTCCTTATCAATCACATCTTGCATACGGACCTTTATTTGATAAATTTGCTACTTGTAATGGTTATACTGATTTAATGGCTATTTTTTTAGAAAAGCTTGATATCAATAATTTTAAAGTTGCTACTACACCAGAAGAAATTAGTTATGAATCTACTGGTCATGTATGGAATGCGGTTTATATTAATAATGAGTGGAAGCATTTAGACCTTACTTGGGACGACCCTGTAGATGAGACCGGTAATAAAGATTATCTTTTAGATACTTATTTTTTAATTACTAGTGAAGAGTTAAAACTTGCTGATGAAGGTGAACAAAATATAGAAGAACATAATTTTAATAGTTCTATATATTATGAAATGAAATAATTACTTATTAAAGTGATTTTTTTATGTAAATTTTCGGTAAATTATTTATTTCATTATATACAATTTATTATTTTAATGATATCATTTTATTAGAAAAGAGGATTATAATGGAAGAAAAAATTAAAGAGTTTACTCTAAACAATGAGATAATTAAACCTAATGCTGATCAAATATCATTATTAGATTTAGTTGAAAGTGTTAATATCAAATCAGGCGTTGATTCTGCAAATAAGGAATTAATCGCACTATTTAATTCAATTAAGTTTGATTCAAAGATGATGGAATTTACTAAGAAGCAAGCTAGAAACTTATACAAAAATATTAATAGTGTTAGTTATAGTTTTGAAGACAGTATTGGTAGTATTAGATTTTTATTAAATGGTAAAAGTATTACATTAATTGAAAAAGATGGAGTTTTGACAACTTTACCTAATGAAGGTTCACAAACTAAGGCACTTGCTAACCAATTGATTGTAGATCACGGAAAAAATATTCTTGATTTTATAAAATCATTTGAAGTTTTAAGAATTAATAATTTAGAATTTAACTATGACAAACATGAAGGTTTAAAATTAGATAAAGAAACTAATAAAGACTTATTTAATAGTGTTAGTGTTGCTTCTAAAGATAATGTATTTAGTGCAAATTTTGAATTAAGTGAAGCAGGTACTATAAAAGTTTCTAATCCCAACTTACCTACTGATAAAAATCAATTAAAAGAAATTATGAAAAGATTGCCTATTTCAGTTAAAGAACTTGATGCTGTTAGTAAATTTTATGTTGAACGAAACATGAGTGGTTTAAAGAAACAATATGAAAATGAGATAGACTTTAATAAAACGCTATATAACGGAGAGCGCCCTGTTACTAACTCTGATAACTTACTAGATTTTATTAATGAATGCGAAATGGATTTTAAAGAACTTAATACACTTACTAATAATGTACTAAGTTCTATAAATAGTCATGAAGATACTAAAATATATAATATAGAAGGTATAAATTATAGTATTGATAAAAATGGAAAAGTGAATTTTAATATAGTTCATAAAAATGATCACCCTAATAACGCTAGAGTGTCTATAGAAATAGTTAAACCTCTTTTTGAAAAAGAGTTTGCTAATATTAAAACGCAACTTGAAATTATATATAATAAGTATAGAATAGCAATTAAAGATAATGTTTTAGATTTTGATAAACAAAATATCATTGACGATATTGATAATCAAATAAGTAAAAGTGAAGATGAATTCGATAGTTATGTAAAAATGGAAACTGAATCTGCTGAAAAGAAGAATGATCCAGAAATTGATGCTCTTAAAATGCAGTCTTTAAATAATAGAGCTAATTTACATTTAATAAAAAGTAATATAGACAGTAATAGATTTCCTGTTGCGAGTTATGAAAATGGAGAGTATATAGTTGAAGTTTATTTAACTAAAGATTTAAAAATTCAAACTGAAATTAAGCCTAGCAAAGAATTACTTCAAAGTAAATCTATAGAGGAAATTAATAGTTATATTGAAAGTAATAGAAATGATATCTTAGCTAGTATTACTACTCCAAAACAACAAGACAAAACTACTTCGTTAGAAAATGAATCTTCATTTCAAAGATAAATAATTGAGTATATAAAAAAGTGTTTATTTCAACACTTTTTTTCTTGTATTTGCAATTATATTTGTAGCCTCTTCATATAATTCTTTATGTTCAGTGTAAAATTGTTCTAGTAAGTCCATATTATTTTGAATTACTGATTTTGTATCTAAATATAATTTTCCTGCTTCAAAATAATTTTCTACTTCCATTTCAATTACTTCTTTATTCGTTATATTAGGAGAAAAATAACTATACTTTTTATTTGTTTTTCCTATTATCATGGGTGTACCTGTCTCATATAATTTACCTTCACTTCTTAATAAAATAGCGTTAGCTGTTGGATCAAAAAAATGAAGTTTATCATTTTCTTTGGATACCGTAACAGCGTGAATACTTATAGTTTTATTTAGAGTTTTTTTGTATTTCCACTTAGAATTGTCTTCAATTAATCTACCCATATCTACTAGTTCATTACTTTGACTTTTTTGCATAAATGCATCACATAAATTCACAATATCAATAAATTTATCAGGTGATGAAACTTCTAATAAAGATGCTTCAATATTTCTTTTATTAAGTATATCAGCTAGAAGTGAAGATGTATGTCTACAAACTCCGTTTCCAGAAAATATTGTGCTTCCATATAACTTAGAAACATCTAAGATTAAATCATAACCATAATTATAACTTTTATCTTTGGAAATATAGCCACTATTTAACATTTCACTAAACAGTGCAAATATTTCTTCTGATTTGTCAAATTCAAATGCTGCTATTAAAGCTGAATAATCCTTTAGAAATTCATCATATAGCATTCTCAAATTGGAACAATCTTTGGTAAACGACGCTCTGTAATTTAATTTACTGTCTAAATAAAACATAAAAAATGATGTCCCAAATAAATTACAAATAGGTTCGTTACTTGCTAATCCATATATATTTAAAAAATTTGCAGTATTGAAGTAAACATCTTCTAATTTTAAATAGTTTCTATAATTCACATTTGAAACTAATTTATTAACCATATTATGCACTTTTAATTCCCCCTTTTTAAAGTTATCATATTATAGCATTTGAAACTTATTTAAGTCAATTATTTAATATAAAACATAGATGCTATTGGTCTTGTTTGATGTTTTAAGTCACTGTCTATTGGTTCATTTATTATTTGGTAGTCTTCTACCATAACACTTGATGTTCCTCCATCAAGGTTAGCTGCATTTACTGCTCCATAGTTTTCCATAATGCGTGTTAAGTCTGCCATGTCTGCTCCGCCCGTTCTAAATTCGTTTGAATCTACAACTAGGAAAAGTACTATCCCATCTTCTCTTTGGCCGATTGCAGTTCTTGCTGCTCTACCCCAGCCACCGTTACCACCAATGAATGCTGACTTTCCGTTTACTATTAAAAATGGGCCCATTGATACTGCATCAGTTATTCCATGTGATGCTGCTTCATCTGCTGTTGCATCATGAAGTAACATAAGAATATTATCATCAGTAAAACCTATTACATCATCCGTTATTCCACTTTGACCAGTTATAACACTTCCGCTTGCAAATGTGACTCCTCTTGGAGTTCCACCTGCACTATTATGGTTAGGGTCATAAAACCCACCGCCGTTTATTGCAAGTGGTGAACTCTTATCTTCAGCCATATCTGTTACATACTGACCTCTTACGTCTAAATATTTTGTAACACCAACATGAACCATACTTGGCTCATATATAGCTGCTAAATATGCATTAGCACCGTTTACTTCAAATTCAATAATTTTATATTCCTCATTATCGTCTCTTTCTAGTATTTGTTTTTCATATTCATTTTTATAAGTTACTTCTTTTTCCACATCTATTAATTCTTTATCTGTGTTTTCAGATGGCTCTATTATAAAGTTTCTACTCATGACATCTATTATGTCACTTTCACTATAAAACCAATTTGCATAGTATTGATGAGATTTTGTTTGCATAGCTGTTGTTATATACCAATCTCTAAAACCATTATAAGGAGAATATAATAAGAATATAGAAGTAACTGCCCCTAGTATGTATAAACTGATTATTATTCTATAAAGTATTGTTCCTTTTGTAAGTTTAAGTTTTTTTTCTTTTTTTAATTTTAAAGAAAATAGTATTATAAAAATAATTAGTATAACACTAAAGATTATTAAAATATTTCTAAGTAAATTAGTTATAAGATAATCACTATTAAAACCTACTATCGTTAAAGATAAAAATAATGGCAGCATAAATAACATTATCCTGCGCATTACTATATAGCCTTTTATATTTTTATTTTTCATATTCTCACCACTATGCAATTATATCAAACTTATTTTCTAGTATCAATAAAATTACTTACTAATTTCATTGTTTCATCAAAGTTATCATAATTTGTGTCAAACCAATTTACATTTATTTTATTGTTGAACCATGTATATTGTCTTTTTGCATAGTTTCTTGAATTTTTCTTAATAAGTTCTAGCATTTCATCATAAGAAATTTTACTATCTAAGTAACTTATTACTTCTTTATAACCTATTGCACTATTTAATACTTTGGAGTTATCTTTATATGGCAATAATGACTTAACTTCTTCTAAAAGTCCTTCCTCGAACATTTTATCTACTCTATTATTTATTATATTATAAAGGTTTTCTCTTGGAGTAGTTAACCCTATAAATGTAGCATCGTATAATAGTTTTGATCCATTATTATTACTTTCTTTAGTTTTATTTAATTCTCGTATTAATCTTTGTCTATTATTTGGATGTGTGTCTGATTCTTTATTTTTTTCAAGAACTAGTTTGTATATTTCCTCTGTAGTGTAATCTTCATACATATTAGACTCTTCTTCTTCATAAAAATTATAATCATATAAAGCCGCTGATATATATAAACCTGTTCCACCTACTATAAAAATATTTTCGTCTTTATTATCGTTTATTAACTTTCTAACATCTTCTTGATAGTTTTTTACATTGTACTCTTCTGTTACTTCTTTTACATCAAAAAGATAATGTGGTTTTGCAGACATTTCTTCTTTTTTTATTTTTGCACTTCCTATATCTAATTTTTTATATACTTGAACTGCATCTGCATTAATTATAATACCACTGTATTTCTCTACTAGAAATTCGCTTAATTTGGTTTTTCCTACTCCGGTAGGTCCAACAATAACATAAATCATAAAAATCACCTAAATTTATTATAATATATAATTTATAAATTGACAAATTAAGTTTGTAATGCTATATTAAAATTAGGTGATAGATATGAGAGCAAAAGGAATTGGAATAATTTGTGAGTTTAACCCACTTCATAATGGGCATATTCATTTTATAAATGAAGTTAAGAGTAGATACCCTGATCATGTGATTATATTAATACTTAATGGTTATTTTTTACAACGTGGTGAGATATCTATTATGACTAAGGAAGATAAGACTAGACTTGCTTTAAAGTATGGTATTGATATAGTTGTTGAGCATCCTGCTTATTATGCAACTCAAAGTGCTGATACTTTTGCAGATTCTGCAATGAGGATTCTTAATCAATTTGAAATTGAGAAACTAATATTTGGTAGTGAAAGTGATGATATAGAGCTTATCAAAAAAGTTGCTTCTATTCAAATTGATAATCCTGAATTTGATTTAAAACTAAAAGAAGCAATGAGAGAAGGAATTAGTTACCCTGCTGCTATTGCTAGAGCGCTTGAGATGGATAATTTTTCTTTTAGTCCTAATGATGTTTTAGGAGTTGCTTATACAAAGTCTATTTTAAGACATAAGTTTAATATAGAAATAGAAACTATTAAAAGAACTAATGATTTTCATGATAATATTCTTGATAGTGATATAGTTAGTGCATCAAATATTAGAGAGCGTATTAAAAATGGTGAAGATATTTCTAAATATGTTCCTGAAGGTGTTAAAGAGTGTATTTTAGATTATGATTATACTCCGCTATATGCTGTTCTTAAAATGAAAATTTTAGAAGAGCGTCATACTGGTCATTATTTAGATGTTACCGAAGGTATTCATAATAGATTATATTGTCATAGTTATACAAGTCATAATTATTTTGATTTTATAGAGAAAGTTAAAAATAAAAGAATTACTTATACAAGACTTAATAGAATGTGTCTTCATATTATTTTAGGAATGACAAAAAAAGATGCTAAACAAGAGCATTTGAGATATTTTAGAATTTTAGGTTTTAATAAAAAAGGAAGACATTATATTAGACTTACTAAAAGAAGATTTAGAATGACTCATTTTCCTGTAAAATCATATATTCAGTATAATATAGAATATAGATCGTCTGTTTTATTTGAACTTATGACTGGTAAAAATGTATATAAATTTGAGAAAAGTGAAAAACCTATTTTATACGATGAGACTAAAGAACAATAGTTCTTTTTTTTATGGTAAAGTTCTGGTAATGTTTATATCTTTTAACTTTTTATTGTTTATAATTTGTTTTCTTACGTAACCTGCTATAAAGTCTGATGCTTGCACACCTACGTCTTTTTTTGAGTCAACATATTTTATACTTACAGTTAGCTCGTTTTTGATAACGCTTTTGAATTTTAAATTATACTTACTATTTATAAAACCTATTTTAAGTTCTTTATAAATATCGTCTGTTAAAAGTCTATTTACTCCTGATTTTAAATTATCATTATCTATTGTTATAAATAAATTTATTTTTTCTTCATTTATTAATTTATTTGATTTTAAATAAATAAATATATCTTTTATAACCCTTCTTAATGCATATTCTTTAAATCTTCCTCTTGATGATTTTGTATTTAGTATATCATCGCATACATTATATATTTTAATATATAAACCAAATGTTATATACTGGTTTAAAAACTTGATTATTTTATCTTTTTCAATATTATTACAAATATAATTTTTAACTTCTTTTCCCATGTATTTTATTTTGTATTTAAACATAAACTTATTATATTTTTTAATAAATACTTTATAGTCAGATTCACTTGTAAATACTATTCCACCAAAAAAAGACTTAGTTTCATTTTTATGAAATACTCCAGAGTCGTCTATAAAAATATAAATATTTGTTTCCATGTGCTTTATTATAATAAAAAAAATTCGATTAATTTGTCGAATTTTGTGATTATTTAAAATTGGCGTCCTTGTAGGGACTTAAACCCCAGACCTAATGCGCCGGAAGCATTTGCTCTATTCAACTGAGCTACAAGGACATATATATATTATACTACAAAAAAAGTACCTTTTAAAGGGTACTAAAATAATCTTATAATATCTTGCACTGCTACATATATTGTTAATAGCATTAATAGTGCAAATCCAACTAAATGGAATATATTTTCTATTTTTGAATTTATTGGACTTCCTTTTATTTTTTCTATTATTAAGAATACTATTCTTCCACCATCAAATGCTGGGAAAGGTAAAATATTTAAGAATCCTACATTTATTGATAAGAACGCTGTTAAGCTTACTAATGAAGCAAAACCAAGTGCTGCTGATGCATCTACTACTTCATACATTCCAATCGGTCCTGATAAAGCACTAAGTGATATACTACCAGTAAATAAACTTGCTATAGTAAGTATCATAACTTCAACAATTGAACCGAATTTAACAAATGCATATTCTAAACTACCTAGAAAACCACTTGTTTCTTCTACTTTTATTCCTACACCAAATGTTTTAGTTTCGACACCATCATCATTTTTTTCTACTTTAGGTTCTACGTCATATGTTTTAGTTTTACCATCTTCATTTTCAATTACAAATTCGTATACTCCATCTTTATCTTCCATGTGAAGTACTATTTGAGCAACATCCCAAGAACTAATATCATATCCATTAATTTCTTTAATTGTTCCACCTGCTACTACTCCAGCATCTTCCATAGCAGAACCTTCTACTACACTATCAATCTTTGGAGTTAAAAGTGTACCACCCCATATAAGTGATATAAAGAATAATATTACAAACGCCATTATGAAATTATTTACAACACCTGCTACAAGTATAATTACTCTTTGATGCCATTTTTTGTTGCACATATATTTTTCTTTTGGTATTTTTTCTTCATCGTCTGCATCTTCATAAACTTCACCAGCCATTGATACAAACCCACCTATTGGTACTGCTCTTACATTATATTTAATTTTGTCTTTACCCATCTTAGAGTAAATAACTGGACCCATACCTATTGAAAATTCATAGATATGTACCCCAAATTTCTTTGCCCAGAAAAAGTGTCCAAGCTCATGTACTAGTATAATTATTCCTAGTATAAGTATTAATATTATTAATGAAACCATTTTTACCTCCCTTAAAGTAATCCACTAAGCATTAAGTATGCAAGTGATATTATTAGTATACTATCTAATCTGTCAAGTATTCCTCCGTGTCCCGGAATTAGATTAGAAAAGTCTTTTGCGTCATTTTCTCTTTTTATTTTACTAAATATTAAATCCCCAAATTGTTCTAGCACTGCTAAAACTGCTGTAATTAATATTATGTTTATTGTTAAATCAGTTATTAAGTAATTGTATATAATTAGTGGAACTGCTGTTGCTACTATAAATCCACCAATACTTCCTTCTATTGTTTTTTTAGGGCTTACTGCTGGTATTAATTTGTGTTTTCCAATAAGCATACCTGTAAACATAGCAAACATATCACCAAATATGGCAATTGATATTAAATATACAAGCGTGAATATATTTTCTCTAGCAAGTATTAAACCACTAAAACCAAAACCTATTATATAGATAAGTGCTATTAAATAACAAGCCTTTGTCGTATCATATTTATCTTCTTTACAAAATAGCGATGGCAATATAAGCGCTAGTAGTGGTGCAAATAAATAAATATATTCTACTGAACCAAAATATCCTGCTAGATACTGAGATAATACTATTCCGATAAATGATATTAATCCTAGTATTTTTACTATAACCGGTATATCTTTTAATTTTTTTAAACTTACTATTTCGTTATAAGCAAATATAGATATAACTGAAATACCCACTAAGTATGGGTAACCTCCTACATATATAAGTGGAATTATGATAGCCAGCATAATAACTGCGCTAATAACTCTTTTTTTCATTTAACCTCCTAGATAAAAAAAGCATATACATGCTCTTAAAAATCAATTATAAAGTATCATCAAATTTCTCAACTTCGTCAAGACTTTCTTCAACCATATTTCTAAATCTTTTCTTAAACACGAAAACTTTTCTTCTTAAATTTTCAGCATCTTCTTCTATTCTTTCTGCTCTAATTAAAGCGTTATTTAGTATCCGTGAAGCATTTTGCTTAGCTTCTTCAACCACAAGTTTAGATTCATCAAAAGCTGCTCTTCTAATATTATTAGTACTTTCTTCTGCTAAAAGTATTGCTCTATTAAATGTACTTTCTAAGTTTTTATACTTAATAAGATCATTTTCAAGTGCTATATTTTTTTGGTCGCTTTCTTTTAATCTATTTAATAAATCTTCATATTCTTTTATAACTTCGCTTACGAACTTATTAACTTCTTTTTTAGAGTATCCAGGAACGCTAGTAGTGAATTTTTGCATACACTTACTCCCTTTCTTACCAGTTTAAATCTTCATCCATATTATTTTTTTTACTATTTTTGTCCGTTTCTTCAGTAATTTTACCTTGAACACTTACATTTTTAGGAGCACAGATATAGATACCTACACCAATTTTTTGCATAGATCCGCCTATTGAATATATACACCCACTCAAAAAGTCAATGATTCTTTTGGCTTGATCAGAAGTAACACGTTTTAAATTCACTACAACACTGTTTCTATTTTTAAGGTGATCTGCTATTTGTTGTGCTTCTGAAAATGCTCTTGGTTCTAGTAAAATCATCTTATTACCAGTCTTATTAGCTTCTTTTATAGCATCTGATTCACTCATATTGTAAAATTCTTCTTCACTTCCAACTTGAGTTTCGTCGTCTTCCTCACTGAACATTTTTTTTAAACTTTTTAAGGCCATAATCTATCTCCTATCATCTTACTATATTATCATATCAAAAAAAGGAGCGAAATACAACTCATTTTATATTATTTTTTAAAATAATCACTTTTTTCTAAATTAAATATTTTTTTTGTACGTTATATTTATTAATTAGAACAAAAAAAGCCGAACATCAACTATTTTTGATAGTTAAGTTCAGACCTTCTTTCTATTAATATTTTATATCTTTCATCACAATGCCTAATTTGAGTCATGAAAAGTTCTAATATTGTTTCAAACTCTTCCTTTTCTTGAAATTCATCAGCGCTTATTTCAGAGCATAATTTCAAATTATATTGTAGTATTTTTTTTCTATACTCTACAATACTTTTACACAAATAATGAATTTTAAAACTAATGTTTACAATTTCTCCATCAATTTTTTCTATATCCTTATTTATTTTATAATCATTAAAATCTATTACTCTTTTCATATATATTATATTTCCTTATTTATTTCTACTTGCAATACGTTCTTGATTAGCTCTTAATTTTGCAGTTTCATTTATTTTTATAGCTTCCATTATAATTTTTACCATGTTGTTCTTTTTTTCAACACTAACATTTCTATAAATCGCTGGCAATAAATAAACTGTACCCTGCAAATTATTACTTGATGACCTTATGTTATTTCCTAGAACTTGTGCATGTGGTATTTTATTTTTTTCTGATTTTACTTCTGCATATATAGAATTTAAAGCTTGCATACCTATTTCATTAATAACATACTGAAATTTGGAATGCACTAAACGCTCAAAATTTTCTTCACTTACTACTGTTTTGTTTTCCATTTTTTATTTCTTTACTACTGTGTCCACTATTTTTTTAGCTACTGCTTGTCCACTAGAATTTTCAAATGCTCTTAATACTTCAATTGGAATTGCAAATATAACTGTATTTGATTGATCGCTTGATAAATCATTAAGTGTTGCAAGTGTTCTAAGGTGTAGTGCTCCTGGAGTAGATCCCATTATATTTGCAGCATTAGCTAAGTTTTCAGATGCTTCAACTTCACCTTGTGCTTTAGTAATAATTGCAGCTTTTTCTCTTTCTGCTTCAGCCACTTTAGCAATAACTCTTTTCATCTCTTCTGGAAGAGAAATATCTTTAAGTTCAACGTTTTCTACTTTTACTCCCCATGGGTCTGTAGCAGCATCGATAATTGCACAAATTTCTGTTGAAATTTTTTGTCTTTCACTAAGTAACTCATCTAAAGATACAGAACCTACTGCATTTCTCATTGTTGTTTGTGCAAGTTGTGATACTGCATGAAAGAAGTTTTCTACCGCTAGTATTGATTTACTTGCATCAGTAACTTTAAAGTAAATTACTGCGTTTATTTTAACTGATACATTATCTTTTGTAATAGCTTCTTGCTCAGGCACGTCAACTGCTTTAGTTCTGATATCAACTTTACTGTAACTTTGAATTACCGGTAAGATTATTCTCCAACCTGGTTCCATAATCGAACTAAACTTACCAAACGTAAATTTAACTCCTCTTTCATATTCATTAATTTGTCTAATTGATGTTAAGATAATAATAATTATCCCTATAATAATAATTTCCATTTTTTACCTCTTTCTTTCTAAATTTCTATTTTTTTACTAATATATGCTTCAAGCTCATTAATATTAAGTTTAATTTGCTCCATTGTATCTCTATCTCTAATAGTTACAATGTCATGTTCAAGCGTTTCATCATCTATTGTTATTGCAAACGGAGTCCCAACTGCATCACTTCTTCTGTATCTTTTACCTATAGAACCAGCCTCATCATATGAACACATAAACTTTTTACAAAGAATAGCGTATACATCATTTGCTTTTTCTGAATGATACTTTTTAACAAGTGGAAGAATTGTTACTTTGTAAGGTGCAAGTGCTGGATGAAGTTTTAATATTTCACGCTCTTCACCATTTTCAAGTTCTTCTTTATTATATGCATCAGTAAGTACTGCTAAAAGTAATCTATCAAGTCCTACTGATGGTTCAATAACAAATGGCAAATATTTTTCCTTAGTTTCTTCATCTAAAACTCTTAAGTCTTGACCTGAGTGTTTCATATGTACATCTAGGTCATAATCAGTTCTATCTGCAATACCCCAAAGTTCTCCCCATCCATTTGGATAACGATACTCTATATCTGTTGTTGCTTTACTATAAAATGATAATTCATCTTCTTTATGATCACGAAGTTTAATATTCTCACTTCTAATACCTAAAGTTTTTAAGAAATCTACACAATAATTTTTCCAGTAACCAAACCATTCTAAATCTGTATTGGGTTTACAAAAAAATTCCATTTCCATTTGCTCAAATTCTCTAGTTCTAAAAATAAAGTTCCCTGGAGTAATTTCATTTCTAAATGATTTACCTGTTTGACAAACACCAAATGGTAATTTAAGTCTCATAGATCTTTCAATATTTTTGAAATTTACAAATATACCTTGTGCAGTTTCCCCTCTAAGATAAACTGTATTTTTACTTTCTTCAGTAACACCAATGCTAGTTTCAAATAAAAGATTAAATTTTCTGATTTCTGTATAATCAAGTTTACCACATTTAGGACACACTATATTATTTTCGCTTATATATTTTTCAAGTCTTTCATTGTCCCAGCCGTCACCTGTTTCAGCACCTTCGCTATGCTCTTCAACTAGTTTATCTGCTCTATGTCTTGACTTACAAGCTTTACAATCTATAAGTGGGTCTGCAAATGATGCAACATGACCAGATGCAACCCAAACATTTGGATTCATAAGTATTGCAGCATCAAGTCCATAGTTAAATGGGTTTTCTTGAATAAACTTTTTCTTCCAAGTATTTCTAATATTTTCTTTTAGAAGTGTTCCAAGAGGTCCGTAATCCCACGTATTAGATAAACCACCGTAAATTTCACTTCCTTGAAAAATATAACCATACTGTTTACAATAATTAGTTAATTCATCCATTGTTAATTTCATTTTCTCACTCCTCATATAAATATTATACAAAAAAACTGCACAAATGTACAGTTTTAAATACGTAAATTAGTTTAATTTTATTAAACACTCTTCTAAAAATTTTATAATGTCTTTACTATCATCTGTTTCATAATAATTAATTAGTAAATCTCTAAAGTAATCTATCTTATCTTTACTTAGTATTAAGATACCTAAAGAATTTGATACAAAATAATGATTAGCAAATATTACCGCAGTTCTTTTATTACCATCTAAAAATATTTGTTTTTTCATCACATATAATAAAAGCATAATTCCTTTTTCTACGCTTGCCACTCCATCTGTAATAATACTTAAATCTTCTTTAATTTGACTTTCAATTGGAATAGGTGGAATATAACTACTGCCTCCTATTTTTACAGGCACACTTCTAAGTCTTCCTGCATTATAATAAAATCCACCCTCAACAAATTTATTTATAGCCATAAGCATACTTATATTACTTTTCTCAAGTACTATATTTTCATCAAGTATATATTCCCATGCTCTTTTTAAATTTATTATTTTCATGACATCTATTGCAGTTATATTTTTTACCTTTGCGCCCATTATAATATCTTCTGTGTCTTTGTATGTTACTGATATTCCTTCAAGTACTGCTTGACTATAAATACTATCAATTAAATACTTATTAGCAATATCAATATTTAATTTTATTAATTCTTCATTTTCTTCTTTATCACTTATCATAGTCTAACCTTTCTATATATTTTATAAAATAAAAATGTGAACTTTTTTATTGTTTTTTGTCATAAAAAGTTCACACTTTACTTAATAATTATTTTTAACTATATCATCTACTAAACAAAACACTGCGTAAAGAGGTATGCTTTTAATGTTGTTTTCAAATCCAAAATTTTTAGTAGATATTCTAATACTGTAAGCTGGGTTATATTTATTTATGTATTCATTTAAACTTTTTGATTTAGTATTATCTTTACTTTTAACCTCAACTGGTATCACCTTGTTTTGATCCGTTAATATAAAATCAACTTCTGCTGTTCTTTCGCTTGACCAGTAATATAGTTTAAGACCTTTATTTACAAACTCATTTGCTACATAATTTTCTGTTATAGCACCTTTATACATAAACTCATCATCTAGTAAAATATTTGAAAAGTTTAAATTACTAATTCTTGTTAATATTCCAACATCACTTAAATACATTTTAAAGTTATATTCATCTTTATATACCTCAACTGGTATATTTGGAACTTTTATATTATTACTTTTTAGTACTAAGTTTGATGAGATTAGCCAATCTAATGATGATTCATATTTACTTTTCTTAGAGCCTTCTTCAACTTCAGAATATTTAAACTTGTTATTTTCATTACCAAGTTGCAAGTTTATACTTCTATAAACTTTTTCGTTTTTTATACTTTCATTTTTATTTAGAGTGTATTTGCTCATATCAGCTATGTACATATCAATTATATTTGATAGAATACTTTTATCATATAAAAGTATGTCTTTTTCTTTATTAATGTAATCACTAACTGACTCTGGCATTCCACCTATACAAAGATAGTTTCTATATATGTTTATAGCTTTTTCGTGTAAAAATTTTTCAAGTGGTTCGTTTTTGGCAAAACAATTTTTAATTTTATCTACTAATAGTTCTTCTCCTGTTGCTAGTAAAAACTCTTCAAAATTCATCGGATACATATATTCCATTTGAACTTTACCAACTGGAAAAGAATTATTAAATCTATTTATTTTAACTCCAAGTAAACTTCCCGCACATATAATATTTATTTTTTTATTATATTCACAAAAATATTTAAGTGCCATTATAAATCTTTCACTAACTTGCACTTCATCAAAGAAAAACACACTTTTATCTAAATCTATCTTTTTAGCAAGTTTTAACTCTAGTAGTTCTAATACTTCTTCTATATTAATAGTTTTTTCAAAGATTTCCCTAAGCCAAGTTTCTTGTTCTATATTAAAGTAATAATAATCTTCATAATTTTCCTTACAAAATTTATTGATTAAATATGTTTTTCCGATTTGTCTAACCCCAATAACCATTAAAGGTTTATGATTTGTATTATTTTTCCATGCATACAATTTTTCTTCAAATAATCTTTTCATATTTCCTCCACAATAATAATATACTACATTTTTCAGTAAAAATCAACTTTTTTTGTTAAAAATTACTATTTTTGCAACGAATAATTTGTTAAAAATTACTATTTTTGCAACGAATAATTTGTTGAAAATTACTATTTTCGCAACGAATGTTAGTTTATGTAGTTAATAAATTCATTCATAGTAGTGTAACTAAACATAGTTATTCTTGGAATTTTAAACTTATCTACTCCACGTGTTACACTTGTCATGCTGCCTCTATAAGCTGTTTTAAAACCAGCTTCTTTAAGAACTTCTATTGTATAATCATTGTACTCAAAAAATGGATAAGCAAATGAATCTGTGTTGTTTAGTAAACTACGGTTTAACGCTAAGTCTTCTAAAAGTACGTTTTTATCTTCGCATTTCATTGGTGAGCCTTGTCCTCCAGGACAAACTCCAGTATTATGCTGTGCGTGAGTATGAGCTGCCATTTCAATATATGGAGTTGTTATATTTTCAAGATCTATCCAAGAAGTTACTAAAAAGTATGTTACATTTATTTCATATTCAGTAACTATTTCATTCCAATTTTGATGCCAAGCTGCATCATCAATTGTAATTAAAATTGAGTTTTCTTGAACATTTATTTTTCCATCAATCCACCACTCCATCTCTTTAGTAGTCATTGTAAAATAATTATTTTCTTTTAAATAATCAAAATGACTTCTTACTTGCGTTTCTGAGTGGCAAATAATTTCCATACAATCTTTATACTCTTCTTCTTTATACATAAAATGATAAAGAGTTGCTGGTATATCAGTAGCTATGCTTATATCAGTATTATTATTTTCATAAACTGTTACCTCTTCTTCTAAAACGTAATATAAATCATTATTATATTCAACGTAGTATTTTCCATCATCTTTTCTAACAATAGCCTTGTCAATGCCACTACTAAGTGTAAGCATTAAAGTTTCATCTTGATATAAATTTATACTTTCTTCACTTTTAATGTTTTCATTAAATAAAACATAGTTTTTATATCTTGTATCTACTTCTTTAAGTGTATCTAGTTTTTCAACATTTTCATACTCTATATAGTATGTATTATTTTCTAAAGTAAACTCAAAATATTTTGTTTCGTTTGTAATCTTTATTTCATTTAAAGTAAGCTCAAAATCTTTTTCAAGCGTTCCTGCTTTTACATATTCATTTTCTTCTTTTAAATATATATCACTTGTTTTATTTACTTTTACAATTTCATTATAATGTGCTTTTATATCACCTGTTTTATCTTCAAATAAGATACTTCCTTCTTCCTTACTAAAATCATTAATAAGAAAAAAAGAACCTCCTATTACTATCAATATAGATATAATTAATAAAGTTCTTTTTATCATTTTTGCCTACTTTCTACTCGAAATTTTTTCCAGTATGATTAGTTACTATAAAACCATTAGATACGTATCTTCCACCTTGTGATACACCTGCTGATGGTTTATTATAAAGTTTATTTCCAACTGCCATTGTAGTAGAACCACCACCATCAAGGTTCGCTGCATTGTATGCTCCGTATCTTATTAATACTTCAATTACTTCATTCATTGTAGCTCCATCACTATAACCTGGTTGTCTTCCATCAATTATTAAGAAAAGCACTATTCCATCTTTTCTTTGAGCAATGATAGTTCTTGGAGCAACACCCCATCCACCATTACCTTCAATTTCAGTTACTTTACCATTTACTATAAGGTTAGGTCCAAATTCTACTGCTTCATACATTCCGTTTGCAATTGCTTCTTCTGGAGATTCATCAGTTAAATATAATTTATGATCTTCAGTAAACCCGATAAGTTCTCCTGAACCTCCTGGATATGAGTAAATAAGTTCTCCTTCATAGATTATACTTCCATATGGAGTAGACCCATCACCGTAACCATCTAAATCTTCAAAACCACCGCCGTTTATTCCAACAAGACCATCGTTATTAGATACTAAATCTATAACTCTTTCACCTTTTTGACCAAGGTTTTGAGGAATAGCAAGCTCAACATCTGCTGGGTCATATATTGCTGTTAAAAATCCCACGAAATTATCTTCTTCAAGTCTAATTATTTTATAAACATCATTACCTTCATCTTTAGTGTATATTTGCTCTTCATATACTGATTCAAATTCAGTTTTTTCCCCATTACCACCAATTACTATGTCATCTAAATTTATATTTTCAGTTGAACTTTTTATGTAATTTGCACCAAGAACTTCTTCAATTTTTTCTTGACTGTAAAACGTTCTTGCAAAATATTTATGACTCATTGTAGTCATTGCAGTTGGAATCCAAAATTCTTGAAATGCAGGAACATTTATTGTTATTAAACCTGCTACTGCAATTATATCTAAAACTACAAATAACTTTGTGTGCCATCTTAATTTTTTCTTCATCTTGCTACTCCTTTACTATAGTGTAAGGACTATAATCAGTACCTACTCCATCAACTATTTTATCTTTATTTAAACATACTACTGGTACAATTACTTTTTCTTCAGAAATTTGAGATTTTTTAAGTAAACCATTTTCACTTTTAACATAAGCAACTTCACTAACTAAACCAGTATTAGTTAAATAAAAGTAATCTTCTAAATCATTATTATTATAGTCAAAAGCACTAAATAATCCTACTTTTGCATCCGTTGTTTCACTAAATATACCATCATATTTATTACCGGTTTCATTATTTACTACTCCAGTATTAAATGTACACATTTCAAGTTCACCTGCATAACTTAAACTATTTAAATATTCATTATTAAGGTAATACGCTAAAGATGTTTCATCAGTTATATCATATTTAGTTGAAATACTACTATAAGTTTTTGTAACATTTGCGATACTTTCAGTTTTTCCTAATTTTAAAATATTTTCTTCTTCATCAAACACTTTATATGTATCATCGCCAAGTGTTATATAAGTATTAATATAAGTTGTATCTTCTTTTGTATCAATATATATCGGATTAGTTTTAGTACCTTCTCCTCTAAGTCTTATTACATCACTTTTAAGTGTTATTACTGGTCTAACTCCGTATGAACCAAATGTTGAATCTATTAATATTAAACCATTTGCATCTACATAAAGATTTTCTCCATCACTTGTATCTGTTAACCAAAAATATTTTCCATTATTTAAATAACTTTCTTCTGCTCCAGCATTTTCATAATCTGTTATACTAAGCGTTGTTACATAATTTGAAAAAACTTCTTCTCCTGTAGTTAACTCTCCATCACTTAAATTATCTACTGTAAATTTAGTTTTAACTAAATATTTCTCAGGATCTATTAAATTATCATAATACTCTCCGTCTTCACCTAACCAGTTATTAATATTAGACTCTTCATAATTTAAATCATCGCCCCACATAAAACTTGCCGCTACATCATCAAGGACTAATTTCATTTCATTATTTTCATTTATACTAAGTATTCTATAAAGTGCTCCACCTATTGTTACATAATTATTTTCAGTTTCACCTTTAAAGTAATAAGAACCGTCTACTTCAAATAAACCATTTTCACTATCAGTTTTCTCATTATCATTTATTACATAATAAGCTGCAGAGTTATCTCTATTTTTTGCTTCACCAAGCTCATAAACAAACCAGTAAACTGCTCTTGACCCAAAGTATAAAAATAATCCACCTAAAACTATTATACTTATTAAATTAAATACACTTTCTTTTTTACTCATTTTTTCTTTTTTAACTTTA
>CAYJKL010000002.1:75219-78234 GCA_964370755.1 uncultured Muribaculaceae bacterium
ACTTATTAAATTAAATACACTTTCTTTTTTACTCATTTTTTCTTTTTTAACTTTATTTTTTTTCGCCATACCACATTCTCCTAAACTACTTCTCTACTTTTTTAAAAAATTCAATTATTGTCATTTTATCATTTATCTTACTTTCATCACCAGTAATCTTATATCCCATCTTTTCATAGAGATGACATAATTTACTTTCTTCTTTAATTGTATTTAAATACCAAAACTTTGCACTATTATATAATTCTTCAACTGCTTTTATAGTTTTTTGTGCATAACCATTTCCTTGATATTTTGGTAATATACACATAGGTGAAATCTTATATGTTTCTTCTCCTAATTTAACAACTCTTACTGTACCAATTACATCTTCTTCATTATATACTAGATAATAATCTGTTTTTTCTTCTTCTAATCTTTTAATAATACTTTCTATTTTTTCATTAGCTGGATTAGTATCTACATCATTATATTTTTTTAAAAGAGGCATAAATGATTCTACTTGTATCTCATGTATTAATTTCGCATCTTCTATTTTTGCTTTAATTAATCTTACCATTTTGTATATCTCCTTTTTTTCTATTTAAATACTATCAAATTTAACTTATTTTTTCAACTAAGTCTGATAAATCTTTAACTACTTTACTTTTTAATTTTACATGTTTTAAATAACAATCTCCACATAGTGGGACGTACTCAACATCTTCTACTGCCCCATCTATTACAACAACTTCACCTTTATCAGTAAATTTACCATCTACTTTTCTAGCGTTAAGATTTGCTTTAGCGCCACACTGGCATAAACTAGTCGAACCAATTTCTTCAATATCATCTGCAAGCGCAATAAGTTTTGCTACACCTTCACCAAATATATCTCCCGAAAAATTACTTTTAAGCCCGTACGTTATAACAGGTATCTTTATTAAATGAGCAATAGTCCATAACTCTTCAATTTGTTTTTCACTAAGCATCTCTACTTCATCAACTAAAATAACTCTAGCTGTATAATATTTTTTATAATTTTCTTCAGTAAACAAAGATTCATTTTCACCAAGTAATATATCTACTTTTCTACTCATTCCACCTACTCTAGATAAAATAGTATCTTCACCTTTAGTATCTTTAACTGACTTTATAACAACAAACTTTAAACCTTTATCTTCATAACTATACGCAGTTTGTAAAATATTTATTGTCTTACCACCATTCATCGCACTATACTTAAATATTAAATTTGCCATCTTTTCATCACCTACTAAAATTGTATCAAAAAACAAAGAATAAATCTACACATTTACAAATATATTTCAAAATTAAAAAACTGCACCAAGGGTGCAGTATATTGGTTAATAACTATAAGCGGGTGGCGGCCAGACATTCGCCTGGCACATTCGCCACCTTGCTCCGGTTTTAGCCAACGGTGAACGGATCAGCAGAGCTTCCCGTTCCACTAAATATTTTCGTAGTAGATTCAAGACTCAAGACAGGCCGCACAGCATACCCATCCCTCGCATCGATGCTGTTGACAAAGCCGTCATTGAGCAGCCTCCACACATGGTAGGAGAACGAAGAATGATGAGTTATTGTCCACTCGAAAGTTCCTGAAAACATCCAATTATTAGCTGGGATATTATTTGTTTCATAATCAAATAAATCAGTTGTCCAAGCAGTACTATAAGCTGCATATCCATAATCACTTGGATACATTAAACCAATATTTTCAATAGTAGTTGTTGCATATGAATTATTATAACTTGTATTGCTTTTTTCTGCTGTCAAAAATTCTTTTGCAGTTATTCTAGAAGTACTACTTCCGCCTAAGTTCCAAGTAGTATCCACTATCATGTTTTGATAACTTGCTGGGATAGTATTATAAAAATCATTATTAAGATATGTATTTAAACTTGCATTTACCCAGTCATTTACATTTCCATCATCCCAAACCATATTTCCTATACTTGTATTTTTAATAAGTTTCATTTCATAACCATTTCCGTTATCAAAGTAGCCTATTATTCTGTAAATATTATCTGCAGGACATGGTGATACATCTGTGCCAAAACACACATAGTTATTTGCTACTACAGCATTTGACCCAGAATATCTATAACTATTATCATTTGCGCCATTAGCAAGGCTTGCATCATGATAAAACAAACCATTAGTATCATTGTGACATTTTGTTAAAGTATTAGTATCAACAATAAAACATTCTTTAGTAAGTATTAACTCAGACTCTAGTGTTTTACTCATGTTACCACTTTGATCTGTTGATAAATTTACAAATGTAATGGTAGCTGTCCACTCTTCTGATATGAATGTTTCACTTGTTATTTCTTCACCCATTTTAGCTGCAAGTAGTCCATTAAAAGTAGTTATATCATAACCAGTAACACCACCACTTGTTTTTTCTGTTAAACCAGGTATTGCTACGGTTACTCCGCTTGGATCTGTAATGTTTAGAAGTATTTCGGCTTCGCTTGTTGGAGATGTATACACAAAAGTATTATTAGTTATTTCAAAATATACATTGTAAGTTTCAGTAACTGCTGCTGTTTCGTAAGAGCCTACTGTAAGTGTTGCAGTGCTTGTAGTAGAGCCTGTTACGTTACCACCACCCTCTGCAAGCGATACTGGATTAACATTTAATGTTATATCATCACCTTTAGTAAATGTAAGCGCTGTAGGTGCATCGGATACTATATCAACATTTGTTGTAGCACCATCACCTATAATACTATCAAAGTAAGAGTAAGATACTGTTAAAGTAACTGCTAAGAGTGCGCCTATTATTACAAGTAAATACTTTTTGTTTTTTTGGATAAATTTCATTTTTGTATGCTCCTTATGTTATAAATATATCATATTTTTTTATAGTTTTCAATTGGTTTTTAGTAGTTTTTAAAATGGCATGTAAAAAGAAGGCAAACGCCTTCTTACTGTTTTAATATTTTTTCTAAGAAATCTTTACTTTTTAAATACATACCTGTGTATGCATCATAATAATTTTTTATA
>CAYJKL010000003.1:0-11355 GCA_964370755.1 uncultured Muribaculaceae bacterium
TACTAGCACAAGTTTTAATATTTCAGTAGAATTTGAAATTAAATAATATATATTTGTAGGAGATAGAAAAATGTATATTTATTCTAACATTCCAGCAAGCAGTTTAGTTATGCTCAGTTTAGTAGGAACTGCAATTTATATTATAGTTAAATATTACTCACTTAATAATAAAGGGAAATAACTTATGAAAAATAAAAATAAAATAATAATAGTTATAGTAATTTCAATCTTCTTCATCACAGGAAGTGGTTTATTAATTGACTTGTATAATGAAAATACTACTATTAAAGTATATGATGAAGAAACAAAGTATTTTATCGAAAGTATAGACACACAAAAAAATAGGATTAACGAAGCATTTAAAACACTAGGAAGTTACAATAAAGAAACTTTAAAATTTGAACTAAATAGCGAGTTTAAAAATATTGAAATACTAGTTGAAAGAAATGGTGAACTTACTACTTTGTATAGACAACTGATTTCAGAAGATTATGGGCAAAAATCTGCTTTGTTAAAGCTATATGAACAAAATTTGGAGGAAATAAGTTGTAACATACAAGAGGTTAATGCATTAATATGTAATCCTGAAAAAGATTATTCATTAATAGATTACAAAGCAGTGTTAGAAACATTAAGTGGAAACTTACCTGAAAGTTATATTGAAATATTAACTAACTATAATAAGGTTTATCTTTTTAATAATTATCGTAATAGTAAAGAAGATAGTATTTATAATATAAATGGTAAGGAAAGAATTAAAGAAGATTATTTAAACGGCTTATACTATCATTTATCAGTACTAGATAGTGTTGTATTATATTTAAAAGAATTAGGCACACAAATAGATGTAGAAATTATAGATTATTCTTAAGCATAAAATCATTAAATAACAAAATTACTAAGTGAATATTATGGTACAATATACAAAAGTAAGGTAATATAACTTTAAAAAAATATTGGCTAAGAAAAAGTAATGTCGGATAATTTGTTAAAAGGAAAATCGTAATGAAAGAAAAAAGATAGGCTTAGCAATTATTAGTGAAGTACTAGAAATTATAGCGATATCAGGAAGTTTGCTACCATTTTTAAATGAATATGCTATAATAATAGTACCAGAAACAGTTTATATAGATAGTATAGAACCTGGCAAAGATATTATAAAAGAAACTTTAGGTTCTGCTGATACAGAAAAATTAAAAAATGCAACATTTAAGGTTAAGTGATATTAAAAAATTAATGAATATGCTTCATTAATTTTTTGAAGTAAAAATATAATTTGGTAAAAAAAATTGTAATCCAAAAAATTATACTTTCGTATAAACTAGATAAAAAGAAAATCGTATTATATATAAAAATGATGATAACAACATAGAATGCTATGAACAAATTAAATAAAATCAGTATATATTGATGACATATAAATGTTTAAGTGTTAAAATATCAATAAACATTCAAAGAAAAAGGTGAATAGATGAAACGATTAAACATATTTGTAGATGAGACAGGAGAATTTGGTTTTGGGAAAAATGCTTCAAAATTATATGGAGTTTCATTTACTTTTCATGAACACAACATCAATATAATGACAGAGCTTGAGGTTTTAAATAATAAATTAGAAAAATTAAAATATAGCAAAATGATACATATGGCTGATTTAATAATGAAACGTGGAGAATACTCGAAATTTAATGTTTCTAAGAGAAAAAGCATATTTAATGCAATATACCAATTTGCTAGAAGAATTAATGTAAGTTATAAAACTATAATTATTGATAAAAGATATACAGACAATTCTAAAATATTAAAACAAAAATTATCTACTGAAATTAATATTATGATTAAAGATAATATTAAGTATTTTGAAAAGTTCGACAAAATAGTTATGTATTATGATAATGGACAAGAAACTTTAGGAACTATACTAGACTCAATATTTACTAGATTTGATAATTTTGAACATAGAGATGATTTTAATAAAATTGAAAAGCGATTATTTCAAGTATCAGATATGTTAACATATATTGACAAGTATGATTACAAATATACAAATAAAATGCCATTTACTAAATCTGAAAATTTTTTCTTTTCAGGAGATGAAATTCGTAAAATATTAAGAGAACTAAGAAAGAAAAGATTTTAATTAAAAAAACAACCTTAAAGGTTGCTTTTTTAAGCGGCGCATGGCGCCAACACGGGTTTGATCCAATATTGTAATATCAGACCAAATACAGATAGATATAATATTTACATTAATATTATATCTATCATACAAGAAAAGTATACCACTATTTTTAACAAGTGTAAATAAATTTCTCGTTTGTATTTGATATTATACACTTTTATTTGCAGAAAATCAATCAAATTTTTGCTTTATATTCAAAATCAATGAATATACTTCATTAATTTTTTTTCGAGTAAATAAACAAGTTGATACAAAGCAAATGAAATAATCACTAAAAATAATATTCCTGTATAAACTAAATTTAAATTAAAAACTTGAGTCCCATATATTATTAAATAACCAATACCAGCTTTTGAGACTAAAAATTCTCCCATAATAACTCCAATTAAAGACATAGATATATTTATTTTTAAACTAGATATAATCGTACTGTAAGATGATGGTATAACGACTTTTCTTAAAATTTGATAGTTAGTTGCATTAAATGATTTAAGTAGTTTAATTCTAAGATTATCAGTACTTAAAAAACCATTATAAATATTCATAATACTAATTATAAGATTAATTAAAAGAGCCATTATAATTATTGATGAAGTATTAGCACCAGCAATTATAATAATAAGAGGACCTAAAGCAACTTTTGGAAGAGAGTTAAGCATAGTTAAAAAAGGATCAAGTATTTTAGCAAGAGTTTTAAATTCGTATAAAATAACAGCGATTATAAAACCAAGCGAAATACCTAATATAAAAGCGACTATAGTTTCAATAATAGTAATAAATATATGTATAAACAAATTATCTTGTAAATAAAGGTTTTGAGTAGTTTCAATTATTTTTGAAGGAGAAGAATAAATAAAAGTATTTATATAGTTATTTTTAGCTAAAAATTCCCACAATAAGAAAAATGATAAAACAATCAATATCTGAAAGAATAAAACAACTCTTTTATTTTTTTTATATTTTTTAACATACTCATTTTGATTATTTACCATTTTAACACCTGTATTATAATATGCAAAATAAAAAAATGTGAATGTACACTAAAAAGTGTTATAATAATAACAAATAGGAGAAAGAAAAAATGGAAGAATATTTAAACCTTTATAATAAAAATAAAAAACTGATGAAAGAATCAGTTTTAAGAAGTGAAAGATTTAATATTAAAAAAAATAGATATTACATGGTAGTATTTTTAATAATAGAAAATTTAAATAAAGAACTTTTACTTCAGCTAACATCAAAAAGCAAACATAGTGAAATCGCACTTACTGGAGGGCACGTACAAAAAGGCAGTAACCCGTTAGAAACTGTTATAGAAGAAACTAAAGAAGAGTTAGGTATAAATTTAGATAAAAAGAAAATTAAGTTTTTACAAAGTATAAAATTAGAGCAAGAATATATTGAAGTGTATCATATAAAAGATGATATAAAAATAAAAGATATGACTCTTGATAAAAACGAAGTAGAAAGTGTAAAATTTTATGACTATGAAAGTATTAAAAAATTACTAAAAGAAAGAAAAATAAGAAAAAGTAATAGGGGCCCAATAATAGATTTTTTATGGCTCAACTATCATAATAACAAATAAATATTTTAAAGGTTTATTTAAGAAAAAGATTGTATAATAACAAAAGAAAGGGAAAAAGTATGAAGGTATTAATAGTAGAAGATCATAAAAATATGGCAACAGCAATAGGACAAATATTAAAGAAAAATAAATATGTAGTAGATTTAGCATTTGACGGAGAGTCAGGTCTTAGTTATGCACTAAGTGATTCTTATGACGTTATAATTCTTGATGTGATGTTACCTTATTTAGATGGTTATACTATTTTAAGAAAAATAAGAGAAGAAAACATATTAACTCCAGTACTCATGTTAACAGCTAAAATTGAAACTGAAGACAAAGTAAAAGGTTTAGATTTAGGTGCTGATGATTATTTAGCAAAACCGTTTGAAACTGAAGAATTACTAGCTCGCCTTAGAGCAATCACTAGAAGAAAAGGTACGATTATTAAAAAAGAAGCACTAACTTTTAATAATTTATTACTTAATATGGATGATTTATTAGTAACATGCAAAGACAAAAGTTTTATTTTAACTGTTAAAGAAGCAACTCTTTTAGAACTTTTTATAAAAAAACCAAATACAATTATTTCAAAAGATACAATAATTAATAAATTATGGAGTTTTGATAAAGTAGTAATAGATAACAATGTTGAAGTATATATTTCTTTTTTAAGAAAAAAACTAGAAGTATTAGACAAAAATATAAAGATAAAAACTATAAGAGGTATGGGTTACAAATTAGTAGGTGATAACAGTGTTTAAAAAATTAAGAAATAAATTATTACTTATAAACTTAGTTATTATAAGTGTTGTAATGTTTATAGCGTTTTCAATTATTTATGTAATAACATACATAAACGTAAATAATGAAAATAAGGAGTATTTAAATCGAGTGGCTTTCCAACCTTTAGGAAATATTAGAAATCCTCATGACGAAGAAGAAACTGAAATCTATGATAATGAATCAAAATCATTTAATATATTATTAAATGAAGATGGAGAAATAGAAAAAATTTCATCATTTTTAGATTATGAAGATGAAGAGTATGAAAGTGTTACAAATCAAATATTTGAAAGTGAAATAATAACTGGAGAAATAGTTATAGAAGATAAAATTTGGTTATATCAAATAACACATTTAAGTAACTACGAACTAATTAATTCTTATTTAGATAGTAGTGAATATAAAATATCTTTTTACGACATTACAGAAAGTAAAGACACGTTAGATACACTTTTAATAACATTTATTTTAGTAGGAATATCAATGTTAATAATAATTTATTTTATAAGTTTATACTTTGCTAATAAATCTATAAAACAACTTGAAAACATGTGGTTAAAACAAAAAACTTTTGTAGCAGACGCAACACACGAACTTAAAACGCCACTTACAATAATCGGGGCGAATACAGATTTACTATTTCTTAATGAAGCAAAAACAATAAAATCTCAAAAGAAGTGGCTTGAATACATAAAAAGTGAAACTAAAAGTATGAATAAACTTATAAATGAACTTTTATCAAGTGCCAAAGCAGAAGAAGAAAAGTATACTATTAAAAATACAAATTTAACAAATTTACTAAATGAAGTATCATTATCTTTTGAAACAATTCTTTTTGAAAAAAATATAAAACTAAAAACTGATATAGAAAAAAATATATTTAAAAATACAGATGAACAAAAGTTAAGACAAGTTCTAGTAATACTTCTTGATAATGGAATAAAATACAATAAAGAAGAAGGACATATAAAAATATCACTTAAAAAAGAAAATAAAAAAATTATTATAAAAATAACTAATACTGGTGAGGGAATAAATAAAGAAGACTTACCTCATATATTTGATAGATTTTACAAAAGTGATAAATCAAGAGTAAAAGATAATACTAGTAGTTATGGACTTGGACTATACATAGCAAAAACTATAATCAGTAAATTAAATGGAACTATAACAGTTGAAAGTTTACCAGAAAAAGAAACGACATTTATTATTACAATTTAAAAGGCCTTATTTAGGGACCTTTTTTCTTTGGTAAAACAATTATTTCTACTATAGAGTGAGTTATATTATTTTGCTCTAGAAGAGTTTTAATTACTTCTAAAACATTATTAGTTTTATTATTATATGTATTAACTGAAATCATTAAAGTATAATAATCTCCATCATCACTCCATAAATGAAAATCATTAAAGCTTTCTATGTCATCAAGTTTTCTAAGTTTATTTTTAATCATTTTAGCAAAATCTAAATCAGTAGTCCCATTCATTAAAATTTCAATTATTGTAACAAAACTTCTTTTTATATTTCTAAGTATTACAATTACTATAAATAATGAAAGTATTGGGTCTAGTATATAAAGTCCAGTAAAATGAATTATAATGCTTGTTATAAGTACTGCTACCCAGCCAAGTAAATCTTCAAATAAGTGAAGTAGAACAGTTTTATCAAGTATTTTATGAGATGATTTCATTCTAAATACCGATATACCATTTACAATTATTCCAAAGATTGCTAAATAAATCATAGGCATTGTAAGTACTTCATTTGGATTAAAAATAGATTTAATAGCTTCATAAATTATGTAAAATGAACCAACAGATAAAATAATAACATTTATGAGTGCCCCTAAGACAGTTAATCTTTTAAAACCAAATGAATATTTTTGTGTTGGTTTTTTATTGGAAAATTTTTGTGTAAAAAAAGAAGTTCCAAGTGCTATAGAGTCACTTAAATCATGTATCGCATCAGAAAATATCGCCGTGCTTCCAGTAAGGATACCTCCAATTATTTCTACAACAGAAAATACTAAATTTAAAATAAAAGCTATTAAAATATTTTCTTCGCTATGATTATGTTCATGTTTCATATTACCACCTATTATAAATTATATCATAAATTCAAAAAAATAATTACATTTAAGTTTAATTAAAGGTTCGCGTTATATAATTAAAACATGAAAGGAAGTGATAGATGATAATTAGAGAAAATAAAGTTTTAAAAGTTAAAGAATAAAAATATAAAAATTTATCTAGCTTACATGAAAATGTTTACATATATAAGAAAGGTACAGGTGATATATAGGTTAAATAAATAACTCACTCACACGCAAATAAAATCAAACTAAAATGTTTGGTTTTTTTATTAGAAAATGTTATAATTAAAAAAATGAAATGAGGTAAGTTATGGAAAAAAATAATCCACTTTATAAAAATCAAGGAATACACGCAATTACTTCAATTTTTACAGTAGAAAAAGGAATAGTAAAAGTTTTACTTATAAAAAGAAAACAAGAACCATTTTGCGGTATGTGGGCACTTGTAGGCGGAGCTATATATAATAATGAAGATTTAGTAGATGGATTACTTAGAGAAATTAATGAAAAAACAGGTATCACAGATATTGAAGTTTATTTCTCTGGAGTTTTTGGAAAAAAAGATAGATCACCTGTTATTAGAATGCTTGCAACATCTTTTGTAGGTATTATAGATTCAAAAAGAGTAAAAATATTAAAAGAAACTATTAATACATCAAATGCAGAGTGGATAGATATAAAAAATATAAACACACTTGCATACGACCACAATGAGATACTTGACCATGCTCTTGAAACACTTAAAGAATTAATAAACACAACAGATATTTTAAAATCATTATTTCCAGATGGATTTACACTTCCAGAACTTCAAAAAACATTTGAAACAATAACTGGAGAAACTTATGATAGAAGAAATTTCAGAAAGAAATTTATAGCGAATAATTTAATAAAAGCGACAAATAAAACAAAAACTTTTGGAGGCAATAAGCCTGCTATAGTGTATAAATTTAATAAAATAAAAACTGCAAAAAATGTATTTTAAGGCAAAGAATAATTTCTTTGTTTTTTTAAGGTTTCTTTAAGGTATTATTTATATAATGTTAAAGGAAAGAAGGTAATACATGAAAAAAAGTATGGTTAAAAGAGCTTGGCTCAATATAACTAGGAAGAAAAACAAATCTATAATATTATTTATTATAATGTTTGTAATAGCAAACTTAGTGCTTGCGTCACTTGCAATAGGAAATGCAGTAGATGAAAGTACAGAGTATGCAAAAGAGTCACTAGGTAGTGAAATATATCTAAATGCAGATATGGAAAAATTAAGAGGAGAAATGACTTCTAGTGATGGTAGTTTTAATAGAGAATCAATGTCATCATTTGCAAGACCAGAAATTAACTCTAATATGGTCGAAGACATAGCAAACTCAGAGTATGTTAAAGATTATACATATAGTCTATATGCATCATTTGAAGCTGAAAATTTCAGTTTAATTGAGTCAGATACTGAAAATTCAGGAAATTCAGGAATGATGGGAGGAATTGAAAGACCAGATACAATAACTGGTGTTAACTCTTATGCATTTATACCAGGTGTAGAAAGTAATATAATTGAAATAACTGAAGGAACATACTTCGATGAAACAGCGGATGATAGCATTATAATATCTTACGAACTTGCAGAAGAAAATGAAGTAGCAGTAGGAGATATATTAGAACTTAAAAATACAGAAACAGAAGAAATATTTTCATATGAAATAATAGGCATTTTTATGGCAAGTGAAGAAGGTTATGAAAATAGTATTTACATGAATATAGAAAGCGCATCAAAACTACTTACAGAAGAAGATTATAACAATGGAGACTATACAGTTAGTAGTGTTATTTATTATTTAAATAATCCGGAAAATGTAGATAAATTTATAGATGAAGCAAGTGAAAAATATGATTTAGAAGAAATGAGTTTAACTCTTGATATAGATAACAGTGCATATGAGCAAATGGCAGGTCCACTTGAATCAGTAGGATCGTTTAGTACCACTATAATGATTGTAGTTATAATAGCAGCAGTATTAATAATTGCACTTATAATTAATAATAATATTAAAGATAGAAAATACGAAATGGGAGTACTTATGAGTTTAGGTGCTACTAAGCTAAATATCATAGGACAAATTTTACTTGAACTTGTTGTAGTAGCAACAGTAGGGTTTATTTTATCAATTGGTACAAGCTCGATTATAGCAAATGCTATGTCAGATAGTTTATTATCTAGTCAACTTGAAATGAATGAAGAGCAAAGTACTAATAACTTTGGAAGACCATCTGGAGGTAGCATGATGGGCGGGGGTATGACCGCAATGCAAGGTAGTAACAGTGATGTAGAAGTAATAGATGAAATAGATGTAAATGTAAGCGCAGCAGAGTACTTAACATTATTCTTATTAGGATATGGAGTTGTAATAGTAGCAATGAGTATGCCAGCGATTAATATTATGAAGTACGAACCTAAAACAATACTTACAGGAAGGGAGTAGTTAAATGAATAAATTAAAAATTAAAAATTTAAAATATAGTTATGAAGAAGGTGATTCAAGCACAGAAGTATTAAAAGGTGTAAATGCAGAATTTTCATCAGGTAAATTATATGCCATAGTAGGAGAATCAGGATCAGGAAAAACAACACTCATATCAATTTTGTCTGGTCTTGATGCACTACAAGATGGAGATATTCTTTATAATGATACTTCACTAAAAGACATAGGTTCTGCAGACTTTAGACTTCATTATGTAAATATAGTATTTCAGTCATACAACTTAATCAATTACATGACAGCAAAAGAAAATGTAGAAGTAGGTATAGATTTCTCAGGCGTAGAAAAAGATAAAGACTATGCTTATGAAGTATTAAAATCAGTAGGAATAAATAAATCAAAAGCAGACAGAATGGTACTAAAATTATCAGGAGGAGAGCAACAAAGAGTAGCGGTAGCAAGAGCAATTGCAACAGATGTACCAATTATAGTAGCAGACGAACCTACTGGAAACTTAGATGAAGAAACAGAAAAGAAAGTAATGGACATCTTCAAACAAATGGCAAAGGATGGAAAAATAGTTATTATAGTTACCCACTCTAAAAACGTTTCATCATATGCAGACAAAGTTTATAAAATGAAAAAAGGAGTTATTGAATCATAATAACTTCCTTTTTAGTGGTCAAAATATTTTTTTAAGTATGGAAATGTTTTAAGTAAACGTTTATAAACAAATTTATTAATTTCATCTTTAATCTCTTTAGTTACATCTAAATTCTTAAAAACTTTAATTTTATTTTTTAGTTTAACAGTAGTAATTGTAGATATAATAAAATCAGTAATCAAAATAACAAGTAATACTATTGCAGTTATCATTATTGTACTACTTGAAAAACTATCAAGTATTCCAGTGAAAAATGGTTGAAAAAGTTTTATAACAACAACACCCATAATACCAAATGATATTAATCTTGAAAGTTCAACTCTGCCATTAATATTAAATTTAGTATGGGAGTAATCCCACCATTTCATATTAAATATTTTTTCAAGTAGGTAACTAACAAGATATTCAAGTATACCGCATAAAAGTAAACTCATTCCAAAAAGAATGAAAAAATCGGATTCATAACTACTTAAAAATAAAATAATAATAAGTCCACCAAAACCATATATCGGAATATAAGGTCCAATTAAGTAGCCTCTATTAAGTACTAGTTTTTTCTCTTCAACATAAATTGTTAGAATTTCCATAACTGTACCTAGTACGGCATAAATAAAAAAATAAATAACTAAATAATAAAAATTTTCCATATGATAACCTCTAAATTCATTATATAGCAAAAAAAATATAATATCAAGTTCCAAAAAAAATGTATACATGATATAATTAAATAAGAAATTAGGAGGATTTATGGGATTTTTTGATAAAATAAAAAAAATAATAACTAAAAAAGAAACTGAAGAAGATAAAGAGGAGTTAAAACTTTATGATGAGGGTCTTGAAAAAACAAGAGAAGAGTTTACATCAAGATTAGTAAAGTTATCTAAAATACATAAAAAAGTAACAGAAGAATATTTTGAAGAACTTGAAGATATTTTAATAATGGCTGATATCGGAGTAAACACAGTTATGGAATTTTTAGACAAGTTAAGAAAAAGGGTTAAAAGCGAAAAAATAACAGATACAGAAGAACTTAAAGAAATAATTGTAGATGAACTATTCATTATATATGTTGATGATGAAGTATTAACAGACAAGGTGAAATTTGCTGAAAACGGACCTACAGTTATCCTAGTAGTTGGAGTAAACGGAGTAGGTAAAACTACAACAATAGCAAAACTTGCACATAAATATAAAGAAGAAGGAAAAAAAGTTTTACTTATAGCAGGAGACACATTTAGAGCAGGCGCAACAGAGCAACTTAAGGTGTGGTCAGAGCGTACAAATAGTTTATTTTACGGAAATGAAAATAACGATCCAGCAAGTGTAGTATTTGATGGTATCAAATATGGCAAAGAAGAAAATGCAGATATAATTTTAGTAGATACAGCGGGTAGACTACAAAATAAAGCAAACTTAATGAAAGAACTTGAAAAAATAAATAAAATAATAGGAAGAGAAATAGAGGATGCTCCTCATGAAACCCTTTTAGTTATAGATGCATCTACTGGTCAAAATGGAATTATGCAAGCAGAGCACTTTAAAGAAATTACCAATATAACAGGAATAGTTTTAACAAAACTTGATGGA
>CAYJKL010000003.1:11365-35382 GCA_964370755.1 uncultured Muribaculaceae bacterium
GGAATAGTTTTAGCGATTAAAGAAAAAGTTAAACTTCCAGTTAAGTTTGTTGGACTTGGAGAAAAAATGACAGATTTAAAAACATTTGATATTGAAAACTATATCTATGGTTTATTTAAGGATATGATGTAATATGGATAAACTTATATATTTTAATAAATTATTTGACATATACGGTAATTTATTTACGGAAAATCAAAAAGATATTTTTAAACTTTATTATGAAGAAAATTTAAGTTTACAAGAAATAGCAGATTTAAAAAAAGTATCAAGAGCATTTGTTTCAAAATCAATAAATGGAACTGAAGAAAAGCTTGAAGAGTATGAATCACATTTAAAATGTTTAATTTTAAAAGAAAAAATAAATAATATTATAGAGCTAAATGATTTAGAAAAAATAAAAACTGAACTTAAAAAGTTATAAATTATATTTTTCTTCATATATCTTATTAAGAGGTGTATATGAAAAAGATGCTTGATAATATTAAGAAATTTTTTAATATTAAAAACAAAGAAGAAAGCGATAAGTAAATTTATCGTTTTTAATTTTAATAATGAATAAGAAAAATAATTAAACATAAATTTAATTAGAGGTGTTTGTTGTGAAAAAACTAATAATCGGATTTATGTTTTTATTTTCATTTTCTCTTAGTATAAATGCAGAAGAAAATATAACTCAAAATTCAAAAAGCGCTATACTAATGGATAGTGCAACTGGTCAGGTTTTATATGATTATAATTCAAAAGAAAAACTTGCTCCAGCATCTATGACAAAAATAGCAAGTATGCTTCTTATAATGGAAGCAGTAGACGAAGGTAAAATATCACTTGAAGATAAAGTTACTATAAGTAGTGAAGCTGCTAGTATGGGTGGCAGTCAAGTATTTTTAGAAGAAGGAGAAACTTATACATTAAATGAACTGTTAAAAGGAGTTGCAATAGCTAGTGGTAATGATGCAGTAGTAGCTCTTGCAGAAAAAGTAGGCGGAACTGTATCAAACTTTGTCAACATGATGAATGATAAGTGCAAAGTACTTGGATGTATGAATACAAATTTTATGAACCCGCATGGACTAGATGAAGAAAACCATTATTCATCAGCATATGATATGGCTATCTTATCAAGAGAACTTTTAAAACATGAAAAAATACTAGAGTACACAAGTATTTATGAAGAGTACTTAAATAAACCAGATGGATCAAGTACTTGGTTAGTTAATACAAATAAATTAATAAGATTCTATGATGGCGTAGATGGACTTAAAACAGGTTTTACAGATACAGCAGGATACTGCCTAACTAGTACTGCTATGAAAAATGATTTCAGACTTATCTCAGTAGTGATGGGTTCCCCTACAAGTGACTCAAGAAGCGAAGATACTGTAAATTTACTTAACTACGGATTTAATAGTTATAAACTTGTTATGATTCATGAAAAAGAAAAGAGTTTAGGAAACGTAGATATAATAAATGGTAAAAATGAAAGTGTAGACATATATTTAAAAGAAGATGCAGTACATTTACAAAAAATAACTGATAGTAATGCATCATATGATTTTGATATAAAATTAGATAGCATAGTGGCCCCAGTTGAAAAAGGAAGTATAGTAGGAACTGCAGACATCTTAGACAATGAAGGTACAATCATTGATACAGTAGATATAGTAGTAAATGAAGATATAAAGAAAGCAAATTTATTTGACTATTTTCTAAAAAACTTAAAGACGGTAGTAGCAGGTAAATAAAATAACAAAAAAATAAAAGTCTACCACTAAATTAATATTGTTTAACTTTTTGTGTAAATAAATTGTAAAAATGCTTGAAAAAGCATTTTTTTTAAAATATAATAAAAATTAGAGGTGAAGTAATGTTAAATAAAGAAGGAATATTAAAAGCTATTGAAGCTGGAGATATTTATGTTGGAAACGAAATAAAAGAAGACTATAGCAATGATGGACAGTTTAATCAAACTAGATTGACAGATGAAGGTAAGGTAGGTGATGGTTTTGTTTATGTAACTCTAGCGCCAAAAATTTTAGTGTATAAAAACAAAGAACTATATTTTAAGAAAAAAAATGATTGTGAAGAAATTTTTATACCAGAAGAAGGGTTAGTATTAGAACCAGGCAAATTTTATTTAGGTACCACACAAGAGTACACTCTAACTAAGAATTATGTTCCTAAAATAAATGGCTTGCCAGGACTTTCTCTGCCAGGTGTTTATATACATATTACTGCAGGATTTGGAGATAATGGATTTGCTGGAAATTGGACTTTAGAAATATGTGCTGCAGAAAGTGGTTTTGACAATAATTATAAGCCAGTTTTAAAAAGTGGTCAATTAATAGGTATACTACAGTATGACCATATGCTTGGAAATGGTGAAATAAAATATGAAGGCAAATATCTAGGACAAACTGATGTAACAGCTTCTAGATCATATCAAGATACTGAGGATATGATTAGATATCGTAAAAAAAGAGGTGAAATATAATGTTAACTAGTAAAGAAATTTTAAAACAAATAGATAATGGAAAAATTAAGATAGAAGGTCTAAAGGAGAGAGATTTTTCAAAACCCAATAGTATTAAACTAAGAATGACAGATTATGTATATTTATTAGATTATAAGATATATAATGATTTTAATAATCCGCTAGAGCGCGAAGTTGTTCTTCGTCAAGAACTAGAAACAAATAATTTTAGATATCTAAAACCTATTAAAATACCAGAGTGTGGACTTGAGATAGAAAAAAATACATTATATATAGCAAAAAGTTCAATAAACATTGCAACTAATGGATATACACCCTTAGTATATGGTAAAGCACTTTTATCTACCAAAGGATTTGGAATTGATACGACTAATTCGTTTTATAGCGATAATTATAATGGTTTTATAACAATGAGTATAATTAGCCAAAAAAGATTAGTTATTTATCCTAATTTAGAGGTAGGTAAATTAGCATTTAAATCTAACTTAAGTGAAAAAGAAGTAGATTATGGTATGTTAAGTGGAGCCGAAATAGACAGAAAGTTAAAATGTGGTGAAATAGAAATAACACCATCTGATTTGATAAAAATCAACCCGAATTCAGTAAATTTAACCTTAAATCCAATAATTGAAAGATATACAGAAGATGTATTAGATTTAAAAGGAAACAATAAAAAAGAAGAAATAAAATTACATGAAGAAGGTTTCTTTTTAGAACCTGGTGAATGTTATGTAGCTAGTACAAATGAGGAAATAATTGTCCCTGGTTTAATTGGAGAATTAAATGGAAGATCATCGGGTGGCAGATTAGGTTTACAAGTTCATAAAGCTGGATTAGGTGATATAGGTTTTGAAGGTAGGTATCATCTAGGTGTTGGTTCTTTACAAAGAGTAATGATTTTACCAAATATGCAAATTTGTCAATTAGCGCTTTACAAGCCAGAAGGTGAAATTGATAGATTATATCAAGGATATTTAAGTAATATATCGGGTAATATAGATGTTCAGTACGGAGAAGTTCATAGTCAAGCTGTAGAAAGAGTTCGCAGTGCAAACAAAAAAATATAAGGTAGGATTTACTACTGGTGTATTCGATATGCTCCATGAAGGACATTTGAATTTGTTATATAATGCAAAGAAACAATGTGATTATTTGGTAGTTGGAGTTAATGTAGATGAAATATCTATAAAATATAAAAACAAAAAACCAATAGTAACGATAGATGAAAGAGTAAAAGCAGTAAAAGAACTTGAATACGTTGATGAAGTAATAATATGTGATAATGTAGATAAACTAGCGTACTATGATTTAATTCGTTATGATGTTTTAATAGCAGCAAGCGATAAATTAAATAAAAATCGCTGGAAATATTATGAAGATGAAACAAAAAAAATAGGAGTCGATATAATATATTTACCATATACAAGTGGAATTAGTTCTACTATATTAAGAAATGAAATTCTTTCTAGAAATTTGACAAATCAAATTAAAGTGATATAATAATTTTAGAAATGCGAAAAAAGAAGTAGTAATAAGAGTGCTATAATAAAGTGAGGTTACGGGTAGTGCAAGTAATTTTATAGTCTTATGAATGAATCTTTATAGCAGGAGTAAAAGCCCGCAGCTTATGCGTTAAAAAAGAAGTGATAGCCAAGCTATAAATAAGGTGGTACCGCGGATAATAATTCGTCCTTATATTAGTAGGGCTTTTTTTATTTCAAGAAGGAGAAAAATATGTATATTGAAGAATTAAAAAAAATATTAAGTGAAGCATTTAAAAAATCAGGTTATGATGTAGAAGTAGGAGTTACAGTATCAAATAAACCAGAACTTTGTGATTATCAGTGCAATGATGTATTTAAAACAGCTAAATCATTTAGTGAAAATCCTATAACTTTAGGAAATAAAGTTGTAGAAACTCTAAAATCATTTGAAGAGTTTGATGCTTTTTTTAAAGAAGCTGTATTCTGTCCGCCAGGATTTATTAATTTAAAACTAAGTAACACTTTCATAAACAAATATTTAAGTTTTTATCAAAGAAATTTTAAAGACTGCATTATGAAAACTAAGAAAGAAACTATAGTAGTGGACTACGGTGGACCAAACGTTGCTAAACCACTGCACGTAGGACACATGAGAACAACAAATATAGGTGAAGCAGTTAAAAGGCTTGTAGAATACTACGGACATAATGTTATAACAGATGTACACCTTGGAGATATTGGTCTTCAAATAGGACAAGTAATTTACAAAGTCCTAGAAGACAATATATCTCCCTCTGATTTAACGATAGACTACTTAGATAAAGCATACCCATACATGAGTAAACTTTGTAAAGAAGATGAAAATATAAAAGAAAAATGTGCATCAATAACTAAAAAACTTCAAGAAGGAGAAAAATTGTATGTAATTTTATGGGAAAAAATATGCGAAATATCTATTGCAGATATGAAAAAAAGTTATAAAAAGCTAGGTTCTCAGTTTGATTATTGGTATGGCGAATCTCACTCATTAAAATATATTGATGAAACATCTGAAGTTTTAAAAAATGTAATCGAAGAAAGCGATGGAGCTTTAGTAATACATGTAAAGGAAGATTCAGATAAAAATGAAATGCCTCCTCTTATTTATAGAAAAAGTGATGGAGCATATTTATATGGTACAACTGACCTTGCTACAATTTACATGAGAAAAAAAGAGTTTAATGCAGACAGAATAATATACGTTACAGACTTAAGACAAAATCTACATTTTAAACAAGTGTTTAGAGCAAGCGATAAGGGTGGTTTATTTCCATCTGAAAATTTAGAACATCTAGGATATGGAACTGCAAATGGTGAAGATAATAAACCTTATAAAACTAGAAGTGGTGAAAGTCCTAAGTTATCAGAGTTAATAAATGATACTACAAATATATTTATGAATAAGCGAGAAGAAAACAAAAATTTAAGCGAAGAAGATTTACTACTAATTACTAGATCAATTCTTAAATATGCAGACCTTCAAACAACTTATGAGAAAGATTATATATTTGATTTAAATAAGTTTTCAGATGTAACCGGTAAAACAGGGCCTTATCTACTATATACTTACTTACGAATAAATAAAATATTAAAAAGTGCAGAGTATACTAAAAATTTGTCAGATAATATTTACAACGAACATGATTTAAATTTAAGATTAATGTTATTAGAATCAACTAAATTACTAGATTTAGCATACTCTGAAAGAAAACCAAATTATATATGTGATTACTTATATAACTTAGCAGCATCAGCAAATCTATTTTATACAAACAATGCAGTATTAAGTGAAGAAGATATTATCAAGAAAAATGATTATTTAAATATTTTAGACTTAACTAATTTTATATTAAAAGACTATCTTAATATATTAGGTATAGATATACCATCTGAAATGTAAATAGCGAGGGAAAAACTCTCGTTTTTTATGTGGAAAAAATATAAATGAATTTACACATTCTTAAAAATAAAATATGCAATGATTATAAAAGTGCTTGATAAAGATATTTAACTATGATATATTTATAATAGACAGACAAATGTAAAAAGTTTGTAGTAAGGTGGTAATAATGAAAACAATAGGAAAAATAATTAAAATAATATTAATACTAATATTCTTTGCATTTGCAATATCGATGTCAGTGCTTTTACTAAATATGAATAAAGAGTTTAGAGTTACTCAGTTTGGAGAAACATCTTTAATTATTATTGATGATGAAATAGCAAGTGATAAGTATAAAGAAGGTGACTTAGTATTAGTTGATAAAAAACCTTTATCAAAAACTAGTGCTGGAGATGAAATATTTGTTTTCCAAATACAAGAAGATAACGTAGTAACAATAGAAGTTGGTACAGTAGGAGCTGTTTATGAAGATGAAGATGCGATATCAATGGAAAATGGTGCAACATACTCTAGTAAATTTATCGCAGGTCATGAAACGAAAATTTATGAAGGTTTAGGAACTTATATAAGTATACTTCAATCTACATGGGTATTCTTCTTTGTTATAGTAGTACCATGTTTCTTAATATTTATTTATCAAATATATTCACTAGTGGTAGAAATAAAATATGGATCAGATGAACCGAAAAAAAGTAGTAGCAGTAGTAAATGGTAAACTACTTTTTTTTATGAGTAAAACAAAAATAACAAATTATCAAGAAAAACATATTTTTATAAATGATTGAAAAAGAAATTTTTGCGGTCTTTACGTAAAATTTTGAAATTGGAAAAAATTTATTGTTTTTTTTTAATTTAAGTAATTGTCAAACCGTGTCGATTGTGGTAAACTTATATAGTAGTGTAACTATAGAGTAGGAAGGTAAGTATGATACAAAAGAAATTAAAACAGCTTAGTAAGGGTAAACTTGGTAATATCATGCTAGACGTTCTTATATTTTTATTCGGAGTTATTTTACTAATTTCAGTTTATAATGTTGTACAGGTAAGAGTCTTGGGTAATGATTATTCAAGTTTTTTTGGGTATTCGATATTTGAAGTCCAGACAGGGAGTATGGAACCAGAGATAAGTAAGGGTGATTGGATAATAGTAAAAGAAGGTGATACCTTTGAACTTAATGACATAGTTACTTTTAAACAAGATGAAAATTTTATCACCCACAGAATTATCGAAAGGTATAATGAAACATTTATAACGCAAGGTGATGCGAATAATAAAGAGGATGATCCGATAGTCTTATCACAGATAGTCGGAGAAGTAGTAGGTGTTATACCTCTATTTGGGTTCTTTAGAGTAACGTTATTTAATCCATATGTGCTTATAGCACTTATATTAACGCTATATATATTTAATATGAATTTAGAAGGTAAAAGAGGGAATAAAATGATTGGTAAGATAAAAGATTTAATTAAAAAGTTTATTAATGATAAACCTGAGAGTAAGAAAAAAGATTCTTTCTTTGCAGACGATGATAAAGGTAAGTCATTTGAAAATATTGAGAAGAAAAAATTTAGTTTCATTGAAAAAGTAGAAGATCACTCTGGAGATGAATTTAAAACAGATGAGGAAAAAGCTAAAGAAGAGCGCATTGAAGAAGAATTAAGTAAAACAATGTTCTTTAGAAAAGTAACAGTAAATGAAGATGAAGAAATTGAAGAAGTCGAAGATGAAGAACCAGAAGAAGTAAAAGAAGATGATTATGAAGCATTTACAAATTACATTCCAGAGCACGAAGAAGAGGAAGAAGAAATAGTAGAGCAAGCGCCAGCACCAGTGCAAGCACCTTATGCTCCAGTATATGAAGCCCCAAGAGAAAATTTAAATGATTATAGTAAGATAACAATACCCGTAGATGATGAAGCTCCATTTGCAAGGTCTGTAAGAGAAGAAATAGAAGAAGATGAAGAGGAAGAAGATGATTACGAAGAAGAAGTAATCAAAAGTACTCCAAAAAGAGCTCGCAGAGAAGTAAAAGATACTATAATAGAATCAGATGAAATTGAAGAATCAGAAGATGATGAAGACGAAGATAAGGTAAAACTTGAAATGATCTTTAGCAAACCAGAACACAAGAAAAGTAAAAATATTATTTCTAGATGTATGTCAATTAAAGAAGAAGAAATTTTAGAAATAATTGAAGTGATAATGGATCAAACAAAAATGCTAAGTAATGAAGCAAGTATTAAAAAAGCATTAATTAAATCTTACATAGAAAGTAAGTACTATAATATATTTAGTGATAGTGTAGTATCACTTGAAAGTAAGAAAACAGTAAAAAAACTTAGATATTTAGTAGACGACAAAACAACAGTAATAAGTGAAGCAAATGGTTTTAGTAAAAGTGAAAGAACAAACGCTAAAAAGACTCTTGCGAGAATAGGGTTTGCACTTGAAGAAGATGCAGCAAGACTTGCTAAATTATATAGTGGAAACGACAGAAGTTATGAAGTAAAACTTGAAAAATATGTTATGTTAATGATGTTAGTTGCAAAACTTGAATATTTAATAACAGTAGATCTAAATATGAAACAAAGAAAAATATTATACGCTAGAGAAATAATTAAATTTATTAGTGATTATAGTATAGATAACGATAATTTAGAGTCAACAATGAGAAGTGTAATACATTCTCAAAAAGCACACAGAAGTGCAACTAAGTACTTCCTAGAAAAATTAAACACTGAAATGTTTGAACTTGTATATAATCAGTTTAAGACAGATAAAAATAAATTCTTAATTGATCTTAAACATAATCTAACATTTAGTAGTGCATATAATGATGATATTATAGATAGAACTTATAAAGAAGGAATAGTATCAGAAAATAAACTAAATGTAGAACTTGCGCTTCTTCAAGCAAGACTTGCGAGTGATATGATTAGTCAAAACTTTAGTAATGAATATTTAGTATATGTACCAATTTCGCTTTGTAAAAAAGAAAGTAAACTTGAAAGATTATTTAGACAAAATAATGAAGAGTACGCTAAGAAAAATGTACTATATTTAATAGATTACGATGAATTTATGAAACATTCAGTTGTAATTAAAAATTTAAGAAAAAATGGATTTAGAATTTCTGCTTTGATTGGACCAGGAACTGCGTTTACAAGTAAAAACAAAACAAGTTTAGGTTTATCAGAGTATATCTTTATAGATAAAAGTGCTGGAGTTGGAGAAATTGAAAAAATAATTTTTGATAACTTCAAGGACAAAATAATGAAAGAAGATATTTATTCTAAATTAGAAATAGTAGGAGAAGAGTAGTTTTATGGAAACGATATTTAAATTTGTATATGAATTTTTTGCTATCTTTGTTGATGGCATAATCACAATGTTTGAAGGTTTACTACAGTTATTTAACTTTGGTAGATATATAAGCATAATTAATAGTTATAGTGAGAACTTCGATGGCCCTCAGTGGTTATTCGTAGTAATCGCTATAATTATACTATTAGCCTTTGTAGGGTTAATAGGTTTCTTAATATATTTATATGTTAAGAGATTTATAAGAAATAAAAGTGGAAAAATCAGTAATGATTCACTTTTAGAAGAAATTGGAAAGCTTAATGAGCAAGTTAGAAAACTTATGAAAGAAAAAGATGAGTTAATGGCTATGAAAGTTTCACAGCTTGGACTTAATCCAGATGAAGATGGAGAAACTAATCCAGAAGATGAAATCGATGAAGAAACAAAAGAAACAGCACATAGATTTCCAAAACTTGAACTTATCGATGAGCATTTTGCAGGTTATGCACCAGTAAATTACAATAATAGTTTTTCACTTAAGGAACTTGCAGATAACTTAAGAGCCTTTGCGGCAAGTGAACTTAAATTATATTATGAACCAAACCTAATATATACATTTATAGCAGGTCTTGCATCAAGTAGACTTATTATACTTCAAGGTATATCAGGAACTGGTAAAACATCACTAGCATATGCTTGGGGTAAATTTGTAGGTAACGATGCAATAGTGGCATCTGTACAACCTTCATGGAAAGATAAAACTGAATTTTTAGGATATTTCAATGAATTTACAAAGAAATTTACTGAAACGGAAGCTTTAGGAGAAATTTACGCAGCAAATTATGATGACAATGTACATACAATCATCCTAGATGAAATGAACATTGCTAGAGTAGAATATTACTTTGCAGAGATGTTATCAGTACTAGAAATACCAGCTAGAGAAGAGTGGATAGTAGAACTTGTTACAAGTGGATGGACACACGACCCAGCAAAAATGGATAATGGTAAAATATTACTACCAGGAAACCTTTGGTATATAGGTACAATAAATAACGATGATTCAACATATATGGTAACTGATAAAGTTTACGATAGAGCAGTACCTATTGATATCAACAAAAAATGTAGTCCATTTGAATCTCGTCATCAAGAAGCTATTCAACTTAATGCAACATATCTAGAAAATTTATTTGAAGAAGCAGGTAAAAACGTAGTAGTTAGTAATGATGCACTAGATAAACTTGCTAAAATAGACGATTATGTAATTAATCACTTTAGAATTGCATTTGGTAACCGTATTATGAAACAACTTAAAACGTTTGTACCAGTATATGTATCATGTGGTGGTAATGAAATGGATGCTATAGATTACTTTATAGCTAGAAAAATACTAAGAAAATTTGAACAACTTAATATCGCGTTTATTCGTGATGAGTTAGATCCATTTATTTCATTCTTAAACAAAGAATGTGGTAAAGGGGTTATGAAAGAGTGTATAGAGTTTATTGAGTATATTAAAAAATCAATATAATAAAAGGGAGGCTTGATTATGGCTTTAGAAATTAATAAAGAAACAGATGAGGATATTAAGAAGATAAGTAAGGAGTTTTTCTCCAAACTTTCTTCTAATATGCATTACAAATCTAAAATAAAAGGCGACGCAATAAACTTTGAGTGGTTAGATATAGTAGAGAATGCTTGTCCTTATATAGATAACGTTGTTAGAAATCCAAAACTAATTTTAATTAACGAAGCTGAGGTTGAGCTAATTGAAAAAGCTAAAAAGATTAATGTGGAAAGTATTAGAGATTTAGCAATACATACTTATAATATCAATGATATTGATAAAAATGGAGATGTAAGACCTAATAAAATACTTAATATAAGAAGTGAAGAAACATATAATATATATGAAAATAGATTCTTATATACAGTTATCTACTTTTTAGCTAGATTCATAGTAAAAAAGGAAAAAGAACTTGATGAACTATTAATTGATAGAAGTAGAAGTCTAGAATACGCGGGTTATACAAAAATTGGCGGAGAAGATGTGAATATAAAACTACAAATCAAAGCAACAGATTCATCAAGACTTGGTCCTGATAAAAAACTGCTAGAAGAAATCGAAAAAGTTAGAGCAAGAATTAGAAGAGTAAAAGATTATTTAACTGGATGGCAAAGAAGTGAACTTTTAAAAGCTCTTGAAAGAGCAAAAGTTAAACTAGTAAATCCTCCAATTAAAAAAACTAATATAATTCTTAAAAATCCGAATTTTCAAGAATCAGTTAAATTATGGAACTTTTTATACAATTATGAAGAAAATAGTGGAGATAAGAAAAATAACTTAGATACTGATGGAAATGATTTATTACTAGGTCTTTTGGATCACTCATACTTGGTAGACTATTATGTTATGGACTCAGTATGTAAAACAAAAAAAGATTCAAAAGAAAAATTATCTGAATATGCTTTAGTCCTACTTCGTGATGAATTAAAAAGAATAATAGATTTGTTTAGAAAATGTGGACTTAAAATAACTGATGAAGAAGTTTTAAGACTTATAGCAGAGCAAATGATGGAATCTAAGAAGTCGAAATCTAAAGGTAGTGATGCTAAAGATGACATAAAAAATAAATTCCAAGAATCTATGGATAACTATTTAGAAAGGATACAAGAATATTTGTAAGGTGATTATGTGAAAAAAATAAAACCAATTAAAATAGTAGGTTGGCTAGTTAAAATATTTCTATTTATTATATTAATTGCTTTTATTTTATCTGTATTCCTGCAAAGATTTAGCAATAATGAATTCTCATTTTTTAATTATAGAATATTTAGTGTACTAACAGGTAGTATGATACCAAAATATAATGTAGGTGATATTCTTATTAGTAAAGAAGTAGACCCAGAGGAAATAAAAGTAGGGGATTCTGTAAGTTATCTTGGTAAAGAAGGTGACTTTAAAAATAAAGTTGTTACACATGATGTAATAGAAATAGTAGAAAATGAAGACGGAACACTTAGTTTTATAACACAAGGTGTTGCAAATGATTATATAGACCCAGTTGTTGATGAGGACCAAATATATGGTATTGTTACTAGTAAAAGTTACATATTATCAACAGTATATGGGATAGTAAGTACTCCAACAGGTATGTATTTATTCATTATTCTTCCCATACTTGGTATTATAGGATATGAAGTAGTATCAAGAATGATAGAAAAAGAAGATAAAAGAAGAAATACGAGGGATTTTTAGAAAGAGGTGAATATAGTGGGTGAAAATGTAAAAAAACGTAGATTTACTCTACATTTAATGGTACTATTTTTTGTAGTAGTTTCACTAATTTCTATATCATATGCATGGTTTACCTATGGTAATAGTGCTACAGCAGATATGGAAGTAAAGGTAAAAGCTTGGAGAGTAGAATTTACAGATGGAGCTGATGTAATAACAAATAGTATTACAGTATCGTCTAGTGAAATATATCCAGGAATGGATCCAGTAGTAAAAGAAATTACTATAAATAATTACGGAGACACAAATGCTGTATTAAATACAGTAGTAGATTCAATAAGAATCTTTGATACTGAAGCATACGATAGTTCATCAGGTTTAACAAATGAAGAACTTTTTGATAAACTTGCACATGATTATCCGTTCCAAGTAAATGCAGAACTTAGTTCATCACTTCTTCCTAAAGAAACTGGAGAAAGTATATTTAAAATAACAATAACATGGCCGTTTAATGCTGACAATGATATTGAAGATACAGCCTGGGGATTACAAGCATATAATTTTGCTGAAGCAGAAAATGCAAAACTAGCAGCAGACTCTAGTTATGAAGTATTAGATGCACTTGAAATAATGTTAAGTGTAAAAGCAGAACAAAAATTTGAATCAGATACAGATGGAATTGATGAAAGATTTATTTTAGGGGACATTATAATGTATGATGTTGTTACAAATAGACCTTGTACATCACTTAGTTCAACTTGTTTATCAATGACAGTGTTAGATACTTACAATAAAGTAAGTGATACAACAGTTACACTTCTACCGAGGTTATCTGGTGCATTCACATCTGCTACTAACGATAGATACAGTAGTACAATGGGAAGTTCGTATACATCTTGGACAGTTGCTAGAAAAACACTTGAATTAAAAGAGGTATTACCACTAATATCAACAGATATTGAAAATTCTTATATAACAAGAGACACCTATTCAAATATAGTCATTGGTAATTTAGATTACAACAATAGAGTAGATACACTTATTACTGAAACTATAGCATATGGTGGAAATTACCAATATTTAAATTCAAAATATAGTGGTTTAGTACCAAATGAATGTGTTTGGACAATAACAGATTATGACAGTACTAATACTTATGCATTTAATATAGGTGATAGTACAGTGTCAACTATTGAATCTACTCCAAATACAACATCATGTAAAGTTATACCAGTAGTTATGGTTAATAAAAATAGATTTTAATGCTTGAAAAAGCATTTTTTTTTGCAAAAAAAAAGAGCATAAGCTCTTATAATATTTGTTCAAATCCTACAGTAGCATTAATTGTAACACTCATATCAGGAGTAGTACCAACTATTGTATCAGCTTCATCATCTGAAGTTTCGCCAGTTCCTTCAAACCACTCAAAGTATATTCTTATAATAAATGGTTCATGTCTAAACGTTGGGTCTGTATCATTATATATTAATGTATTTTCAATAGTAGCTGAATTTATCTCAACAATATTTAGTGGATTACTAATAGGGTTATCATGATCTAATAACTCATATTTATTTATTATTAAATCTGGTATTTGACTATCAATAGAATTAAGTTTTATAGCATATCTAAAGGATAAATCAACATTACTAGGATCTATTTCTATATCGAAATATCCAGTAGATGTTGGTGCTAAAGTATTGCTAGTAATGTTTTCGTTTTCGGTAATCACAGGATTAAATTCAATGTTTGAAGATGAATTAGTCACTATATCATTTTGATTTACTAGTATTTGCCACTTTGATAATGACATCTCTAAATTACCACCTGACCCCGTTACATATTTGGAGTAAGTATTACTTACCATACTGAGTGTAAGCGATATCGATACAAACAGTAGTAGTAGCCTCATTTTCTTTTTCATAAAATCCCTTCCTTCTTTCCTATATTATAATATATATATATATGGTAGCACAACACATAAAATGTAAAACTTAAAAACAAAATGTAAAATTTGACACATTGCCATTTGTATTTAAAGTGTAAATATGTTGTCTATTTAATTTTTCTTCGACAAATTTCGACAAAGTTATTGACTGTGCTTTTATTTATGATATAATTAGTTTGTATTATAGATAAGATATCAATGTCCAAACGGTAGTGAATCTACCTAAATTTGTTGATATCAAGCGAGGTTTGATGTTATGAATGAAGGTAAATTTACAATTGATGCAGAAAAAATAAGAAAAGATCAGAAAATGATGAAAATTGTAAAATTGGTAATCGTTTTGATAGTTCTATTCTTAATATTCTCATATTTGGTCATAGGTTTTGTTTATAATAGCGGAAATTTCACTATAACGCTCGATGACAATCTGTACTATGATAAGGGTCTAATCATCACTGATGATATACACTACAAAACGTACAGATCGAAACTTGATGCCCAAACAGTTGATGCTTTCGATAATATTTCAGAAGGATGGCTTGCAGCCGACCTTGCTGATCATCCAGGAGGAAGTCATAATGGTGAAAACTATATGGCTTACACATTCTATATCGAAAATGTCGGTGAGAAGGTAACAGATTATTATACAGAGATTGTAATTGATGATGTTATAAAGAATGTTGACGAAGCTGTGAGAATTAGAGTTTATAAAGATGGTGAGTATGTTACATACGCAAAAGCATCTGCTTCTGGAGAGCCTGAAGAAGGAACAGTAGCTTTTGAATCTGATAAACTAGTTGCATCTGATCATGTTGAGGACTTCGGCCCAGATGACACGTTGAAATACACGGTGGTGATATGGCTTGAAGGAACTGACCCAGAGTGCACTAACAATATCATCGGTGGTGAAATCAAAATGCAGATGAAATTCAATTCAGAATTAGTCGAAAAATAGGAGGAGAAAAGGTTATGCAAAAAAATGCAAAACAAAAAAGAAATGTAAGAAATTTAGCGGCAGTAACAACATTAACTGCGATTATCTTAATTGTTTCAACTTATGCATGGTTTATTGGTTTAGACGAAGTAAGAGTTGAAAACTTTACCGTTACTATAGCGGCTACTGATAGTTTAGAATTATCACTTGATGGTGCTAATTGGACAGATGAAATAGATATCGACCCATTAACTATCGAAAGTATTTACACAGGAAATACAAATTCATGGACAGGCACTGATAAAGACGGAAACGTTGTAGGATTAATCCCAATGTCATCTGTTGGAGAAATGGATGCTACTGCATCAAGAATGATGATGTATGAAAAAGCAAGTTTAACTACTGACCAATATGGTATTAGATTAATGGCAAGTAGAGTTGAAAATACAGGAGCTGATGAAGTTGCTGGATATATTGCTTTTGATTTATTTATTAAAAACTATACAGGAGCACAATACATACCAACTGTAAACACTGCTGATGAAGAAGCAATCTATTTATTAGATAATTCTACTGTAGATGTAAGTTTAACTGGTGCTGCTGATGCTACTGAAGAAGCATTAAGAGAAGCTTCAGGTATTGAAAACTCAGTTCGTGTTGCTTTTGCACAAATCGGAAGAGTTGAAGGTACTACTACTGATGTAGATGCTATTACTGGTATTACATGTACTGATGATGCTGCATCTGCTGTAACTGGTATTTGTAGAACTGCTACAATCTGGGAACCAAATGATACTGCTCATGCAAAAGGTGCTGTAGATTATTATAATCTTAACTGTTCACTTAGAGGAGATGCTGCTAACGTAACAACTGCTAATGGTAATGGTTGTGAAACTGTAGCTGATGGTGAATTTGTTCCAACATACGCTGTAAATACTTACTTTGGTTCTGATGCTGATGTAAATATTTATGACGGTGGATACAATGGTTTAGAAGTAATTAATGTACCTGCTGCTGACGCTGATGGAACAGCTTATCCAAATGCTGGTATTGCAACATTAGCTGCTGTAGATACATTTACTGATACAGAAAAATTATTAACTGATGGAGATAGACCAGAATTAATGACTCTTGCTCCAAACAGTATTACAAAAGTAAGAGTATATGTTTATTTAGAAGGTCAAGATATAGATAACTACGACTGGGCAATCGATGGAAAACAAATCGCTGTTGAATTCGGATTCAGTAAACAAATCTATAGAACTGCACCATAATAAAAGAAATAAGGAGAGAATTATATGAAAAATAACAAAAATAATTCTACTAAAAAAGTAAAAGGAATTTTAGTTTTTGGTGGATTTAGTGCAATCATATTAATAGTATCAACTTATGCATGGTTTATCGGATTACAAGAAGTTAAAGTTAACGAATTTGAAATAAATATCGCTTCAACTGATAACTTACTTGTATCTCTAAACGGAGTTGCATGGGCTGAAAGTATTTCAATTTCTGAGGGATCTTGGGAAGTTGGTACTGATGATGCTAGTAAATCGTATGCTAATCATACAAACTCATGGGGAAATGGTTTAATGCCTGTTTCATCAGTAGGTAACATTGACCCATTAACTTCTACAATGCAATTATTTGAAAGAGGAAGTTATACACATACTGATGGAGGATTTAGATTAGTTGCTGACCAACTTGAAAACAACGCTGGTGGACAATTATCTGATGAAGTTGATGGATACGTAGCATTCGATTTATTTATCAAAAATGCTGGTGGAGATCAATATTTAAGCGATTATAATGTACCTGATGAAGAAAAATTATATTTATTAACTGATTCAGTTGTTACTGTAGCTCCTGCTGGAAATAGTAGTTCTGCTACACCAAGTGAACAAGGTGGATTTGCTGGTAAAGGTATTGAAAACTCAGTTCGTGTAGCTTTCGGGCAAATCGGACGTATCGATGCTGATTATACTGCTGCTGATGATGCTGCAACTTCTGCTGCTATCGGAGCAATTTCTTGTAATGGTGCTGTAGGAACAGTTCTTGGAGATGTAACTGGTATTTGTAGACCTGCTACTATTTGGGAACCAAATGAAACTGCTCATGAAGATAACGCTAAAGAATGGTTTGATACATATTGCCAAAATAGAAATCTTGATGGATCATATACAACTACTGCATGTACAACATTTGATGATGGAGATGAACTTGCTACTTACGCTGTAAATAGTGAAATCACTTCTGCTGATGCATTTGATATTTATGATGGACACAACACTGCTACTCCAATTTCAAAAGTAACAGACGTTGATACATTCACTGATGGTGAGAAAAATGTTGCTGGTCTAGCTCGTCCTGAGTTTATGACATTAGCTCCAAACAGTATCACTAAAGTAAGAATTTACGTTTACCTTGAAGGAAATGATTTAGATAATATGGATCTAGCTGCTGCTGGTAACCAAATTCAAGTTAATTTCGGATTTAGTAAACAACAACTTACTCAAGCTGACTTTTTAACACCATAATAGATTTTAAATATTAGGATAAAAGGGGTAACCTAATGGTTACCCTTTAATCTTAATTTATATAAGAGGTATACATGAAAAATAAATCAAAAGTTACAACTAAAAATAATGTCAAGAAAAAATCAGACATAAACAGGAAAAGAGTTAATTTTAATTTACTATTAATTTTTGCTTTTTGTGTCGGATTAATTTTTATTGTGGTTACATATGCATGGTTTTCATCATCGCTTAACGCATCAGTAAACTTTGTAAAACTTACAGTAAACCGAGAAACTGGTTTATATGCATCACTTGATGGTCACGAGTATACAAATGAGTTTACGATTAATGAATCAGCTATTACAGCAGAGTTAGATGAAAGTTATCCAGGGCACACGAATGTATGGCCAGTAAGTGATTTAATACCAATATCAAGTAACGGTATTTCATCGCCAAATAACAGTTATTTTGACTTTTATATGAGTACTCAGCTTGAATACCAAAGTTTAACTGAATACAGAAGATTCCTTGATGTATCTAGATATAATCAAGAAACAAATAAGAAAAAATATTATTTAGCATTTGATTTATACTTAAAAAATATTAGTAACTCTCCAAAGCCAGATAATTTATATTTATATGAAGGAACTGACTTTTACTTAGCAGGAGATAATAACGAAGAAGTAATAGGTTTATTTAACTCATTGAGAGTAGGAATTGTAAGAATTGGTCATACATCAGATAAGAACGCAACAGCAGAACAGGTTCAAGCTATGGGATGTGAAGGTGGTTGTACATCATATATCTATGAACCTAATAATACAGTTCATACAGATTACTCAATTGAAAAATTAGCGGATATGAATATAAATATTGAGAATAATACTTATGTGCCTACATATGCAATTATAGCAGAAGGCGATAGACTTAATCATGACTCAGGTCATGGAAATACACCTCTTGATACAGAGCATTTTGCACAGCAAATTACATATTCAGATTTAACACAAAGTTTGTTTGAAATTCCTCATGGAATTACTAAAATAAGAGTATATATTTGGCTAGAAGGTCAAGATTTAGATAGTATAGAAACATATACTAAAGAAGGTGGAGTAATTAATGCAAGCTTAAATTTCTATAAAGATTTAGCAGGGTATGATTTATAAATAAAAAGGGAGAATAAAAATGGATAAAAAGGAGAAAACAACTGATTTTGACTTGTCACTTTTATCTTATGAAGAGTTAATCGAACTACACAGTAAGATTGATGGATTTATAAAATTTGTTGGTGATCAAAAAAATAAGTATAGTGTGAGAGGTGAAGATAATGAGTAATTTTTTGGAATATATCAAAGAAGATATTGAACTTAAAACTAGTACTCTTTCTTCAATGCCTGATAAAACAAAAACAAATATAAACAATTTGACTAATAAATTAGATTTATATGAAAACAGATATAAAGATTATAAAGTAAGTGTAAAAAAATATATTGAAGTAAAAGCAGGTTCAATAGATATAAAAGATCCTGGAGCTTCTGAAAATAAAATGAAAGTAGAAAAACTACTTGCAGAACTAAAAAACTTGCAAGAACTAAATACACTTCTTAATCCAATGAATACATATTTTGAAAAAATAGGTTTTGATGCTCTTTTTTATGATTTATCAAGATCAAGTGAATATGATTTTACAAAATTAAATAATATAATTAAAAGTATTTTAGATAAATTCAGTTTAATTAAAGTAGTACTTACTAAAGAAAATTTCTGCATAAATAGTTATGTAAATGAATATATGACAGCGTATTTAGAAGCAGTAGCAATTAGTAATGGAAATTATACATCACTTGAGCCTATATTTGAAAAAATATACTGGGTTAACCCTAATTTAGTAAATCATATTGAACTACAATTCAGAAGATTAATTAGAAAACATAGAGATAAATTTGAAAGTTATTCGGATAAAATAAGGGATGAAGCAGTAGAAAAAACTGGTGCTAATAGCTACGAAGATTATCTAAAAAAACTTAAGAATATCCAATTTGAAATGATAAATTTAAGTACTGATAGTATAACTGAGATTATTAAGTTTTCTAAAGATGGTGTAATAAATATTAGAGATTATATGCCAGATAGTAATCTTTGTAAAACAGTAAATTCATCACTTATAATAACACCTGGAGCGGTGCCAAATGAGAAAATTTCTGGAGAACTTAAAAAGTTGAAAAATATAGTTTTAGAATTTAAAGGATATAATGAATTTACACCATTTATAGAACTTGCTAAAACAAAGTTTAAAAATTATAAAAATGATAGACAAATAAATGATATTGGAGATGAAATAGAAGACCTAGAAGATAAGTTAAGAGATATCTCTGATGCTATCTTCGGTGGAAAAGAAGAGAGTTCTTCTAAATTTAAATTATCAAAATTATTTTCTGATAAAAGTGAACCTAAAAAATCACTTAAAGAACTTGAAGCAGATTCTATAAAAATATGTGATAGAGTGTTAGAACTTTATAAACTTATAGATGAAATTAAGTTTAATAATAAACTTAAAGAAACATTAAGTGAATATTCTAGTTTAGATGAATTTTTAAATGTATATAGTAGTTATAATTATTATAAATACCAAATACTTAAAGAAGCCTTTAAAATAGACAAATATGAAGTATTAATGGACACAGCAAAAAGATTTGATGAATTCTGTACTAATCCAAATAATGTAGTAATTACATCAATTCCAGTATTTAATGACTATGATATAGCAAAACTTATTGTTAATAAATATAGACTTAATAACATTAATTTAACTGAAGAAAGTTTAAAAACAAATGGTCTTGATACACTTTCTAAATATATTGATATTTATTTAAGACTTGAGCATATTAAAGCTTGTAATTTAACGGCTGAAAAAATATGGTTTATAGTAGAAGCTAGTAAATTAAATAATTAAAGAGAAAAATTTTTCTCTTTTTTTTGTATTGTTTTGTCGAAGTTGTATATTTTTTTTATAAGTTATTCTATACTTATATGGAAGGTGAGATAAATTGCTTAGAATGGACCTTGAGTATGAAAGTGGCATTTTATTTGTAAGATTGAAAGGAAAACTAGATAGCAAAAGTTCATATAAGATTAGTAACTACTTAATACCAACTTTACTTAAACATAAAGTTATGTATGTAGTATGTAATTTAAATGAACTGCAGTTATTAGATGAATCTGGTTTTAACTCTCTTCTTAATACAAAATGGGCTATGAAAATTAATAAAGGAAAGTTTTATTTATGTGATGTGCCAAAGGATTTAGTGTGCGCAGCTAAAAGACTTAAAAGTAAAGTGTTAGAAGATGAGTTAAGCGCAAGAAGATTCATTAAAGTTTAAAAGAAAATGAAAAATGAAGATGAAATAAATAAACTTGTGAATGAAAACATAAAAATGATTTATAAAATTAGTTATATGTTTCACGGCTGTGAAAAAGATGATTTGATTCAAGCTGGAAAACTCGGTATTTTAAAAGCATACCAAAATTATGATGAAACAAAAGGAGCAAAATTTAGTACATTTGCTCATATATCTATTTTTGGTGAGATGTACACACTTGCAGTAAAGAAAAATTTAAAAGTTAGTAAAGACACACTGAGACTCTATAAACATATTGAAAAAACTAGATATGAAGAGGCTCAAAATTTAGGATATATTCCAAGTAATTTCGAACTTTCAAAAATATTAAATATGAGTATTGAAACAATAGACTTTGCATGTAACTGTGCAAGTGTTATGTTGTCATTTGATAATGAAAATGATAGCGAGCGTAGTTTATACGAAACTGTTCCATCAAATGATACTATGGCCATAGATGATAAAATTCTTTTAGAAGACGGTTTTGATCATTTAACGCGTGATGAGAAAACTATTTTAAAGGAAAGATATTATAATGATGAGACACAGTCAAATATTGCTAGAAAACTAAAAATGACACAAGTAATGGTTTCAAGACTCGAAAAAAAAGGACTTAGTAAAATGAGAGATTATATCGCTTCTTAGGTATAATCTTTTTTTTTTATTTCATAATAAAATTAGGTGATTACTTTGAATAAAGAAGAGTACAAAAAATTAGTAGGTGAATTTAAACCGAAAGAAAAAAGAATAAAAAACTTTTTAACAGCATTTTTAGTAGGTGGAATAATTGGTATATTAGGGGAGTTATTCGTACATTTCCTAATGATTAGTTTTGCCTTATCAGAAACTATATCACTAACAATACTTGCGATATTAATAGTTTTTCTAGGTTCACTATTTACAGCTCTTGGTTTTTTTGATAACTGGGTTACTAAACTTAAATGTGGATTAATAGTACCAACTACAGGATTTGCTCACTCAGTTACATCAAGTGCCCTTGATTATAAAAAAGATGGACTTATTACAGGACTTGGAGCTAATTTTTTTAAACTAGCAGGATCAGTTATATTATACGGAATTATATCCTCATTTTTCTTAGTACTTCTAAAGGTGATAATATATGGATAGTTTTAAATTTAAAAATGTTTACTTACATAATAACTTCACAGTAGTAGGTCCACTTGAAAAAGAAAGTAAATTAAAAACTTATAATATAAGTATGGATAATTACTATTTTGGAGAAAAAACATTCGAAAAAGCAGAAATAAAAATGCAAAAACTAGTAGTGGATAACTTACTTAGTAAAAATAACATAACATCATATGATATAGATTTTATGATAGGTGGAGATTTAATCAACCAAATATCAATATCAAACTATATGGCAAGAGATTATAATATGCCATTTTTAGGAGTTTATAGTGCATGCTCAACTTTTACCGAAAGTCTATTAATAGCAAGTGTGTTTGTAGATAATTACAAACTAAAAAATGTAATAGCACTCACAAGTAGTCATAATTTAACAGCAGAAAGGCAGTATCGATACCCAGTAGAGTATGGTTCAACTAGACCACATACAGCAACGTTTACAGCAACAGGTTCAGCAGGTGTCATAGTAAGTAAAAACATAAGTAACATAAAAGTTGAAAGTGCTACAATAGGAGCAGTAATAGATATGGGGATAGAAGATTTAAACCATATGGGCGCAGCAATGGCACCAGCAGCAGCAAGTACTTTAAACAAACATTTACAGAGCCTAGAAAGAAATGTAAATTATTATGATTTAGTTCTTACTGGAGACCTTGGCTGCGTTGGATTAAGTATCTTTAAAGAATTTGTAAAAAAAGAATATGATATAAATATAAAAAAAGTATTAGATGCAGGTTGTGAAATATATTTAGATAGTGATAAAACTTATGCCGGAGGTAGTGGACCTGCATGTTTACCATTAGTTTTATTTTCAAAAATTTTAGAATCTAAAAAATACAAAAAAATTCTTCTTTTAGCAACAGGTGCTCTTCATTCTCCTAATTTAGTTAATCAAAAAAATACAATTCCAGCAGTATCACACGCTATAAGCTTGGAGGTGTCATAGTGAACTTTATATTTGCCTTTTTATTAGCAGGATTAGTATGCGGTATAGCACAAATTATTTTAGATAATACAAAGTTAACGGCAGGTCATATAACATCTTTATTTACAGCCCTAGGATCAGTCTTAGCATTCTTTGATATATATCCATACCTTATAGAAAAATGCGGAGCAGGAGCAACTATTTTAATTTCAAACTTTGGAAATGTATTATATCAAGGTGGTATAGATGGATATAAATCACTAGGATTTCTAGGTATTTTTACAGGACTTTTAGAAAAGGCATCTGGTGTAGTAGTGGCAGCTATAGTATTTGCCTTTATAATGGGAATATTTTTTAAGCCTAAGAGTTGATAATAACTAAAATTTATGATATCATTATCATAGGATGGTGCTAATTATGGACGATAAAAATCAAATAAAACTACTTAGTAAAGAAGAAGTTGAAAAGTTTAGTCAAGAAGTTAATAACTCTCAAATAGATAAAAATAATGTTATAACTAAAGAAGAAATTCCAAGTAAAATTGAAAAGGATAACTTATCTGAAGATACAACATATAATCAAATACATGCAGAACAAAAAGATATTATATCTAGTGAAGAAGTAGTTCCAAGTAACTTAGTAGAAGATAACTTACCAGGGAAAATTACTAATGAAAAAATTCAAG
>CAYJKL010000003.1:35482-75065 GCA_964370755.1 uncultured Muribaculaceae bacterium
AGTAACTTAGTAGAAGATAACTTACCAGGGAAAATTACTAATGAAAAAATTCAAGATAATAAAGTAACTGAAAATAAATATAGTACCAAATCAATAGTAATCACACTAATTGCATCTTTACTAGTATTATACGCTGGATTTTATACAATATATTATGTATTTATAGTACCGGAAAATGTAAACGAAGTATCAAATTAAATAAAAGCGCTTTAATAAAGCGTTTTTTATTGTAATATAAGGATATATAATGTATAATGAAGGCAGGTGATTTTATGGAATTTACAGAAATTTTAAATAACTACATTACAATTTTTAGTGAAAAAGACTCAGAAAATGTAATTATATCTCTAACAAGCGTAGACTTAAAAGATTTTGATACTGGGCTAGGAAAATTTATAGCAAATAATCTTAGGTTTACTACAAATCTAAAAAAAGCACGTATTGAATTAGAAAAAGAAATTGATTTACCAGAGGATGATAAATTACCTCTTGATATGGAAGAAGTAAAAAAAATTCAAATTAAAACTTCGTTATATCACTATCTTAAAGCTAAGGAAACAGTACTTATAAATAATACAAAATTTTTAAACTTTAGATCTAATACTAAGAAAAAGTATGCTGAACTAGATTATTTTAATGACTCGAATTACATATTAATGAGAGATGAATATTTATTTGGAACTATAGCAAATATAGCAGAAATGGTAAGTTTAAAATATGGATTAATAAATCTTTCAAGTAAATATAACATAACGTTAGATGAATATAACTTTGAAGATTTTGGAATATATTTATCTGGAAACTCAAGAAATACAAAAGAAGATACAACTGAAGGTGTTAAATACTTCAGAAGTTTGAAAAATGCTTTATCAAATTATCTTGGTAGAGGTGAACTAGATAGTCTTAGTACATATCAAAAGGAAGCAATAGTAATGGAAATTTTATCTCCAAACTTTTTAAGGGATAGATTAAATAAAACAAACAGTAGAGATTTTTAAACTTTATACCTACATACAACTTGTAGGTATTTTTTATTGAAATAATATTATATTTAGTGTATAATTGATTTAGGTGAAAAAATGAAAAAGTTGAAAATTATTTGGAGAGACAATAAAGTTGTTGTAGTTTTAGTATCAATTTTATTTCTTTGTTTTATAGCAATATGTTTTATTGCTGCGACATACTTCTTTGGAGGAGATTCTTCTGTATACGGAGATAGATTAGAAGGTTCTGATGAATATAAAATATCTAGTAAAGAAGAAGATGACTACATAGACACACTTATACTAAATGAAAGTGTAGAAGATGCAACATTTAAAGTACATGGTAAAATAATATACGTTAGTGTAAATTTTGCTATAGGAACTGACCTAGAAGCTGCTAAAACAGTATTAACTGCTTCGCTTGAATCTATGGAAGAAAAATGGGCATTATTTTATGATGTTAACTTTACAATAAATTGTGATAAATCTGTTGATACAGATGGATTTGTACTTATGGGTGCTAAAAATATTGGTTCAGAGGTAATCGTATGGAACAATAATACACCTATAGAAGAAAGTGAGTAATATGAAAAATTTTTTTAAAAGTTATAAGAAAATAATTATAATTTTATGTAGTATTTTATTAGCAGGACTTCTTGCAGTAGTTTTAATTAACAGATTTATGGATGAAAACACATTAACAGTAGAAGAACGTGCTTGGATCGATGAAAATAAGGGAACAGTTGTAAATGTAAATGTAACAAATGATGCCAATATTATGGCTAGTTATGGTAGTGGAGTATTTTACGATTTTATAAATTCGTTTTCAAGTAATTACGCAGAACTAGAAATAAATCCTATAACAAGTAGTTATGAAAATGAAATAAGTGGACTTTCATTTACTTATAAAACAGAAATGGAAACTGATGACATATTATTTTTAGAAGATCATTATGTTATATTAACAAAAGAAATATATAACTATGAAAATTATGAAGAATTAACAAATTTAACTATTGGAGTAGCTAAAAGTGATGAAACACTACTTAAAAGTGGTTTAAATGATAGTTCAATAGAATTTACTACATACGAAAATAGAGAAGCTCTTTTAACAGCATTTGAAGCAGAAGTAACGCATATTGCAGTACCACTTAATTTATATTTAGATGAAATTTTATCAAAAAATTTAAATATAGCTATTCATTTAAGTGATATTAATGGGTATTATGTAATGGAACCTGATGGAAGTATAATATCAAATATCTTAGTAAAATATTTTAATGGAACATGGAATGAAGAGTTATATAACTCAGTAAAAACAAATGAATTTAACATATTCTCTAGTAATTTAAATATTACAGAAGCAGACATAGATAAACTTAGAAGTGTAGTTCACACTTATGGATTTACTACAAATTCACCTTATGAAATAATATCATCAGGAGAGTTTGGTGGTATATCTGCAGTATTCATAAAAGAATTCAGTGATTTTGCAGGTATAGATTTTGAGTTTGAAAAATACGATAATTATAGTGATTTAATAAATGCACTTGATAAAAAAGAAGTTGATATTTACTTAAATGATTTTAACAATAAAACAGAATACATAAATACAACAACTGGTATAAGTTTGGATTATGAAATAATAGCTTTAACAGAAAATGATATCGTTATAAAATCTTTAGAAGCTTTAAATGGTAATACAGTATACGTAGAAAAAAATTCATTACTTTATGACTTTTTAAACAAAATAACTGGTGTTAAAATAAAAACTTTTGAAGATGAAAAAGAGTTGTTAAAATTATCAAATGAAGATGTATTGATAATGCTTGATAATAATTCATTTTTATTCTATAAATCTAACGGGCTAGAGGATTTTACAAGTAGATATAGTGGAAGCACAAATAGCGACATAAACTATGCACTTAAAAATAATGATACAATGTATTTATTGTTAGATAACTACTTAAAAGTAACTGATAATAGTGAAGTAGTAAACAGAGGGATTCATAATCATGAAGAAACCGTTAAAATGGGTAACTTACTAAGTATGCTTGCAAGATATATTATTATACTTGTTATACTTGGGTCAATTGTTGCTTATATACTAGTTAAGAAAAGTAAAAAGATAAAAATTGCTAAAAAAATTAAAAAAGATGACAAGATGAAATTTATTGATCAACTTACATCACTTAAAAATAGAAATTACTTAAATGAATGTATTGAATCTTGGAATAATAATACGATTTATCCACAAACATTAATAGTGGTAGATTTAAATGATATTCAAAAAATAAACGATATACATGGTTATAACGAAGGTGATAGACAAATTAAGTCATTTGCTAATGCTATAATTAAAACTCAGTTAGATAATAGTGAAATCATGAGAACTGATGGTAATGAGTTTGTAATATATTTAATAGGTTACAGTCAAAAACAAATAACAAATTACATTCATAAATTAAATAAAGAAGTAGAAAAACTACCATTTGAAAATGGTGCTAAGTTTGGTTATAGTATGATACTTGATAACCTTAAAACAATCGAAGATTGTTTAAATGAAGCTTCTAATGATATGAAGGCTAAAAAGAAAAATGGTTAAGATAAAAAAAAGGGTTAAAAATTTTATAGATAATTTTATGACTGTGATTACTAGGCCAGAAATGGCTATACTACCAGGACAACTAGCATACTTTTTTGTCCTGGCAGTAATACCAACACTTACACTTGTAAGTTTAGGAGCTGCTGTTTTAAACCTTTCAACGGATGTTATACATGAGTTTTTATCATCAGCATTTTCAGAAAGTTTAGCAGAGACACTATTATCAACTGGTATTACAGGTAACAGTATAAGTTTATCAGTAATAGTAGTAATAGTAGTAGCGTACTATATTGCTTCAAACGGAGCATCATCTATTATAATTACATCGAATACAATATATGGTATAAAAAATAAAGGTTATATTAAAAGACAATTAAAAGCATTTTTTATGATATTCATTCTAGTGTTCTTATTTACATTCATGCTCATAATACCAATGTTTGGAGATACGATTATAGATTTATTCAAATTTGTTAATATGGATGAAAATATAACTGTGCAAGTTACATTAATAATAAGGGTATTACAAGGACCTATTTTATGGTTTATACTATTCCTATTTGTAAAATTAATTTACACAATGGCCCCAGACAAAAGAGTTGATAGTAATATGGTAAATTATGGAGCTTTATTTACAGCAACACTTTGGATGATTGTTACATATATATATTCAATATATATAAATAATTATGCAGATTATACTGCACTTTATGGAAATTTAGCTAATCTAGTAATATTAATGCTTTGGTTTTATTTTCTAGCTTATGTATTTACAATTGGGATGGCACTTAATTACCATAAAGAGGAAAATGAAAAAGTTCTAAAAGAAGAATTAAAATTAAGAGTTAGTCAATAATAATAGTATGTACACGGATATTACTTAGTACATGATATAAAATTTTAATATGACTTTAAATGAAAGTTTAAATAATATTAAAAAGTAATAATTCAAAAGGAAGTGGGTACCCACTTCCTTTGTTTTTACTTTAAATTTTTCAATAGTTATGGTATAATCTTTAAGAAGGATTTATGAAAAAGTATAGCAGTTTATTAATTTATATTATAATTTTTCTATATTATGAGTTAAACTTTAGACTAGTTTCATCTCATGATATTTTAAATACTAGTACAATATATATTGTAACATATATAATATTTTTAAGTGCAGTAATGTATTTCATTAGTTTGTTTTTTAGTAATAAAATAAATAAAATAATCATGTACATAGTACTTACATTTAACTTTTTGTTTTTTTCAATGCAGTACGTATTAAATGAAGTATTTAGACAATATTTTTCATTTAGTTTATTCGGTACAAGTGGACAAATACTTGATTTCAAAGAAGATGCAGCAACATTTATTATAAATAATATAAGTGTAATCTTTATATTTTTATTACCTATTATTTTAATATCAGTTTGTTTGAGTAAAATAGAGTTAAATCCTTCAAATCGTAAACAAAGACTTATTTCTGCCCTCATAGTAATACTTACCATTATAGGGTTCAATTTATCTCTCTTAATAGATAGTGATGATATATATTCGGGATATAATTTATATTATAAATATCATAATAATAGCTTAGCGGTTGAGAAACTAGGAGTTATAAATTCATTTCATTTAGATAGTATAAAAGCTGCAACAAACTTTACTGAAGAAATTATAATCATAAATCATGATATAAATAAACTAGAAGAAGATGACGAAAATAAAGAGGAAGAAGAAGTTATATATGAATATAACAATTTAGATATTAACTTTGATAATATTACCGGAAATTCAAACATTGATATATTATCAAGTTACTTTGAAAATGATAAAGGAACACTTCAAAATGAGTATACTGGATATTTTGAAGGAAAAAATCTTATACTAATAATGGCAGAAAGTTATCATGAAATAGCGCTTGATAAAAAGAGAACTCCAACACTATATAAACTTGTTAATGAAGGATTTAATTTCACAAACTTTTATACTCCAACAATCTATAGTACAATAGGAGGAGAGTTTCAAATGCTTAGTGGTTTATATCCTGCTAGTGGATTCTTAGATGCATTCAAAGCTGGAGAAAATACTTACCCGTTTGGAATTTCAACAGTATTTAAAAATTTAGATTATGAAACTTATGCATATCATAACAATGACTATACTTTTCAAAATAGAGATAAATATTTAAGTGCATACGGATTTGATAATTACTTAGGCTGTTATAATGGTCTTGAAAAAGAAATGGACTGTGATTGGCTTCAAAGTGATGTAGAATTAATTGACGTAACAGCAGATGATTATTTAAAAAGTGAAGAATCATTTATGGTATTTTATGCTTCAGTAAGTGGACATGGAGATTACTCAGTATATAACGAATTTAGTAAAAAATATTTAAGTGAAGTAACAGGAAACTACTCTGATGATGTAAAAGCTTATTTAGCGGCTCAAATAGAGCTAGATAGAGCATTAGAACTTCTAATAGAAAAATTAGAAGTAGCGGGAGAACTTGAAAATACAGTAATAGCACTTGCTGGAGATCATTACCCTTATATGTTATCATTTGATGAAATAAATGAAGCATCGGATTATTATAGAGATGAAATTATAGAAATGAATCATAGTAATTTAGTAATTTGGAATAATAAGATGGAAAGTGTTACAATAGATAAAGTTGGAAGTCAAATAGATATAATACCAACTCTTTACAACTTATTTGGCATTGAGTATGATTCAAGGTTATTTGCGGGTAAAGATATATTAAGTACAGAAGCAGGACTTGCTATATTTAGTAATAGATCATGGGTAAGTGATTATGGGTCGTATGATTCAAGCAGTGGTGTATTCACACCAAAAGAGGGTAAAAGTGTAAGTGATGACTATGTAGATACTATGAATCAAATAGTATTATCAAAAATAAATGTAAGTGGTCTTCTAATGACAGAAGATTATTATAAATACATTAATGTAAATGGAGGTTAAGTATGTGCGGAATTGCAGGATTTGTTAATAATAAAGAAGATAAAAAGGAAGAGTTAAAAAGGATGACAGATGTCATCAATCATAGAGGCCCAGATGGTGAAGGGTTATTTACGGATGAATATGCCGCATTTGGACACAGAAGACTATCAATTATAGACATTAAAACAGGAAATCAACCTATGTTTAATGAAAATAAAAAAGTAGTAACAGTTTTTAATGGAGAAATATATAATCATTTAGAACTTAGAAAAAAACTTGAGAGCAAAGGTCACAAATTTAAAACAAAAAGTGATACAGAAGTATTAGTTCATGGTTATGAAGAGTGGGGAACTAAGCTCCCAGAACATTTAAGAGGTATGTTTGCATTTGCAATATATGATATGGAAAGTAAAGATATTTTCTTAGCTAGAGATAACTTTGGAATAAAACCACTTTACTATGCATATATGAATGATACATTTATGTTTGCATCTGAAATTAAGTCACTTTTAGAAAACGAAAGTTTTGAAAAAACATTTAATGAAGATATATTAAAAGCATATTTAGAATTTAGTTTTGTACCAACAAATGAAACATTTTTTAAAGGTGTTCATAGATTAGATGCAGGGTGTAGTTTACTTTTTAAAAATGGTAAAATAAAAATAAATAAATATTTTAAACTGGAATTTAGTGAAAGCGATGAAAACTATGATGACACAGTAGACGCTATAAGTGAAGTAATGAAAGACTCAGTAGAAAAGCATTTAATTAGTGATGTTGAAGTTGGATCATTTTTATCAAGTGGAATCGATTCATCATATATAGTATCACTAGCTAAGCCTGATAAAACATTTACAGTAGGGTATGATATTAATAAATATAATGAAATAAATTTAGCAAAAGATTTAGCAAACAAACTTGATATAACAAACAAAAGTAAAGTAATAACTAAAGAAGAATTTATGGATATTATTCCAACTATAATGTATCACTTAGATGAGCCAACAAGTGACCCAGCAACAGTTGCGTTATACTTTGTTGCAAATCTTGCAAAAGAAGACTTAAAAGTAGTATTATCTGGAGAAGGCGCTGACGAATTTTTCGGAGGATATAACTATTATAGACAAGATGTTGATTTAGGTTTTTATAATAAACTTCCTTTTAAACTAAGAAATATAGTAGCAAAAATATGTAAATTACTACCGGAAGTAAAAGGTGTAAATTTCTTTATCCGTAGAGGAGAGAAAATTGAAGATAGTTATATCGGAGTTAATCGAAACTTTTCTTCAAAAAGTGCAAGCAAAGTACTTAAGAAAAAATATAAACTAGACGCAATAGATGTAGCAAAAGAAGTATATAAAGATTATTTAAATGAACCAGACATAGTTAAAATGCAGGTTATAGATATTAATTTTTGGCTTATGAAAGATATACTACTTAAAGCTGATAGAATGACTATGGCTGCCTCTATTGAGGGAAGAGTACCATTTATCGATAAAGAAGTTTTTGATATAGCAAGCACTATTCCTCTTAAATATAAAGTGTCTAAAGAAAATACTAAACTTGCACTAAGAGATGCTGCTAAAAAAAGTATTCCAAACGAATCATATAAAAAGAAAAAACTTGGATTCCCAGTACCAATAAGAGAATGGATGAAAGATGATGATGTATATGAAGAAATACTTGAAACTTTTAATAGCGATATAGCTAAAAAATTCTTTAAACCAAAAGAAATTATAAAACTTTTAAATAAACATAAATTTAGTAAAAAAGATTGTTACCGTAAAGTATGGACAGTATACTGTTTTATCAAATGGTATGAAGTATATTTTGGAAAGAGCAAATAAAAAATTGCTTTTTTTATGCAAAAAAAAAATACTAAATAGTATTTTCTTCTTTTTCTGGGTTAGTTTCATCTAGTGGTTCTTCGGTTTCCACTTTTTTGATTTCAAGTGTATAACCAATTGGTTCAAGTATTTTAAGAAGTGTGTTTAGCTGTGGAGATACAGTACCAGATTCAATTCTAGCAATGGTTTCTCTAATAATATTACATTTTTTAGCTAGGGTTTCTTGAGTGTACCCATTTTCTTTACGAACCTTCTTTAAATTTGTTCTAAATTCTTTTTCGATGATAAAAAATTTATCTTCTTCATTTACTACTTTTTTCACGTATAAAAACCCTCCGAAGTTATTGTAACACAAAAGACACTTTATAACAATCAAAAAGTTTGATATAATGTAAAAAAGGTAGGTAAAATGTATGGAATATGTAATAATTGGACTTTTGGGGGTAATAATTGTGTTATTATTGGTGTTGATTTTAAGAAAAAACAACAATAATGACATGATAGAAAGACTTGGAAACTTCGAAACAAGGATAAACAAAGAGATAGGAACGTTTAAATTTGACTTTTCAAAAGTATTATCAAATGACTTTGATAAGTTAAATGAGCGTATTATGCAAAAGATAACTTTAATGAATGACAAAGTTAATGAACGTTTAGATCAAAATTTTGAAAAAAGTAATAAAACATTTGCAAATGTTTTAGAAAGATTATCTAGAATTGATGAAGCACAGAAAAAGATAGATGGACTTTCTAGTGAGATAGTATCACTTCAAAGTGTTTTAACTGATAAAAAAACAAGAGGAACATTTGGAGAAGTTAATTTAGAGTATATATTAAATAATGCTTTTGGCGGAAGCAAAAGTGGAATTTATGAATCACAACATAAATTTTCAAACGGATATATAGTAGATGCTTTATTATTTGCTCCAGCACCGCTTGGAACAATATCTATAGATAGTAAGTTCCCTCTTGAAAGTTATCAAAAGATGACTGATAAAAATAGAAGCAAAGAAGAAAGAGTAGCGGCTGAAAAATTATTTGTTGCTGATGTTAAAAAACACATAACTGATATAGCAAATAAATATATAATACCAGGAGAGACTACTGAGGAAGCAATTATGTTCTTGCCAGCTGAAGCAATATTTGCAGAGATAAATGCGTATCACCCAGAAATACTTCAGTATGCTTATGCAAAAAAAGTATGGATTACAGGCCCAACAACTTTAATAAGCACACTTTCAATTATAAGTATGATAGTTAAAAATATGGAAAGAGATAAATACGCAAAAGTAATTCATGAAGAGTTAGGTAAACTTGGAGTAGAATTTGGAAGATATAAAGATAGATGGGAAAAACTTGCAAGAAACGTTAAAAGTGTTAATTCAAGTATTGACGATCTTCATATAACAAGTGAAAAAATACAAAAAAGATTTGATTCAATTCAAAAAGTTGAACTAAATAATATAGATAACGAAGAAATAGTCTATATAGAGGAGAGTTTATAATGGCAGTATATTTTGTAAGTAATAATTTACTTGCTAATAATGTAAAATTTGATTTTGGTGTAGATATAGAAGATAAAAAACTATTAAGACCACTTTCAAGTGAAGGAGTTAAGCTTGCAGTAAAACTGCAGTTTAATGATGTAACTAATATATATTCATCGAATTATATATCATGTATAGAGGGTGCAAAGTATTTATCTGAGAAGAAAAATATTGATGTACACATAACAGATAAATTAGTTGATTGTAAAGTAGGAGATTTAAAAAATCAAAGTATTAAAATGTTGAGTTTTTTTCAGGAGCATGACTTTGACTTTAAACAACCTGGTGGAGAGTCACTTAATGAGTGCGCAAAAAGAATAGGTAAATTTGTTGAAAAACTTAGAATAAATGATGAAAATGCAGTAGTATTTTTGCCTAGAAGAGCACTATTTAGTTATATGATACCATTTACAGATCACGGATTTAACCTTGATGATAGGTTAGTACTTTTAAAAGATGATGTAGTATTTATGGAAAATACAGAAGAAGATATTGAAATATTTAAATTCGATTATGATAATGGAGACCCAGTAATATATCAAATTAAATAGTAAATGTACTTAAATTAATTGACTAATAGTGCAATAATTTGATACAATGTTTTATAGTAAAGGTAGAGTGATACAAATGGTTATTAGCGATAGTAATAAAAAGAAATTATATTTGTTAATTATTGTAGGTGTACTATTAATAGCAGCAATAGGTGTAAGTTTCGCATTCTTTATAGCATCTATAGTAAATAATGATAAAAGTGAAGTCCTTGTTCAAACTGAGCAAGTCAACAAAATTATATTTACAGAATCTGCACCACTTCAATTATTAGCAACAGAAGATAATTTTGGTGAAAATGACGGTAGTTTATCAGCAAGTGGAACTTCTAGTGCAAAATATATTGCAGACGCAGGCACTAAAACTAACTACGACATAAATATAGATATAACTTCTAATACTTTTGTGTATACACAAAATGCGACTACTCCAGAGATAATTCTTTCGATTACAGGTCCTGAAGGAGAGATAGTTAGTATCCCAGGACTTAGTTATGTAACTCCAACTGATGTATTAACTGGAAATGTAGTTAAGGGATTTGATATAACAAATAAAACAGGTTCATTTAATATTGATACAGCCGTTGAAATCATAGCAGATGGCTCATCAGCAGGTGTAGTTCATGACTGGGATGTAACTGTAACATTTCTAAATTTAGCTACAAATCAAAAAGATAATGAAGGAAAAAATTTAGAAGCAACACTTAATTTAGAATAAAGACATTTTGTTGTCTTTTTTTATTTAAAATATAATATACATCTAAAAGTATACATGATATAATATTACCCGAAAGGAAGTCTATGGAAAATATTACTCTTTTACCAGCTGATAATTATAAGGTAATAAATAATAGTGTACTAAGTGATTTTGACAGAAAAATATTAGTTGCATTTTATGAACCTATTATAGGCCCAATTGCAAGTAGTTTATATCTAATTTTTTGGCATGATTTAGAAAAATCAGAACTATTTAGTAGAAGTTTAAATCATCACCATTTAATGTGTTTACTTAAAAGTAACTTAAAAGTAATCAAAGGCGCAAGAGAATCATTAGAATCCATAGGTCTTATAAAAACATATGTAAAAGAAGGCGATATAAACGATTATATTTATGAGTTATATTCACCGCTTAGTCCATCAGAATTTTTTAATCATCCGATACTAAATGTAGTCTTATACAATAATATAGGAAGAGAAGAATATGAAAGACTTAAACTTTTTTATCAAAAGTTAAAAGTTAATACAAAAGAATATGTTGAAATAACAAAATCATTAGATGAAGTATATGATTCAAGTAATTTTATTGGAACAGATGACATCAGAGAAAGAAAAATAAATCCGATTAAAGTATCTGATAAAGTTGATTTCGATCTTCTTATTTCATCAATACCAAAAGGTGTTATAAGTGAAAAGGCAATAAATAAGAAAACTAAAGAACTTATAAATTTACTAGCTTACATTTATAATATAGATACACTTAAAATGGCTGAAATAATTAGAAAAGTATTAAATGAATTTGGTATGATTGACAAAAATGAATTAAGACTTGCTACAAGAAAATTTTATCAGTTCACTAATAATGCTCTTCCAACACTTGTTTATAGAGCACAACCAGAATATTTAAAGAACCCAGAAGGTAACTTATCAATGAGAGGTAAAATAATATCACTTTTTGAAAATACTCCCCCATACGATTTTTTAAAAATTAAAAACCGCGGAATAAATCCGACACAAAGAGATTTAAAACTTTTAGAGATGCTTATGGTCGATCTAGAGCTTACTCCAGCAGTAGTAAATGTTTTAATCGACTTTGTGCTTAAAAAGAATAATAATAAGCTTACAACTGCGTATGTTGAGACAATAGCCGCACAGTGGTCAAGAGCGAACCTTAAGACAGCAGAAGATGCAATGGCTTTTGCTGAAAAAGAGCATAAGAAATTAACTAAAAAGAGTTCTCCAAGTAAAAAAGAAGTAAAAGTACCTGTGTGGTTTGATAAAGATATAGAAAAGAAAAATATAAGTAACGAAGAAGAAGAAGAATTAAAAGAGTTACTAAAGGAGTTTAATTAAATGGAAAGATTAAAAATATCTAATATGAAAAATATAAATGATAAATTAAATAAAGCATTTTTAGTAGCGTGCTCTAGTGAAGAATTTAAAAATTTGATTAATAGACTTAAAGTTAGAGAAGATGTTCTTAAAAAAAATGTTTCAAAACTTGAAGATACAGTATTAGAACTTAAAAATTGTAAAACTTGTAAAGGAATATATGAATGTAAAAATTCTTTAGAAGGACACGTATATTTTCCAGAAAAATATGAAGATAAACTTAAATTTGTTTATATGCCTTGTAAGTTTATGAAAAAAACACTAGAAGAAAAAAATAACAAGAAAACAAGTGCTAATGAACTTAAAAATGCAAGAATGAAAGATATAGATATTACTGATAAAAACAGAGTTGGATTAATTAAATGGCTTAAAAATTTTTATGATAAGTATAATCCAAATTTATCTCAAAAAGGTTTATATTTGCATGGCTCATTCGGAGCAGGAAAAACGTTTTTAGTATCAGCCTTATTTAATGAACTTGAAGAAAAAAAACATGTTACAAGTGAAATAGTATATTTTCCAGAGCTTCTTAGAAGTTTAAGAGATGATTTTAGTGCTCTTGAAGCAAAAGTTGAATATTTAAAAAAAGTAGATTTGCTTTTAATAGATGACATAGGAGCAGAAAAAGTCACTGAGTGGGGAAGAGATGAAATATTAGGAACTATTCTTCAGCACAGGATGAATGAATGTTTAGCTACATTTTTTACATCAAATCTTAGTATAAGTGAGTTAGAAAATCATTTAGCACTTACAAAAAATAATGAAGATTATGTTAAATCAAGAAGAATAATTCAAAGAATTAAACAGTTAACTGAAGATTTAAATATTGAATGTGAAAATAAAAGAAAGTAGGTTAAAGCCTATTTTTTTAGTGTCACCATGTCGGATTTTGTAACGTATTGACAACGTTTGTCGAAAGTGTTGAAAATAATATTTTTATAATTATAATACATACCCAGAAAGAGAGAGATTATAAAATGTTATCAAAAGAAAAAGAAGAATTGATAAAAAATAATTCTGAAGTGAAATGTAGTTTAAAAGAAAGTTTAGTATTTAGTAAATACTTAGAAAAGGATTTGGATTTAGTAAAACTAATAAGTAAGGAAATGTTTAAAGTGGATACAGAAAATTCGAATTTTACATTAATAAAAGAAAAATTAAGAAATGAAAAAAATGTAGTAAATTATTTAATTGAAAATGAGGAAAATAAAAAAGTGTTACTTAAACTTATATTTGTCGACGAAGTTAATTACAACATTTATTGTACAGATTTATTTGCAAGTATGTATGAAAATTATATGTTTTTAGAGTCCGAACAATTTAAAGTTGATAAAATATATGGAATGTTTTTTCTATATAAAAAAAATAGAGATTTTGAAAATTTATGCGAAAAAATAGTAGACTATGATATGGAAAAAAATATAAGTCTTGAAGATACTTGTTATATTCAAAAAGGAGTATTCAATTTCTCACAAATAGAAAAAAACAACTTTGTTAGCGAAGAATTACATGCTTATCTTAAATTTATGAATGCTAAAAATGAAGAAGAAATTAAAGCTATGTCAGCAACGAATGAAATAGTTAAAAAATGTTATGAAATAATAAAAGAAATTAACAAGGATAATAATTAAACTAAGTTATTAAATAGCGAATCAGAAAATAAATGCAATCAAATAATGAAACAATTAAAAGAGAAAACAAAAGATGTAGTAATAATATTACATGAAAATAATTTCAGTATAAAAGATATAGCATACATAACAGATTTACCAGAAGAGTCGGTAGAATTTTTGATTAATAGATAAAAAATAAACAAATGTTCGTTTTTTGTTGACAATGCAAATTATTTGTTATAAAATGAAATTGTTAGAAAGATTATACAGGAGAAATACATGAAAAAGAAAAATGATATTAGTAGTAAAGATGATGCATTAAAACAAGTTTTAGCGGACATAGAAAAACAGTTTGGTGCAGGAGCAATAATGAAGTTAGGTGGAGAAGATCATATTGAAATAGATGTTGTTTCAACAGGATCTTTAGCTCTAGATGTAGCACTTGGTGTTGGAGGACTTCCTAAAGGGAGAATAATAGAAATATTTGGACCAGAATCAAGTGGTAAAACAACAATAGCACTAGAAGCAATTGCATCATTTCAAAAAAATGGAGGAAGAGCAGCCTTTATAGACGCAGAGCATGCACTTGATCCAGTATATGCAAGAAGTTTAGGCGTAGAGATTAATGATTTATTATTATCACAACCAGATACAGGAGAGCAAGCGCTTGAAATATGTGAAGCACTTGTTAGAAGTGAAGCGGTTGATATAATTGTAATAGATTCAGTAGCTGCACTTGTACCTCAAGCTGAGATAGATGGAGAGATGGGAGATTCTCACATTGGACTTCAAGCAAGATTAATGAGTCAAGCACTTCGTAAATTATCTGGTATAATGAATAAAACCAATACTACTGCAATATTTATCAACCAATTACGTGAAAAAGTAGGAGTTATGTTTGGTAACCCAGAAACTACACCAGGAGGAAGAGCTCTTAAATTTTATTCTACAATAAGACTAGATATCAGAAAAGGTGAACAACTTAAGATGGGTGATCAAGTAATGGGAAATAAAACAAATATCAAAATCGTGAAGAATAAAGTGGCACCACCATTTAGAACTGCAACTGTGGATATAATGTACGGAGAAGGAATTAGTAAAGAGGGAGAACTTATTGACCTTGCTGCTGACCTTGGGATTGTAGAAAAAAGTGGTGCTTGGTATTCATATAATAGTGAAAAAATTGGACAAGGTAAAGAAAATGTAAAGTCATTTTTAAAAGATAATAAAGATATCTTTAATGAAATAAATACTAAAGTAAGGGAATATTACAATTTTAAAACAACAAAAGAAGAGAAATAGTGCGTTTATACTTGCTAAATTTTAAAATAACTTTTATAATAAACTTATAGAAGTTATTTTTATTCTATAAATATTGGAGGAAGAAATGGAAAATATGCAAAGTACCATTTTAACTCTTATTCTTGGAATTGTACTAGGAATAGCTTGTGTAAAGTTAATAAGTATTTTAAAGAAATCAAATACTGAAAAAAGTGCTGCTAAAATTTTAGAAGATGCTAAAAAAGAGGCAGGTAAACACAAAAGAGATAGTCTACTTGAACTTAAAGAAGAATCATATAAATTAAAACAACAAACTGATGCTGAAATTAAAGAAAGAAAATCCGAAATTTTAGCACAAGAAGATCGACTATTGACAAGAGAGTCAAATTTAGATAAAAGAGAAGAAATTCTCACTAAAAGAGATTTAATGATTGATGAAAAAGAACACAATTTATTAGCTAAGCAAGCTGGATTGCAAGAAAAAGAAGATAAAATGGATAAGCTTTTAAAAGAAGAACTTAAAGAGCTTGAAAAAATATCTGGACTTAGCAAAGATAAAGCTAAAGATAAGATAATGGAAATTGTTGAAAAAAATATGGCACTAGAAATAGCTGACTATATTAAAACTGAAGAAAGTCAGGCAAAACTTACTGCTCACGAAAAAGCAAAACAACTTATTGTAAGTAGTATGGAACGTTACGCTGATGATATCGTTGGAGAGCAAACTGTAAGTACAATTGATTTGCCAAATGACGATATGAAAGGCCGTTTAATTGGACGCGAAGGAAGAAATATTAGAACTATAGAATCAATTACAGGAGTAGATTTAATTATTGATGATACTCCAGAAGCAATAGTTATTTCATCTTTTGATCCACTTAGAAGAGAAATTGCAAAAGTTACAATAGAAACACTAATCAAAGATGGTAGAATACATCCATCTAGAATTGAAGAAGTATACGAAAAAGTAACTAATGACATTAATGCTAAAATTATTGAAATTGGTAATAAAACAGCAACTGATTTAGGAATAGTTAAATTAGATCCTGAAATAATTACTTTAATTGGTAAACTTAAATTTAGAACAAGTTACGGTCAAAATGCTTTAACTCATTCTATTGAAGTAGCAAATCTTGCGGGATTAATGGCATCAGAACTTGGTGAAAATGTTACTCTTGCAAAAAGAGCGGGATTATTACATGATATTGGAAAAGCAATAGACTTCGAAATCGAAGGTAGCCATGTTGAAATAGGTTATGATATTGCTAAAAAATACAAAGAAAATGATATAGTATTAAACTCAATTATGTCACATCATGGCGATGAGGACGCAAAAAGTGTTATTGCAGTATTAGTTGCTATAGCAGATACTTTATCAGCTGCAAGACCTGGAGCAAGAAATGACTCGTTAGAAAATTATATAAAACGTTTAGAACAACTTGAAGAAATAGGGAACTCTTATGAAGGTGTTGAAAAAACATATGCAATGCAAGCAGGTAGAGAACTTAGAGTAATGGTTAAGCCAGAAGAAGTTGATGATAAAAATAGTTATAAAATAGCTAGAGATATAAAAGAACGTATAGAAAAAGAAATGCAATATCCTGGAACTGTAAGAATCACAGTTATACGTGAAACTAGAGTTTTAGAAGAAGCAAAATAAAAAATGATTTTGAAAATTCAAAATCGTTTTTTTTTCGACAAATATTTCGTCATAAAAATAATACAATATTAATGGTGATGAAAGTGAAAATAAAAATTTTCGATGAAATGCATGAAAAAGATTTAGAAAAATCTGTAAATACCTTTTTAAGTGAACTTGAAAGTGATATAATAGATATCAAGTATCAAGTGGCAATAGGTATTTCAGGAGAAGAACAAATATATTGTTTCAGTGCTATGATTTTATATAACTAAACCATATACATATCGTTGACAGTTGAGTTAAAATCATCAGTAGAAAGTGTAGTATTTTGTTCTAGTTTAGTAACTCTGTGTTCAAGTCTGTTTATCTGTCTTTCAATTTTGGCAAGCCTAGCATCAAGGTCACTCATTGAATTGTTCATATTCATTTGTTGAGGTGGCATCATTGGTTGTTGGGGAATCATATTGTTAGTCTGGAAACTTGATTGAGCCGACATATTTGGCATATTAACCCCCGGGTTATTTTGATACATCATATTTGGATTAGGCATATTAGCACTATAAGTGTTTTGACTAAATTGATTAAAATCAGTAGTTTCGTTAAAAAAAGCCGCTCGATTTTTTTTCATTAAAATTTACCTCCTAATTCATTATATGAAAACTAGAAAGAAGTGATAATATGAGAATGAGAAATCCTAAAGATAAGGCATTAGTTTTAGATTCGTGTAATTTTTATTATAATTTAGAAAATAAATTCGAAAATAATAATGAAATTCATCTAGAAATAGGTATGGGTAAAGGAGATTTTATAATAGGTATGGCTAAAGAATACCCTAATATAAACTTTATTGGAATGGAAAAATATGAAGCAGTAGCAAGTATTGCTATTAAAAAGATAGCAAGAGAAAATTTGTCAAATGTTAAAGTAATGGTAATGGATGTAGTAAATAGTGAAGAATTACTAAAAGGTAAAATTAGTAAGATGTATTTAAATTTCTCTGACCCTTGGCCAAAAGATAGACATGCTAAAAGAAGATTAACCCATGAAAATCAGTTGAAAGTATATGATAAATTATTTGCTAGTAACTGCATTATTGAAATGAAAACAGATAATGATGATTTATTTGAGTATTCTCTTTGGGCACTTGAAAATTATGGTTATAAGTTACCAAGTGTAAGTTATGATTTGCATAGTGAAGATAAATTTAATGTCATGACTGAATATGAAACAAAATTTTCAAGTGAAGGAGTAAAAATCAAGTATTTACTAGCTACAAAATAGATGGAAATATTGTTTAATAAATTATAAAATAATAAAAAGAATAAAGAAGTATTTTATTTTTTCTTTTTTTTTGGTATAATCATTATATAAAGGAGCATGGTATGAAAAAAGTATTTTTATTACTGATAGGTATGTGCATGATTACTGGATGTCAAAATGTTGATCAGATGACTACTGATGAAGCACTAAAAACTATAGGTATAACTGAAAATAATACCAATGTTTACAGGGTTGGTTATAAATATTATTTACCAAGAGGTATGCAAGTTGATGAAAACACTTTGTACAATGAGGTAATAACTAATAATAAATATACTTATTATTTATACATTGATATGGTTAGTTATTATAATGAAATAGAAAGCATTTATCAAGTAAACAATGATATTTATTACTCAGAAAAATTTGAATATAATGACAAATTTGGTTATTTAGAGATAAATTTACAAGAAAATGATAAATATTTAATTGAAATTATGTATAATTATGCTAAAATAGAAGTAATGGTAAATTATGACGATATAAACGAATCAATTGTTTATGCGACAAATTTATTAAAAAGTATAAAGTATAATGATAATATCATTGAAAACATGCTTGGGGAAGATATATTAAGTTTTACAGCTGAAGAGTATAATATATTTAATACTGACAGTAGTGAAAGTACAATTTTGAAATATGAAGATTCTTTTGTACCACCAGAAGAAGAAGTTTATGACCCAGATCTAATAAATTAAGGAAGGTAGATTAATTATGAAATTTTTAAAAAAGATGAAAGACATTTTATTTGATGAAGAGGAAGTAAACGCTCCTAAAAAAGAAGAAGTAAAAGAAAACGTGCCAGTAAGAGAAACAGTCGCACCAGCACCAAGACCAAAGGAACCAGTATACGAAGCGCCTGTGTACGAGCAACCTGTTTATGAAAAACCAGTTTACACACAGCCAGCACCAGAGCCAAGAGCAGTAAAACAAGAATCTTCTTTTCCATTTCCTGAATTTGATGAAGACGAGTTTGAGCGTGATTTAACACCGCCAAAACCTTTAAGACAAGCAGTAAATAGTAGATCGGCAATGACAAGAGAAAGAACAAATACTCAAGAAAGAGGGTTTGATTACGACAGACCTAAAAAAGTTGAAAAAAGACCAGAATTTAATAGACTTGATAAAGTTGAAACTCATGAAGTAAAAGAAAAAAGAAAATTTAAACCTTCACCAGTAATATCTCCAGTTTATGGTGTATTAAATCAGGATTATAAGCCTGAAGATATAAAAAATAAAGAAGAATTTACAACTGCTTCTATAAATGTAGATGAAGTTAGAAAAAAAGCCTTTGGAGAACTTGAAAAACTTGAAGTTACACTTGATGAACCAATGAGCACATTTTATGAAGAAAAAACTGTTGATAGTGAAATACCAGAATATGAGAAAAAAGAAAAAGTTAAAACAATTGATGAATTACTAGAAGATACATCACATATCAAAATAGACTTAGAAGATGATTTTGAGTTAGAAGAAGAAATTAAAGTACCTAGTGTACCAGTTACTCCTAAAGAAAGAAAAGCACCGATAATGGATGAATTTGATGATGATGATACTCTAGAAAATGATTTATTTGATTTAATAGATTCAATGTACGAGAATAAAGAGGAGAGTGAAATTTAGTGGAAGCACTTTTAGAAATATTACCAGTTATTATTTATATATTATTAATAGTACTATTAGTAGTAGGAATAATATTAGGTATAAAGGCAATTATTACTTTAAATAAAGTAGAGAAAATAGTTGACGAAGTAACAGAAAAATTTGAAAGTTTAAACCCAATATTTAACATAATCGATTTTGCATCTGATAGATTAGCAAGTTTAACTGATACAGTTTTTGAATTTTTTACAGGACTTTTGGGTAAACTAATTAGTAGAAAAGATAAAGGAGAGGATAAATAATTATGGCAAGAAATGGTGGAAAATTTTTAATGGGAGCACTAATAGGGGCAACAGCTGCACTATTACTAGCGCCTAAATCAGGAAAAGAAACTAGAGCAGACCTTAAAGCTAAAATTGATGAATTAATTGAGCGTATTAAGGAAACAGATACTGAAGAACTAAAAAATAGTTTAACAAAAAAGATAAAAGATATAGAAACTGACTTAAAAAATTTAGATAAAGAAACAGTTTTAAAAGTTGCAAAAGAAAAAGCTGAAGCAATTGAAAAGAAACTTGAAGATTTAATAGTAGAAGCTGGAAAAACTGCTAAACCAAAACTTGAAGAGTTGGCTGAAGAAGTAAGAGTAAAAACAATTAAATCACTTAAAAGTACAGTGAAAAAATTAGAAGAAGGCGCTAAATAAAATAGCGTTTTTTTCATATATTTTTCACAAAAGTATAGTAAACTAAAAAAAGAGGTGAAACAAATGAATATATTAGTAGTAGATGATGAAGATCTAATAAGATCAGTTATAAATGAGTATTTAAAACTGGAAGGATATAATATTTTTGAAGCAGAAAATGGACTTAAGGCTGTAGAAATAACTAAAAATGAAGAAATAGATTTAATAATAATGGATATTATGATGCCTAAAATGGATGGATATTCTGCAGCGAAAGAAATAAAAAAAAGTAAAGATGTACCTATAATTATGTTATCGGCAAGAAGTGAAGAATTTGATAAACTTGTTGGGTTTGATTTAGGAATCGATGATTATGTAACAAAACCATTTAGCCCTAAAGAACTTGTTGCAAGAGTAAAGGCAGTAAAAAAACGTAGTACTAAAGAAGAAAGTGTCATAGAAATAAAAGGTATAAAAATTGATGAGTTAGCACACGAAGTATTAATAGATGGTAAAGAAGTAATGCTAACACCAAAAGAATATGATTTGCTTAAATATTTAATAACTAATAAAAATATTGCACTTACAAGAGAAAAACTATTATCTAATGTTTGGGGATATGATTTTTATGGTGATGATAGAACTATAGATACACACATTAAAACACTTAGAAATCACTTGGGAAAATACCGAAACATGATAAAAACTGTCAGGGAAGTAGGTTATAAATTTGAATTTAAAGAATAGGTTTAGTAGTTATAGATTTAAAACTACGCTATATGTAACAACGTTTATAACAATAGTGCTAATTTTACTTTGGTCAAGTACTCAAGTAATGTTTAAAATATTTTTTGAGAGTTATCAACTTGACAAAATAGGTAGTATAATTGAGGCTATACCAGAAAATGGGAACAATCTAGATTACTTACTAGATTCGCTTGCTTACGAAAATGAAGTTTGTATAGTACGTACTGGTGAATTTGTAAGTAGTACATATAATTTAAAAATGAGTGGTTGTCCTTTTAATAACGCGAGTGATGATTTATCTGAAATGATGGAAGATTTTAGTACATCTAATAAGGAGTCTCACCAATACAGATTTGTAAATGACGACAACGAAACAGAATCGGTTATATACAGTATTAAAAATAATGAAAGTTCAATATTTATATATGCTAATTTAGAAGACACATCTGTAATTACAAATTTACTTAGGGATCAGCTTTTATACTTAACATTAATAGCAATTATAATCTCTGTTTTACTTAGTTATTTTTTATCTACAAAAATAGTAGAACCAATTACCAAGATAACAAATAAAGCAAAATTCTTAGGAACTGGTAAAGAAATTAATTTTGAAAAAAATGGAATTAAAGAAGTTGATGAACTTGTTGATGCACTTAACCTTGCTAAGAGTGAAATAGGTAAGACAGAAGAATTAAAAAGAGATTTACTAGCAAATGTATCACATGATTTAAAAACACCACTAACAATGATTAAAGCATATACAGAAATGATTAGAGATATATCTTATACTGATAAAGAAAAACAAAAAGAACATTTAAATATAATTATAAGTGAAACAGATAGATTAACACTCTTAGTAAATGATATATTAGATATCTCAAAACTTCAAAGTAAAAATAATACACTTAATGCTGAAAAATACGACTTAGCAGTTGAGATAAATAGTTTAGTTAAAAATTATCAAATAATAAAAGAAACTGAAGATTATAATTTTATAGTAGAAATGCCTAAAACAGTAATGATAAAAGCAGATAAAAGTAAAATAAATCAAGTAATTTATAATCTTGTTAATAACGCTATAAATTATACTGGTGATGATAAAAAAGTATATATAACTGTCAAGAAAAGAAATTCTGGTGGATTTTATTTCGAAGTAAAAGATACAGGAAAAGGTATTAAAGAAAAAGACATAAATAATATATGGGAAAAATATTATAAGACTGACAAAAAACATAAACGAAATGTTGTATCTTCTGGTATTGGTTTATCAATAGTTAAAGAAATATTTTTACTTCATAAATATGAGTATGGAGTTAAAACAAGTGATAAAGGAACAATATTTTATTTCATAATCAAATAGATTTCATTTTCTCTTCATAAAATTTTCATAAATGAATGTTATTATGTATATGTAAGGAGGAATGATACCCTAAGAAATAAAAAATACCACAAATTAAAAACTTAAACTCACACTTTAAAATACAAAAAAACAAACACAAACACAAATAAAAAAGAACACTTAAGTTCTTTTTCTTTTTGTTATCTAAAATAAATAAATATAAATATAGCTAGTAGAATGCAGTAAACTGAAAAATAATGTAGTTTTCCTTTTTTTACCCAATCACTAAGCCATTTATAAGAAAAATATGTAATAATGCCAGCAGCTACCATACCAGCTAGATAAGGAACTACTAAAGAGCTTTCACTAGTATCTAAAAAGTCACTAGCCCCAAGTATTAAAGAACCAACACTAGCAGGGAAGTATAAAATAAAAGTATATTTAAGTGATGTTTCTCTTTTTAGATTACAAAGTAAACATGCAACTAATGTAGCTCCACTTCTAGAAATACCAGGAAAAATAGCGATTGATTGAAATAATCCAATAACAATAGCGTCTTTTAAAGTGATGTTATCATCACCTTTATCGCCTTTATTTTTTCTAACAATAAATAACATTAATGCAGTAGTTAAAAATGCAACAGCAAGAAAATACACAGATAACAAATTTTCTTCAAGAGCATCTTTAAATAATAATCCAGTAATTGTAACTGGAATAGTAGATATAATTAAGTAAATACAATATCTAAATTTATCTTTGGTAAGTTTTCTTTTTTCTTTATTAAATATATAACTAAAGAAATTTTGTATTAAATCTATAATATCTTTCCAAAATATAATTAGTATCGCTATAAACGATCCGAAGTTAGCAATTATCTCAAAGTTAAGTGAATTAAAAATATTAGTATTAAATAATTCCTTAAACAAATAAATATGCCCACTTGACGATACTGGAATAGGCTCTGTAATTCCTTGTATTATTCCTAGTATCACATATCTTAAAGTTTCCATATAAACACCTCACTAAATAATTATATAATATTTTTAACAAAATATAAATAAAATTTAGTATGATTATGTTATTATTAATAATTTTAAGTATACTTTTTATAAGTAATGGCATATTTATGTGCATTGTTTATTCGAATATTTTACTTTTAGGGTATAGTTTTGGATATTTTGTAAATTTTATTATTAAGAAACCATTTTTTTGGTTTTTCGTAGTAGGTATTATTATGCTTGTATATATTATAGAAAGGATAACAAAAAGTGAATTATTATTACGACGTAAATCTAAATTTTTTAGATAACTATTATAAAGAATTTGAGTGGAACAGCGAGGATAAAATAAAAATAATTAATAAAATACCTTTAATTCCAATAAATTTTAAAACATTTACAGAAATATATTCTTCAAAAATAAAAGTTTCTAATGAATTTTTAAAATTAATAGAAGGAAAAACAAAGTATAAAACTGGATATATAAACTACTCATGTATATTTACAGATTTATCATCATCAGTAGCAGTTATATTTAATAAAAAGGGAGAAAGTATTTTCTACAGTACTTTATCATATGAAGATGAGCTTTCTATCGAAGATATATCGTATACTTTAAAAAAATATAAACTAGAATATGAAGTAATGAGTAGTTTACCTAAATCTGTAAATAGAAAAGAAATTATTATGAAAACTTACATAGAAGATGAACTAGATACTCTAATGCGTAATAAAGATTTTGAAAAATTAAAATTTCTATATCATTACATATTTTATAAAGTACCTAGTAGTAATAAGAATATAATTAAAGAATTAAAAAATAAATTAAATACGTTTAATGAAGATATGTATAAACTATATGACATACTTAAAATTAGTAATAAAAGTGTATAATATTTTTTTATAAAAGCATACTATAAAAGAGGTATATTATGAATAAAATATTAATGTTACTTTTAAGCATTTTTATAATTGGCTGCAGTGTAACTAGCACGGCTAAAACTCCAGTAGAAGGTTATTTAAATAGTTATCAAGACTTATCATATGAAGTAATGCTTGATATGGAAAAAGTAGTTGAAGAAGAAGATTTAAGCAAAGATCAAAAAGAACTTTATAGAGCAATATTAAAAAAGCAATACGAAGATTTAAAATACGAAATTATTGAAGAAACTTATGACGAAGATGAAGCAGTAGTAACAGTTAAAATATCAGTTTATGATTATTATAAAGCATCAAAAGAATCTGCTGCATATTTAAAAGAAAATGTTGAAGAGTTTCATGATGATGAAGGAAAATATTCAAATGAATTATACATGGAATATAAACTAAATAGATTGAAAAAGGTAACAGACAAAATCGAATATAATCTAGAGTTTGAAGTAATAAAAGAAAATGATGTTTGGAAACTAAATTCAGTAACCAACGCTGACTTAGAAAAAATACATGGTATATATAATTATGAAGAGTAAATTCTTCATTTTTTTAATTAAAAGTAGTTATTTGCAATAACTTTTTTTTGTAGTATAATAAAATTAATTATTTTAGGAGGGCGTTTATGGAAATAATTAATAGTAAAGATATGGAAAGAGTTATTCCTGAGGGGAAAAAAATTGTAAAAACGATCAATGGTATAGATATTTATAACATGAATGTATATGAAAATATAATGTCAAGAGTTACGAATCATCTAGATGTACCATTTGTTGACTATCACGGAAGAGTATTCACATATGGAGACATACCAAAAAACGTGAATATATATTCAAAAGGATTTGATTCATTAAATTTAAAAGAAGGATTTGTAGTTACAACTTCACTTCCGCCAACAGTTGAAAATATATTTTCATTATTATCAATGGAAGATAGAGGTATAATAAGTAATAATGTAAACTTTTTATTTCTAAGAAGTGATTTGAAAGAATATACAGATAATAAAAACTCAGATACATTAATTATTCTTGATATGTATTTACCTTTCATATCAAACAAGATTAAAGAAACAGGAATTAAAAATATAATTATAGTATCTTTAAATGATTTATTACCAAAAGACCAAAAAGGATTTTATGATGATTTAAGAAAGATGCCAGAGAGTATTAGAAAAAAATTTGAAGATAAAAACTTCTTGGAAGATTGTAAGCAAGACATAAAAAAGTTAAAACATATAAATTTTATCAAAATGAAAGAGTTTATTCGTGCAGGTAAAAATCCATTTAGAAAAATTAAACCAGTTGAGGTAGATATTAATAGGGATAGTATTTACTCCTATACAAGTGGAACTACAGGAAAACCTAAGTGTATAGTTTTTAAAGAGTATGCAGCAAATGCCTTGCTAGAAATGCATAATGGGTTAGATTTACATGATAAAATCGGTGATAGATCGTTGGAAGTGATACCAACATCACATACAACAGGAATGTTTTATGGATTATATTTACTTATGAGTAGATGCAAAACCATGGTTCCTCAACCAATATATGACCGTACAACATTTGCATCAGATTTATATAATAAAGATATAAATCACACAGTTGCAGCTGGAAGTTTTTGGATTGAAGCTTGTAATCATAAGTATAAAAATAAAGACGCGCTAAAAAACATATCAAGAGCTGGATCAGGTGGAGAACCAATTACAATCGGAAACATCAATATGATAAACTCATGGTTAAAAGAAAATGGTTGTGAGCAAAGAATATCTCTAGGTGGTGGAACTGGAGAACTTGGTTCAAGTATATTTACAAGCTATTACTCACCACTGGGTACTATTACAAATGAAACAGGAAAACCAATACCAGGTACAATAGTAAGAATAGTAGAAAATCCATACACAAATAAGGAAGTTGAAATAGGACAAAGAGGTTATCTTCAAGCATCTAGTGCAGCTCAAGCAGATAGATACCTAGATAATGAAGAAGCAACTAATAAAGTATGGTTTGAAGAAAATGGTATAATATGGTATAACCCATTTGATATAACAGAACAAAACCCAGTAGATAAAACATATACAATGCTAGGTAGAGATACTGATTGCTACAAAGATGAATTTGGTAACACACAATATCTATTTGATATTGAATATTCATTAGATAGTAATGGTCCAATTAAAGAGTGGGAAATATCAAAATTTAAAGATGAAACAAATAATGACCGAGTAGTTGCCCAAATAGTACTGAAGGACAATGTATTGTTATTAAAAAGTGAAATAGTAAATTATGTATGTTCAAAATATGGAGTATCAGCTGTTAAATTTTATGATGCTTTCACATCGAGTCAAGTAACTGGTAAACGCAAATATGCAGAACTTGCAGCTGATAATGAAGGTTATTACGCACCATTTAATGAAGATAATTTAATGTACATAGATTATAAAGGAGAAAATACAACAAAAAAACTAATAAAAAATAGTGAAGTTGATGAGTTATATGTTAAAATAAGAATATAGGTGGTAAAAGATGATAATAAATATTGTTAGTAGTATAAATTTTTTAATAGTTATTTTTGTATTGTTATATGATTTTTATTCCAAGAAAAGAGTAGATAGTATAGAAAATAAATGTTTTAAAATATTGACATTTGTAAATATTTTAGGACTAGTTATTGATATGACAATATTTTTGTTATTGATAAATGGAGTTGATACTTATATTGTAAATTTTCTAAATGAGTTAGTAATGCTATATTATTTAGTATTTATGTATATATTAATTATATATTTTTATGTTATTTCGAATTTAATAACAAAAAAAAATGACAAAAAATTATTAAAATTTAAATTCAAAATAAAGATATTTTATATTATATCAGCAATTTTAGTAATGGCTTTACCAATAAATTTCATTTCTGAGAATAACTATATTTATCCAACAGGGCCAAGTGTGATTTTTGCTTATATTGTGGGTGTAATAGGGTTAAGTATTATAGTTTATAATGCACTTAAAAAGAAAGAAAATTTAAATAAAAAAAGTACAATAACTATAATTTTAGTAATTATATTTGCAATTTTAAGTGTTATTATACAGTATTATAACCATGATATAATTCTATTAATACCATCACATACAATTGCAATATTATTTATATATTTTAGTTTAGAAAATCCAGATTTAAAATTAATTGCTGAACTGAATCTAGCTAAAGATTTAGCAGATAAATCCAATCAAGCAAAGTCAGATTTTTTAGCAAGTATGAGTCATGAGATAAGAACGCCTTTAAATGCAATCTATGGTTTAAGTAGCTTAGCCTTAGAAGAATACAAACTAGAAGACAATTTTAAAGAGGATTTAACAGATATTACAAATGCTTCACAGACATTATTGGAAATCGTAGGAAATGTGTTAGATTTTAATAAAATAGAAACAAATAATGTGGAAATTAATGAAGAAAATTATTCTATTATAGACGAAGTAAAAAAAATTATAAAAGTTAATGAATATCGCATCGGTGAAAAAAATATTAAACTTAATTTAGAAATAGCCTCGGATGTACCAGAAATATTATTAGGGGATAGGGTACATATTAAACAAATTTTAAATAATTTAGTATCAAATGCAATTAAATATACAGATAGAGGTTTAGTATCAGTAATTGTAAAATGCATAAATATTAAGGGTGTTTGTACTTTGATTATAACTGTTAATGACACCGGAAAAGGAATAAAATCCGAAAATATCGAAAAATTATTTAATAAATTCGAAAGATTAGATGCTGAAAAAAACTCAACTGTAGAAGGCACCGGACTTGGGCTAGCTATTACTAAAAATTTAGTAGAATTATTAGGTGGAAGAATAAATGTAAAATCAAGCTACGGTCATGGTAGTATGTTTGTGATAAAAATTCCTCAAAAGATAGCAAAATCAGATTATGTAGAAAAAGAAATCAAAAAAGCAAAAAATATAAAACAATACAAAGTAGTAAAAAAAATATTGATTGTAGATGATAACGAATTAAACATAAAGGTTGCAAAAAACATGTTAAAAGATTTTAATTATAAAATAGATATTAGCCTAGAAGGAAATGACTGTATAAAAAAAATAGAAGCAGGAAATAAGTATGATTTAATTTTAATGGACATAATGATGCCAAATATGTCGGGTTCAGAAGTTCTTAGAAATTTAAAAAAGTTAAAAGATTTCAATACACCAGTAATAGCAGTAACAGCAGATGCATTGTCAAATTCAGAAAAAATCTATAAAGATGAGGGCTTTGCAGATTATATTTCAAAACCATATAATAAAGATGTAATAAAATCAAAAATAGATAAAATAGATATATAAATATTGACAAATATGTTACTAAATTATATAATTTAGTTAGTGAGGAGATATAAGTTTTAAATAGGCGAGCTATCTCAGGTATAAAACCTACACGCAAAATGCGGAGTCACAATATAAGGTGATTGCGTATTTTTTTATACAAAATTATCTAAAAAAGAAAGGAGGAAATTATGAAAAAATCAAAAGAAGCAAATTATATACTAAAAAATTATAAGTATTATTTGTTCTGTAAAAGTTCTATATGGGTAGCTCCAATTATTACAATATTTTATATCCTTAATAACTTAAGTTTTACAGAAATATTCATTATAGCAAGTTATTATCAAATAGCAGTAGCATTTTTTGAAGTACCTACTGGTGCATTTGCAGATAGATACGGACATAAAAAGAGCGTTTTACTTGGTCTTATATTAATAGCAGTTAGTTTATGTTTATATCCATTATATTCTTCATTTTGGTACTTTATTGCAATTGAAACAATTCTTGCAGTAGGTGCTACTCTTATAAGTGGAGCAGATGAAGCATTATTTTATGACACACTTAAAGAAGATGGCAGGGAAAAAGAATATGCCAAAATAAAAGGTATAGCTAGACAGTATGTATTTTTATCTCAGTTAATAGGGTCTATTATTGCATCGCTATTATATACAATTAATCCTAAATTACCATTTTTCATATCTGGTACTATTATATTTATAGCATTTCTAATATTTGCTAAATTTAAGGAAATAAAACATAGTAGTACTGCAAACATTACAAGTGAAAAGTATATTACTCAAATTAAAGAAAGTGGTAAATATATTTACAAGCACAAAAAACTTAGAACTGTTATTATATATGCTGCACTTATTAATATGACATATGCATCACTTATTCATACATATGCACCATATTTTATAAGTGTGGGAGTAGATGAAAAGTATTTTGGTATAATATTTGCAATATTTAATGTAGTAGCGTTGTTAGCATCCAGATATAATGGATTATATATTGAAAAAACAAAACCATATACATTAATTATACTAGGGATAATACTAATTATTTCTTATATGATTTTAGGATTTGTAACAATAAAAATAGGTATTATAGGAATACTTTTACAACAAATATATCGTGGTATATCGGCGACAACATTCCAAAAGTATATTAATAAATATTCTCCATCTGAAAAAAGAGCAACCATACTGTCATATCATAGTCTAGTTGTAACATTAATTGGTGGATCATTTGGTATATTAACAGGAATTATGATTGATAACTTAAATATAAATAGTGCATATTTAATAATCGGAGCAATAACAATAATAATTACTGTAACTATGTTTTACTATTTAAATAAAAATTTAAGTAACTAGAATGCCTCAAGCATTCTTTTTATTTATAATCTTATGGACTTATTATAGACAATTTGGTAAAATAATAATAGAAAGAAAAAGTGATAATATGAGTGAAAAAGAATTAGATTCAAGCACAAATAACTATATTGAAATACCAGAAAGTAAATATAATATTAAAAAATCAAAATGGGACATGGCTATTGGGCTACAAGAAGTAGATAACCTAAGTCCGTCTGAATATTTAGAAGAGTTACTAGATGAAAATATAAAAGGTGAAATATCCGTAGATGATATTAAAAATTGTTTACGTAACTACTACGAAGAAAAAGAAAAAAATGGTACTTTTGATGAAAAAAGATTCGAGTGTGACTTTGTTTCAACTAGAATTGTAGAATTATTAAATGAAGATTATTTTGAATTAAGTGTAGATTACTTCAAATATATACATAAGTATTTGTTTCAAGATATATATGACTTTGCTGGAAATTTTAGAGAAATTGATATTAGTAAAAAAGAAAAAATATTAAATAATGATACTGTATTATATGGAGATAAAAGTATGTTAAATGAATCTTTGATATATGATTTATCAATGGAAAAAGAAAAAAATTATATTGAAGAGGGGATAGTTAGTTTAATAAATGGTATAACAAAATTTACATCTGATATTTGGCAAATACATCCATTTAGGGAAGGTAACACTAGAACAACGGCTGTATTTATTCAAAAATATTTAATAAATTTAAACTACAAAGTTAATAACTCAGTATTTAAGGAAAAATCAACATATTATAGAAATGCCTTAGTAAGAAGCTGTTATACAAACTATGAGAAGAGTATTAAAGAAGATTATACTTTTTTAACTAAATTTTATGAAAACATAATTCTAGGTAAAAATCATGAACTTCACTCAGAAGATTTAATAGTTACTAAGTTATTTTAATATAGCATTTTTAAGTTATAACAAGGAGAAATTATGATAATAGAAAATAAGTTAACAATAGAAGAATTTAAAGAAATGTTAATATCTGTAAACTGGAAAATACCAAGTGACAGACAACTTTTAAATGGAGTTAATAATAGTATTACTACAAAATATGTAATAGATGGTGAAATAGTAGGAATGGCTAGAGCAATTACAGATCACGGAGGGTCAGCGTTAATTGCAGATGTAATAGTAAAACCAAACTTTCAAAGTAAAGGTGTAGGAAGAAAATTAATAGAAAACTTAATTAAGCAGTTAAATGAAACGCTACTAGAAAATGAAAAAATGATAGTAGAATTAGTATGTACAAATCATAATTCAAACTTTTATAATAAGTTTGGGTTTAAATCTAAAGAAAATGTAGTAGAAGCAGGAATGTTCATGTGGTTAAAGAAATAGAATAGAAATATTCTTTTTTTAATTTACAGTCATATAATTTTTTAGGAGATTTTATGAAAAAAATAGTTTTATTAGTTTTATTAATTATACCAATTAATATAAATGCTATAAGTGCATCTAGTTATATCATTATGGATCAAAATACAAATAATGTTTTAAAAGGAAGTAACATTAACGAAAGTTATTTAATAGCAAGCATTACTAAAATAATGACTGCTATTGTAGTTATAGAAAATGTAGAAGATTTGGATAAAGAAATTACAGTTGATGAAGAAGTATTAAAAGCATATGGTAGTGCTATATATATTGAAGTTGGAGAAAAACTAACTATCAGAGACTTATTATATGGACTTATGCTAAGAAGTGGAAATGATGCAGCTATTGTTCTTGCAAATGAAGTGTCAGGTTCTATGGAAGAGTTTGCCTCTCTTATGAATGAAACTGTAAAAAAGTTAGATTTAGAAGATACAATTTTCCATAATTCACATGGTCTAGAAGATTCAAATGGTGAAAATAAGTCTAGTACATATGATATGGCGGTAATAACAAGTTATGCTATGGAAAATACTGATTTTAAAAAGATAAGTGGTTCAGAAAATTACACAGTAAAATCAAATTATAAATCTTATTCTTGGGCAAATAAAAATAAACTATTAGGAAAATATGATTATATAACAGGAGGAAAAACTGGTTATACTGAAAAAGCAGGAAGAACACTGGTAACAACAGCATCAAAAGACGGTATGGATCTTGTTGTAGTAACAATAAATGATGGGAATGACTGGAATGACCATATTTCATTATATGAAGAAGTATTCTCTTCTTATATAAACTACAAAATATTAGATAAAAATATAGTAGCGCCCAAAGAAAATATTTATATAAAAAATGATTATAATATGCTAATTAAAAAAGATGATAAAGAAAACTTAGAAATTAAATATGAATTATTTAATAAGCCAGTAGGTACAGTCGTAGGATTAGCAAAAGTCTATTATAATGAAAAACTAGTTCATGAAGAAAATTTATATAAAAATGAAGAATCATTATCATGGTGGCAAAAACTTGTAGGGTGGTTTAAATCATGGTGAATATAGTTTGGGCATCTTTAATAGTTATAGGCGTTTTTTATAGTGTAACATCTGGTAATTTAGAAGGACTAAATACAAGTATATTAACTAATGGAAATGAAGCAGTAGAATTAATAATAGCAATACTTCCAATAATAGTTATTTGGACAGGAATCATGAGGATAGCAGAAGAAAGTGGTCTTTTAATTAAAATTGCTAAAATATTTAGACCTATACTGAAAATTTTATTTCCAAAAGTTCCAAAAGATAATCCAGCACTTGGTTATATAGCATCAAATGTAGCAGCAAATATGCTTGGTCTTGGTAGTGCAGCAACACCTTTTGGTCTTAAAGCAATGAATGAACTTCAAAAAATAAATCCTAAAAAAGATACAGCCTCATCATCAATGATTACTTTCTTAGTATTAAATACAGGTGGTGTAACTATAATACCTACTACAGTAATAGCTTTAAGAATAGCAGCTGGAAGCACCAATGCATCTGCAATAATAATTCCGGCAATTTTAGCAACACTTATATCTAACTTTCTTGGTTTGTTCTTAGATTATTTAATAAGGAGAAAAAATGGTGAGTAATTTTTCAAACATAATTATACCAACATTTATAGTAATTATTGTACTTTATGGACTTAAGAAAAAAATAAATATTTACGACTCATTCTTAGAAGGTGCAAAAGAAGGTATGAGTTTAACATTTAGTATTTTCCCTACAATTATAGCTATGATATTTGCAATCAATATATTTTTAGATAGTGGAGTATTACTTGCCGTGACAAACTCTTTTATTCCAATTTTAAGAAGTTTAAATATACCGATAGAAATACTTCCAATGGCTCTTTTAAGACCTATATCAGGAGCTGCAACTCTTAGTATTATGAATGATATATTACTTAAATATGGACCGGATTCATTTGCAGGAAATCTAGCTTCAATAATGCAAGGATGCACAGATACAACTCTTTATGTTATAGCCCTGTATTTTAGTAGTGTTAAAATATTTAAAACTAGATATGCTTTAAAAGTAGGCTTGTTTGCAGATTTTATGGGTTTAACTCTTTCTATAATTATAACAAATATTTTCTTTTAGATAAATGTTATGCTATACTAATAATTATTAGGAGAAGTTATGTCAAAAGTTAGTAATATATTATTGATGATCGAGTATATGAGTACAGGTAGAAAATACTCAGTTAAAGAACTTGCAGATATTCTTGAAGTCTCAACTCGTATGATTAGAGTATATAAAGAGGACCTAGAAAAAGCAGGAATATACTTAGATACAATAAAAGGTCCCTATGGTGGCTATGTATTAAATCAAAAAGTAAGCATGCCAAAAAGATTCATAGAACGAGAAAATATTGAAATAAAAAATAAAGATATATACAATATACTGGCAAAAGCGATCAAAAATAAAAGTAAGTGTTACATCGAATATTATACAAAGTCAAATGAAATAACAAAAAGAGATATTTACCCATATGAATTATTTTTATTAAATAATAAATGGGGTGTAGCAGCTTTTTGTAATTTAAGAAATGAAGTAAGACATTTTTACCTAGATAGAATAAAACTAATAAATATTAATAAGTGACAAATATATTTCCTCTTTAAATGCTAATATGTATTTAAGGAGGATTTTTTATGAAAGAAAATTTAGTATATATTACAAGTAATAAAGGTAAGTTTTACTCAGTAAACGAGAAAGCAAAAATAATGGGTGTTAATTTAAACTTTGAAAATTTAGATATTGAAGAATTAGAAATTAATGATTTGTCAAAAATAGCTAAGGACAAAACGATAAAAGCATTTAAGAAGGTAGGAAAGCCATGCTTTACAATTGACTGTGGTTTTTATATTGAGGATTATCCAAATAACCCTGGGTATCCTGGTGCATTTGTAAAAAGAAGCGGAATAGCAAACAATATTGAAAAGTTACTAGACGATATGAAAAACGTAAAAAATAGAAAAGCGTATTTTAAAGATTGTTTAGTATTCTACGATGGAAATAAATTTTATGAATTTAGCGCTATTAGCAAAGGAATAATATCTTCTAAAGTTAACGGAGCAGATCAAATTTTTTCTAAATCTAGATTGTGGCAAGTATTTATTCCAGATGGTTATAACAAAACACTTGCACAGTTTACTGAAGAAGAACTAAAAAAAAGAAGCTTGGAAATAGATTCTGCGACTACTAAATTTTTTAATTGGTACTTAAAAAACTATAAACGATAACAGGTCTTTGACAAATAAAGACAAATTTGATACAATAAAGTTGGAGTTTGATTTATGGAAAGACTACAAAAAGTTATAGCAAGTTATGGATACTGCTCAAGAAGAGAAGCAGAAAAGTTAATACTTGCAGGAAAAGTTCATGTTAATGATGAAAAAATAACCGAGCTTGGAACAAAAGTAAGTCCAAGTGATTTTATAATGATTAATAATGTAATTATAAATAAAGAAAAAGTAAAAAAATATTTTGTATTAAATAAACCTAGAAGTGTTATTAGTTCAGTAACAGATGATAAAGGTAGAATTACAGTAACGGATTTAATAAATACTCCTGAGCGTATTTACCCAGTTGGAAGACTTGATTATGATACAACAGGAATTATTATTTTAACAAACGATGGAGATTTTGCTAATCACTTGATGCATCCTAGTAATAATATAAAGAAAACATATGTAGCAAAACTAGAAGGTATTATAGATGCAGTAGCAATTGAAAAACTAAAAAGAGGGATTTCAATTAGCGATAGACCAGTGGATATAGTGCAGTTTAAAGTAAGAAAAAAAGATAAAATAAAAAATTCTACGCTTATGGAAATTACCATAGTTGAAGGTAGAAATCATATAGTTAAAAAGATATTTGAAAAATTAGGTTTTCCAGTATCAAAACTTACTAGAACTAGGTATGGTCATTTGTATATTGACAATTTAAAATCTGGTGAATATAAAGAACTTAGTATAAAAGAAGTAAAGAAATTTTACACAAAATAAAAAGCGAATTAGTTTTCGCTTTTTTCATTTGCACAATTGCAATCGTCTGAACATTTATTATCTTCAGTACACTCACAAGAATCACCACAGTCACAAGATGCTCCACAGTCACATCCTTCAGGGCAATCTTCAACGCAAATTGCAGTTGTTGGACAAGACTCAACAGCATTTCTAACTGCATTTGTATCAAGTTCACTATTATCTATTACTTCAGCAAAACCATCTTCATTAAAATCAAAGTGATTAGGGTCTACTGCGATACAAGCACCACATCCAATGCAAGCGCCTTCTCTTATTATTATTTTCATGTTTCCTCCTTGTATAATTATAGTAAATATATATAAAAAAAGCAATAAATTATTTAAAAAAAATAAATAATATGATATCATAGACTACGAGAGGGTGTATTTATGAGCAGCAGGTTATCAAAATATGATGTAGAAGAAAAAAATACTAGAACTTCAAGAGTTAAAAAAAATGAAGAACTTTATTTAAATATTAATAAAGGTGAACTTGATAATTATAATGTGATGAGTAACACTACAATTCTAGGAGAAAATAAAAAAAACGAAATTGATATAGATAAAATAAAGAAAATTTTAGACACAAAATATAATGAAGTACCTAAAAGAAGAAGTATTAGGATAGACGAAGAAAAAGAAGTGGTAGAAGAAAATAATAATAAAATTTTAGAAGCTACCAAAGAGTATGATATTAATGCAATTCTTCATAAAGCAAGAAGTGGAAAACCAGCAAGCTACGAAGATGATAGAGCAAAAAAAATGCGAGATACTCAGTTTGATATTTTAAAAAATTTAGATATTGAAAATTACAAAAAAGAGGAAACTGAACCTAAAAAAACAGGTGAAGATAATCTACTTGACTTAATTAACACAATCACGATTAACGAAGAAAAGAAAAAAATGGATAAAAAAGAAATTGAAAATGATCTTGATTTATTTAGTGATTTAAAGGGAAGTGAAAATACAGTAGTAGTTGAAGGCATAAAAGAAAAAGTAGCAGAAATTACACCACTTGCAGAAATAAAAAAAGAAGTTGAAGAACAAAAAGAAGTTGTAAGTAATAAATTAAATAATACAGTTCAGTTAAAAGAAGAATTCTATACAACCTCTACAAAATTTGATAAAAAAGATTTTGAAGATTTAGGAATAGAAGACGGCAAAAGAAATATTGTTACAGAAATAATAGTAGTATTAATTTTAGTAGCTTTCTTAGCAGGTATGTTTTTCTTTTTTAAAGACGTTTTAGGTTTTTAAAGATAAACTTTCATATAATTAATTATGAAAGTTTTTTTTGACAAAAAAAATAAGATACTACTAATACTCACACTTTTTTTCTTTGCAATATTTTCAACGACCAGTACAATGCTTAACTGGTATCTTAAAAGTGTTACTCCCAAAATTAATATATTAGTTCAAAATAAACTAGAAAAAATAACATATGAAATAATTACAGATAAAATCAATACTGATTTAATAAATGAAAGTAACTTAAAAGATGTTTTAATTATAACCAAAAATAGTGCAGGAGAAATACTTACAGTAGATTATAACCTAGAAAAAGCATATACAGTAAATAATATGATAAATAACTCAGTAAGAAATTCTATAACAAATTTAGAAACCGGTAACTTTGCAAATAGCGAATTTAAACTTGCAGAAGATTCTGTGTACATAAATGTTCCTTTATTTATCAATAGTGATTTTGCAATTATTTCTTCGTTAGGTCCCCAAATTCCAATAAAAATAAATTTCATAGGTACAATTATCACAAACTTAAAATCAAAAATTACAAGTTACGGACTAAACAATGTATTAAATGAAATATATGTAAGTATTGAAATAGAAGAACTTATAACAACACCAGTCAGTGAGGAACCTATAAAACTTTCATATGATATCCTAATCGATGCAACAATGATAAATGGTAGAGTCCCAACATTTTTTGGAGATGAAATAATTAGTGAAAGTAGCATTTTAGATATTCCAATATCCGAATAGTTATGATATAATTTATACTAGGTGGATAATATGATAACATATTTTATAAACGAAGCGTTTGATATGGCGATAAAAACTTATCTGGATAAGAAAACTAAACCCAACTGTGTTGAGTTTAATTCTTTTTTAGTGGTAGTAATAAGAAGTTTAGTATTTATATATGGAGAACTTGATATTACAACGCCATATTTTAGTAAAAAAGAAGAACTATTTGATAGAAACTTAGGAAAATATAATTACTCAGATTTAGAAATAGAAGCTTTTAAAAAAGAATTAGAAAACTATTTGATAAATGAAAAGAATAATGTTAAACCAAATCCGTCATTTTTGGAAATAGAAAAAATGCTTATAAATATGTTTATGATGAAAAAAATAAATCATGTTGTCACTAAAGATGAAGAAATAATTTTTGAAAGTTTACTTTATACACCTAATAATCAAAATGAGTTAATGATTTCATATAACTTTTTGCATTCAGCGACGGGAAGTGAAGTAATAAATTATTTCAAAGACAGAAATGAAAAATGTAAAAAGGTTACAGTAGAAACACCTAAACATTTACTAACGCCTGATGCATATAATGTAATAAATAAAAATTACACTGATATATGTTTATTATCTGCAGTTGATGTTGAAAAAGTTAATTCTGAAGTTTATAGTGCTCTTGAAGTACCAAAAAATGCAATAAATCACGAATATTTACTTGATCAAAAATTAAAAGAATTTTATCATAAAACAGAACCTGTAACATCGGGTAATGGATATGTAGATATACTACTTATACTTGGTATTATATGTACAATAATAATGATAATAATAATAGCAACAATAATATTTTAGTGGGGGAAAAATGGAATTTAATAAAATAAAATACGAAATAATAACAAATGAAAAAGAAGCAATAGATTTAGAAGTCTTAAATGAAAAAATAACAGATTACTTCAATGACTATGATTACATAGTTGGAGACTGGGCATATGGCAAACTTAGACTTAAGGGTTTTTATGATAAAACAAATAAAAATTGCAAAGAATTAAATAATATAAATAACTTAGAAAAATACATCAAAGAAAAATGTGCATATGGTTGTAAATATTTTGTATTAAAAAAAGTTTGAAAAAAAATATTTACTATGTTATAATTAATAAGAATAGAAGAAGGGATTGATAAAAAGTGGGGAAAATACAATTAAATTTAGTAGGAGGAAGCGCAGTTGAGAAAAATTTAATCTCGGCGTTTAAAGCAGAAAATCAAACATATATGGTACTTGATAATGAATCTACGGGTTCAATGGGATTACCAATAATTTTAGTTTGTAAAATATTTGATAATAAAGCTCTTAAAGTAGTTGATCAAATGGAGTGGCAAAAAGTTAAAGAGTCACTTAAATCAATTATATCAGGAAGCAATATTGAATACGTAAATGTTTCTCCAACAATGAGTGCTGATGATGTTTATTATACACAATTAACTTTACCAATTGCTTCTTTTGAAGCTTTGAAAAATAATTATAAACCAACTGGAGAAGTTCCGGCTGCTCCTGCTTCACCATCTGAACCAGTTGCACCAGTAGTGCCTGAGCCAGTTGCACCAGTAGTGCCTGAACCAGTTGCTCCAGTAGTGCCTGAACCAGTTGCTCCAGTAGTGCCTGAACCAGTTGCTCCAGTAG
>CAYJKL010000004.1:0-71467 GCA_964370755.1 uncultured Muribaculaceae bacterium
CAAGCAGTGCTTGATACTTGTTCGAAATTATAACATTCATTTTTTATCATCTCCTATTCAATTAAATTATTACTTTCTTCATATATTAATATTTCTTTTGTTTCACCTGTGATTTTAAAAGTAAATATTTCTCCTAAAACTGGAATATTAAAGTTAAAAAATATCATTATCTCGTAATAATCATCTACTCTATTTATACAGTAATTTCCTTCTCTTGATATTTCTTTATTTTCATCGATTGTAGCTGCAAAATAATCATCTGGACATATATCCGTTGTGAGATATCCATTGTTTTTTAAATGTGAATCTATTATTTGCTTTGCTGTTAAAGTAAAACCTTCATATTTTTCTATAATTGATATTATCTCTGCTTGATGTCTAAATACAGCTGAATAATTTAGTGTCAAAAGAATAAAAGCAGCAAATAATAATACAAATGTTACAACTAAAGAAAATGTCCAAGTTGAACCTACTGCTTGCTTCATATCTTATTCCTCCTAACTGCATATATCATACAAAATTTTTGTTTCTCCCTCTACTGAAAATACGAATACGTCCTCAAATAGTGGAATTTCCATCATATAGAATACTTCTACACTATAGTAACAACCACCTTCACCAGCAAAATCACTGGTACTTACTTTAGTTTCAGATATACATACCGAACCTCTCTTTTCACTAAGTGAATTTCCAGACAAGTTCCCTTCCCTATCATATGTTATTATATCATCATCTTGGTTTTCACAAACTCCCTCAGCTCTATAAGATGATTGAGCCATTACATCCACTATATTTGATGGTAAATCCGTTGTAAGATTGATGCCACCAGCTTTCTCAATTTCGGATATTATCTCATCTTTTACTGCGTATGACCTTGACCTATTAATAGTTAGTGTCATTATACCAGTAAATAGCAATATAAACATAATTACTATATTAAATAAAAATACTCCGCCTATACCTTCTTTCATCTATATTACCCCTTATAATCGCATAAAAATGTTTCGTTTTTATCGTCCTTTAAATAACACTCGACAGAACCACTTTCTCTGCATTCTCTTGGATCATCACAAACGCATATTGCATCAGAACATCTAGCATTTGATTTAAAATTATTATTTAACATAGGCCACAATACAGTGAAAAAAAAGGCAGAAAGAACGCCTACTGATATTACTACAATTACAGTCACGTTTAAGTCTCCCGTTGCCTCTTTCATATTTATTCTCCTTCGAAATTTTTTTTATGTTACTTATGGCGCGTCAGTTCCACCAGTACCACCAGTACCACCAGTACCTTCTGGACACGAAACATTTGTCTCATCAGTGTCAGTTGCACCATTGCCATCTGCGTCATATGTACAAACTCTATCTGCACCTGTTCCCGTACAAGTACTTGCTATAGCACCATTACAGAACGTTGTTCTATTTAAACTAGTTTGGATAGCTGGCCATACAAATGCGTAAAAAAATGCACCTACTGCTGCAATAGCTACTACTGTAACTACTGTCATATTTAATTCTCCTGTAGCTTCTTTCATATTCTAATATTCCTCCTTCTATTTTATATATTTATTATACCTAATATTTTATCAAATATCAATGTTTTTTTTAATATTGTGTAAACTAACCGTTCATCATTTGTAATACTGCTAATATTAGTAATATCATCACACCAAGTCCAGTCGCCATTAACATCTTCATTGTTTTTCCTTCCATCTTCTCAAGTCTGTTTTTATACCTTGTATCTCTTGATTTTTGTTGTAAGCTTGATATTGACTTTGAAAATGTAAGCAGCTGTTCTTGTTTTCTTTCTTGTCTACCGAGTGATAGACGGTAAAGTAAACGCATCATTCTCATAGAATCCCTTACTGGATACTTTTTAGCAAAGTTCATATATGGGTCAATTGAATCGTTTCCTGTATTAATTTCGATAATTAATTCCCTTAATCCTGGTCTAAATATTTCTGGCGCATCGTCTATTGATTTACCAAGAGCTACCGGTATTGTATAATGTTGTATTAATATCTCAATACTTTTTAAGTAATGAGGTAGCATTTGGTCAATATGAAACATGTTTCTTTTGTAAAAAGTTTTAAGCTGAGAATATGCTTGTTTAAAAATAAAGTAACCAGCTAGTAATGATATTACTATTGAAAGTGCTGAAAAATCATTTATAAAAAATAACATTGCGACTCCAGCCGCCATTAAACCATTTCTAATTCTTTGATTAAATAATGTTGTAGAATTTACGTTATCGCCGTATCTTGCTCTTACATAAAATTCCCAATCTTCTTCTTTTAATCTTCTGAAAATTGCTTCGTTATCACTTACAAGTTGAGCAATACTTATTTGACCAGATACTGTCATTACAGTGAATATTATGGCTGCTATAATTACTATTTCAATTTGCATAATTATTCGCCTCCTACATCTTCATTGTAGTATTTTTCCCCCGTTATTAAGAAATAACCGTTAACTAATAAAACAAAATGTAATATTATCTGAACATAAAAAGTCTCTATAAGTTCTAAGTAGTTATCTACACCAAACATATATTGAAGTGCAAGTACAAGTAAGAATAATATCATACCAAATCTAATAAATCTTCCGTGAAAATTCTTTCTATCTATTTGATCTCGATAAACTCCCTCTACAAGTGCGTCTATATCCATTGACATATTTTCTAATGCTTGACCTGAATCCCTTGCTCCTTCTTTTGTAATTTGAAGAAATAATTGATTCATGTTTTTCACCATATAAAACGGGTATTTTTCGTTGAAGTAAATTACTGATTCGTCAATTGTACCATTTTCATATGACATATCTATCATTCTTTTTACATCTGATAATACTGGATCTTCTAATATTCCTGAATCCCTAACTCCTTCGAGTGATTTTATGAAACTTTGAGTTGTATTAAACTCCATAATAACGTTAGTAGTATAAATTTGTATTTGCTCAAATATAAATTCACTATATATTCTTTGACTTCTTAAATAAGATAGATAAGGAATAAAAGAAACAGCTAGCACAGCATAAACTATGCACAATATTAAACTATGAAAGTAAAAATATGATATTAATCCTGCACCACTTGCAAATATTATAACTTGCGTAGAATATTGTCTTGCCGAAAATTCTTGACCTAAAGCTTTAGTTTTTTCCCTTACTTCTTTATAAGAATATGGTGCGTATTTATCATACACTGTTGATACTCTATCTACTATAAAATTATATATATTTTCACCAGGATTTAATCTGTAAAAAATCACAAATACAGTAATTACTAAGAGTATAACTAATTCTAAACTTGTTCCCATATTATTCCTTTCTAAAGAGTTTCTAACTCTTCTAATTCATTTTGAATATTTTCTTTAGGTATTTTTGTATTAGTTGTTAAATTAAAAATATTATCTTTAAGTTTGACACCTTGTGCACCTAAATAGTCATGAAGTGCTTTTGATGGATTATTAAAATGATATTCTCCTCCGACACTTTTTTTGAATAATATATTTGCACATGCTTCATTTTCTTCTGATACATAAAATTCACATACTTCGATTATTTCACGCTGGAATCTTTCGTGCTCTGCACTATAATACCCTTTAACATGTATAGCAAGTTGTACATATCTGTGTATAGATTTTAAAAACTGATCAATATCTATATTATTTTCAAGCAAACTGTAAAGTCGCATTGGTACATTTCTAGCTCTATCTGAGTGGATTGTTGATATGATATTGTGTCCCGATGATATTGAATTTCTTACGGCGGTAACCGCTTCTGCGGTTCTTACTTCTGAAAGTAAAATCCATCTTGGATTTTGTCTCATACATGTAACTAGTACATCTGAATATGATGCAATATTATTTGTTTTCATCGCGACTATATCTCTATGCGGAAATATTTTATCAAGATGAAGTTCTAGTGTATCTTCTATTGTAATTATTTTTTCGGTTTCACCAGTATGTGATGTTAAGTATTTAACAAGTTCTGTTTTACCTGAACCAGTTTCCCCACTTACTATTATGTTACAGTGTCCTTTAACACATGTAATTAAAAAGTCATGAAGTTCTTCTGTAACATATTTTTCAGAAAGTAATTTGTCTTTATTTAATCTTATCTTTGCTGGAGTTTTACGTATAACACATGCTACTCCATTAGTTGCTATTGATTCATGCACAAAGTTAAGACGAAGCTCAGAACTTTCAGCATCTAAAAAGGGATGCGCCATATTAAATGTCGTACCCATTACGTTTGAACACTGGAATGCAAGTTTTTCTAAAAGAGCGTTATTTATATCTGAACGCTCTATTCTATAAACTCCTTTATCTAGTGTCTTTAAATGTATTTGTCCATTATTTCCATATGAAACGTCTGTTACGTTTTCATCCTCTAAAAATTCTGTTAATGGTCCAAAATCTAATTGTGAAAATATTGCATCATTCACAAAATCACTCCCTTTTTATTTTTTAATCTGATACTGTATTTGTTTTGATTTCAATGTATGTTTTTATTGTTTGACTTGTTACCGTTGTTTCACCTTCAGAATCTGTATAGTTACTGTTACGTGGAACTGGTATTATTTCCAGTCCGCTTATAAAACTTGCTTGAGTCAGTAGGTTAAATAAATTTTTATCATCATCTGAAGGATCGTCCGGTACTGCGAATAACAGTAGTGCTGATTGTCCTGTTTCAGTATTTTCAAATACATCTTCTTGTGATGAATCCCTAACTGCTAACACTTCTATTTTTTCGATAAACTTACCAAAATTTATTTCTCCTAAGTCATCTGTATATTTGATATATAAATCTATTCTATCTCCTGGATAAATTGAGTTACCATAAGTTGAATTATTATTTACCGGTAAAGAAAATAGTGTATAACCTTCTGGTATATCATCAAATACTGCATTAGGTAATTTACTTTTTTCAACCACCTGAGTTTGATAAAAGAACCCTGACTTAGGTATTGATGTTCCTGTTGTTATGTATTTTCCTACTAATTCATTTACATTTGTCATGATTGGAATTGTGGATAACATTCTTTGATTTATTTCTACGTAACCAATGTTATCTTGAATTATTTCCTCTGTTGCACTAATTGCTTCAAGTGCATAAGGAACTGTTGTTGGCGCAATAGCATCATTAACCCTCATATTATAAAAGAACCATAGTACTATTACTCCAGCAATTACTCCAAGGATTGTAACTGTATTTTTATTAGATATAAATCTTTTAAATCCGCCTAGTATATTCCCCATATTATTTCATTCCTTTCATTATTCTATTGCTTCTCCTTCAAGTATTGCATCTACAGTATCGACAATATCAAATGTTTCAGTATCACCTGCTACATTAAATGAACTAGATTTACTTGAGACTTTAACACTGATTTTTGGCGGAGCTTCATATATTTGATAAAATTCAATATCATATGTTGTTCCTCCATCGCTAGATTCTGCCATTCTTCTTAAAAAAGTTTCAATAAATTTTTCTTTATTTATTCTTAATTCTCCATATTCTCTATAATAAGCATAATCTACAGAATCTACCATTGCAGCTTCCGAAATTTCCCTTACCATTGTATTAGTAATAGTATTACTGTTAGTTAGATTTTGAACTAACAGCATTACTACCACAACAAATACTCCTAAAATTATTAACCAATATCCCCAATAAGCATTACTCATTTATAAAACCTCCTATTTCCATGCTGGTCCACCTATAGTAGACTCTGTTATCTGATTGGGAATTCCCGTTACAAAAAGTTCCCAATAACTACTCGGATCATCTCTATTTATTTGATTGTCATCAGCATCTTTTCCATACTGGAATTTATCTTTGTGCTCGTCGCTTGTAATCCATTCGCCTAGCGGTTCACTATAGCATAGTAGGTTTTTATAAGTAATTCCATCTACTTTTGCGTTTTGACAGTCAAGAGAATTATTTGAGTAACCACCACCTTGATCTTCAACTGTATCAGAACTATTGTAGTTCTTTATTGTATTTACGAGCGCTGGGTCGAGTGTTACTGTTAAAAACGGCGTTTCAGCATATATTGCATTGCCTTCAGCTAGTATTCCAGTACTATTTTCATCAATTATCAGATTTCCTGAATTATCAACTCCTGTAATACCTAGTGTTTTTTGTGCTTTAAGCGAAACAAATCCGTACTTGGTATCTGTTGTATAATTGTAATTCCAGTTATACCCAAGTGGTCTATTATTTGGATTAAATGCATCTGGTGAGTATGTTCTATAAACTAAGTTGACTGTTACATCGAATTTACAAGTTGGACAGTAAGGATCTGGTGTATCAAAGTTTCCTTCGATATTAATATCACATTCTGGACAATTTATTGGAGCATAACATACATATTCTCCTGTAAATGTGTCTTCTTTTTCCATTACATCATCTACTGATTGATCCGATTTATCGTCACCTTTATCCACTAATCTTCCAGTTTCATCACATTCTTCGCTGTAATATTCTCCTAGATTATCAATATTAATTTTATATGTGTATGCACCATTTACTGTAGGTCTCATTTCTGTAGGCAAACCGTCTACTACTATCGATTCATCTGTTGCTTCATAAACTATATTTCCATTAGGTACTAGTTGATAATAATTTCTTTCGGTTTGATATTTTTCATTATCTGACATAGTCCATTTAATATAATTAGATGTACCTATTGTTATATATTCTTCTGGAAGAGAACATCCTGAAGTACTACAACTTAGGTATTTGACTTGTTTTGATTGAGCAGTGTAATTTGTAACTAAATTTCCACTACATGTATTATATTCATTACTTCCCAAAGCTCCATCACAGTACCATTTTTCTACTGTTGTGGGAGTATTTGTTGTTGATACCATTTCATCTTCAACTTTACTTAAATCATAATATTCTGAATCATATGTATAAGTTAGTGTTGGATTAAGTTCATAATTAACTGTCCACGTTGAACAAGCTCTGTAATCGCTTATTAATGCGTTAAGTTGATTTTGAAGACTTGTTATTTTTATTGCTGCGGCTGATGCTGTTGTTTCATAATCGGCTGCCACACTAGTTTGTGTAGTATTTGAACTACAACCCCCTGCAGAAGCTGGATATACTTCACTACTTGAAGTTGATATTGTAGCCTCCCCATATTCACCAAATGTTATTGAATAGTGTGTATATGTTCCTGAAGAACTATACTTTGTCTTTGATGAAGGTATAGGAAATAAACTGCATATCTCCACAGTACCTGCATCATTTTTTAATGAAGTTGCTGTATTGATATTTTTATTATATATATTCATTTGATTAATTAATTCTGTTTGAATTGTTTTAATATCACTAACATATTGATCTATTTTAATTTCGCTTGTGTAACATGTTTTTACTCCATATACACTTGCATCTATATTAAAATACCTAGCATTATTTACATTTTTTACTGCAGGGAATTTTAAACTATAATCTTCTTTACAGTATACTGCGCAGTAATTATTATTTACTACGGAACCGCCTGATTCAGTTTTTATTATACCTGTTTCGCAAGTGTTTTTATATGAATTGCCACCATCATCTAATTTATCAGACCAGGTAGTATCACTTACATTGTCACCTGTTACTGTTGTGGTTGGAGTCCCTGTAATACATCCTACTATATCAAATGGGTCTTTTACATCAAAATCACCAGTAGAATTTTGATCTATCCATTCATTATCTTCATCTATATCTGATGGATTTATACAGTAGTTTGGTACTGTTATTTCATTCTTACACATATCTGGACATATTTCAACTTGAGTTGATAAACTTCCATCTATTAAATCTGTACCTGTATCTGATCCTTCGTCTAGAAATACTGCAAATGTCTGAACTGCTCCAGTACCAGATAAATACAGAACTTCTGAAGGACTTACATTACCGTTATAAGAATAATTTATTGTAAAATGAGCGGGTGGACATTCACCATCTGGTATGTTATATACTAATTTGAAATTAATTTCTTTTATAGTATCAAGCGATATGTGTTTAAGTGCTTCTTCTGCTGCCGCAGTGCTAGTGTATGTTACTTTTGATTCGTCTTTTTTTACAATATCTATATTCATTGTTACTATATTATGTACTTGTGTTGTGATATAAAGTTTTTGTATATAATTATCACTTTCAAAGTTTGTTGGATTTAAACTTGCTTGAACAACAGATTGTTTTAGTGTTTCATCCACTACATTTGGTCCTAGTTCATTAACAAATGATGGTGCAGCCGTTACTGAACTACCGTCTTTTTCTTGTTCAATTAAACGAGCTTCTTCTAAAGCAGCATTGATGCCTTTACTTATTAATAATTGAATAATAAATGTAAAATAGTTATTTTGATATAAATCATATTTATATCCACCACTTTCCCAAATAGGTGACCCAGATTCATTTAATAAAGCACTATGAAAGGTTTTACCAGGGTTATACCAACTTCTTGTTGAGTTAAAATCTTCTTTCATAATATTTACTAAATTTGATAAATCATCAATTGGTTTATCTGTCATGAATTGTGTTAAATATTTAACATCTTCTTTTTGTTCTGCTGTTGTACTAGGATCATTTGCTATAAACGCCAAATATCCTAGTGCGAAGTCTACGTGGGCAGAAGCTGTTGTGCTCCATGTTGAATAACTAGAATCATTAAATATACCAATATAATAGGCTCTTATAGCAACTGATGTAACAAGATATAATTCATCATCAGTTAAGGAATAGTTTTTGCCATAAAATTCGAAGTTTTGACTTTCCCCTTGCTTGCTGCCTCCTAAACCGTATTTTAAGATTTCCGCTACTCCAGCATCCCTAATTCTAGTTTCTTCAAAAGTAACTCCAAAATCATGCTGTTTTAAGTTGTAACCTGACGCGGCTGCTCCAGGATCCAAACAATATGCTGGTTGATCCAACCATGTACCTATGCTTATTTGATATCTATTTGTTCCATATCCTGACCCAATAGACGTTGCGCTACCGGTGTCTCCAATATTTATTAGTTGAGTTGTCTTATTACCATAACTTTTCCAAACAGGAGTTTCGTTTATTTCAATGGCATTAACATCATGACTTATAAGTAAAATTGTTAACAATAAAAATAAATTATATATTTTAATTTTTTTCATTTGATTTCTCTCCTATTTTTTTTCTGAATATAATTAAAGAACCTAATAATAATACTACAACAATTATTATTACAATTAGTAATACGTTATTACTATCATGACTTTCTTCGGTTTCTTCAGCGTCATCTTCTGTCTCAAATTTTTCTTCTTTTAGATCATCTAATTTTTGATAAAAAGAATCAGCGGATAAGTTTTCGTTAGTAGTAAATTCTTGACATATTGGTTCATCTTTAAAATCCAAACATTCATCTCTACCACTATACATGTTATATTTTGGCGTTGTTAAATAAAAAATTTTATTATTCTCGTTAGGGCAGCCTGTTATATCTGAAGTTTTAACTGTAAAAGTATATGTTATTACTTCATTATCATTGTAACCTTCCATTGCATATGTTCCTTCAACAAAATCTGTATATAATATAGTTTTTACCTCTGTATTATAATCATTAGTTACTTCTATAGTAAAATTATCTGTCATATTTAATACATTAATACTAATATATGGAACAAATAATTTATAGTCTTCAGCTTCCTCTTCTGTTAAATCTTCTGGTGGTTCGTACATACTAGGATCCAATTCTAATTGTAGTATTTCATAATCCACCTTTATTAAATTTGCCTCTGTTTTTAACTCCGATTGCTCCTCTACTGAGCATGCAGAATTTGCATTTACTATTAGTGGCATTGTTAATAGTAAAAAAGTATATAGTATTTTTTTCATTTAGTTATATCCTACCTTTCTAAATAATTTTAACATAATATATTATTAATTTCAACACTCTAATTGTATATTTAGGAAATTTATGGTATTATATTTTTATACTACGAGAGGAAGTTTTCTTATGAAAAAAATTATCATTGTTGTTTTACTTTTATTTATTTTATTATTTTTATATACGAGATATGTAGAACTATATCAAATAAATGTAAATGAATATACTATTGAAAATTCTAATATACCGGTTTCTTTTGATGGAATTAAAATTGTTCAATTTTCTGATACTTTAATTAGTGAAGTTTATACTTTAGAGCACTTTGAGAAAATAGTTAACGAAATTAACTCTTTAGATGCTGATATTGTTATTTTTTCTGGAGATTTAATTGATGATAATTATAAACTAAGTGATAGTGATAAAACTAAATTAATTAAGTTATTATCTAGTATTAAAAGTACCCAATTTAATTTTGCTATAGTTGGCGATAATGATCAAAAGATCATTACAGATTATAGTGATATAATGAAGCATAGTGAATTTATTTTGCTAGATAATAAATCTTATCCTTTATTTTACAAAGATAACTCACCTATTGTTTTAACTGGTTTAACAGATACTAGTAATTTAACTGAAAGTTATAAAATAGACGATACTATAGATAGTACTTACAGCATTACTCTAATGCATAAACCTGATGATGCTAGTAAAATTATTGATTATACTGATTTAGTACTTGGGGCACACTCTTTAGGCGGATATATTAATTTACCTTTTATCGGTCCTGTACTTGAAAAAGATGGAGCCACTAAGTATATTAATGGTTATTATAATTTAAATGATACCCCGATATACGTTAGTAATGGACTTGGTACTGAGAATACTCACCTTAGATTTAATAACTCTCCTTCAATTAATTTATATAGATTAAAAGTTAGCTAGTATAACTTTTTTTTATTGGTTAATAATATTTATGAAAGGATTGATATATATGGGTAAAGTACCTAAAATGATTTCTACTAAAGATTTATCTTATATAAGTGATATGTTTAACTGGAATATGATACTAGTTAATAAACTTAATTTATTTTTAGAAGAAGTTACTGATGAAGAAATGAAAACATTATTTAGTAATGCTCTTGATATGCATACTAAGCACGCTAATAATTTAATTGGAATTTTAAAAGGAGGTAATGAGTAATGGATGAAAAATATTATCTATTTGATTTACTAGCTAGCGAAAAGAATATGGGAGTTAATATGGCTACTGCTATAAATGAGGCAAGCTGTGATTATTTATATAAAAAATATATGACAATGTATAAAGAAGTTAGTGAAATGCAAAAAGATTTATTTAACTATGCTTATTCTTCAAACTTTTATACACTTGAAGAAGCAGATTCTAAGAAATGTCAAACTGAGGTTGATAAAATGGAAAGTGAAATGAATAACTCAATATAAAAAAATTAGGATTTTTTTCTTCTCCTAATTTTTTTTATTTTAATATAAACAAATTCTGTTATTACAAATATTATACATAATAATCTAGCAACAAAGTATGTATTTAGTATATATGAAAGTATTCCTGGAAGCATGAAACCTAGTATGAATATGATAATTATAATTATCGATAGTACTATGGATATTATTTCACCAAAAACTATTTTTAATAAAATATATTCTCTTAAAAGCGGAATCCATACTATATAGGTTCTTTTTTTATAGTGTTTTTCATGTAATTGATTTAGTATTTCTCCGAGTAATCCATAAAATGCGACTAATATAATAAATATAATTATGTGTGCTGGCACACTTAGATCTAAAAGCATAATATCACTTCCTTTACTTCGAAGTTCAATGTTAGTATTTATGCCTTAATTATACAAGTAAAAAAGTTATTTGTCCATAACTTCTTTAATTTTTTCTTCATTCCAAATATTTATATTTAATTTTTTAGCTTTTTCTAGTTTACTTCCAGCGTTTTCACCTACAATAAGGCAATCTGTATTTTTACTCACTGAGTCGCTTACTTTTCCGCTAAAATGCTCTATAAATGCTTTTATATCATCTCTTACTAAGTTTTCAAAAGATCCTGTTATAACAAATTTTTTGTTAGTTATTTCTTCGTGAATCATTTTTTCTTCACCTTTATAAATAATATTTAATCCAATATTTTTTAGATTATCTATTAAATTTTTATTTTCATTAAAGTAATTTACTATATTTTCTGCTAAGATATCTCCAAAATCTTCTAAAGCACTTAATTCTTCTTTAGAGGCAATCATTAATGCATCTATGTTTTTAAAATGCTCTGCTAAATCTTTTGCTTTCTTTTTTCCTATCCCTGGAATACCTAGTCCAAATATAAGTCTTTCTAAACTATTTTCTTTACTATTTTCAATATTTTCAAGAATCTTATTAATACTCTTTTCGCCATATCCGTTTAATAGTTTTATTTCTTCTTTATGCTTATCTAAGCTATAAAAACCTTCAATTTTAGTAACAAATCCTAGGTTATAAAACTCTTCGATTATTTCTTCTCCTAAACTTTCAATATTCATTGCACCCTTTGATGCAAAATGAACAAGTGAGTTTGCTATTCTTGCAGGACAATTTAAATTTTCGCAAAAATGGTCTGTTTTACCATCTTTTTTTATTAAATCATGACTACAAATCGGACACTTATTAATCATAACAAATGCTTTTTCAGTTCCTTGTCTTCGATCTTTTTTAGATTCGATTACTTCAGGTATTACATCTCCCGCTTTTCTTATTGCTACTATATCTCCGATTTTTAAATCTTTTTCTTTTATGTAATCCTCATTATGAAGAGTTGCTCTTGCTATTGTTGATCCCATTAAAAGAGTTGGCGTTAGTACTGCGTTAGGTGTAATTTGCCCAGTTCTTCCTACTGTAAAAATAATATCTTCAAGGGTTGTTAAAACTTCCTCTGGTGGGAATTTATATGCTCTACACCATCTTGGATATTTTGATGTTTTCCCTAAACTTTTTTGAATACTTAAATCATTTACTTTAATTACAATTCCATCTATTTCGTATGGTAATGATTTTCTTTTTTCAGCAATACTTTCGATAAAGTTTATTACTTCATCTATGTTTTTAGCAACTTTTTTTTCATCATTTACTTTAAAACCTAAATTTTTCATAAAATGAAGTGATTCGCTATGAGTTGTTATGTCATACTCTTCCGGATTAGGCAAATGATAAATGAAGTTATCTAGATTTCTTTTTGCACAAACTTTTGGATCTAACTGTCTTGCCGAGCCTGCAGCAGCGTTTCTTACATTTTGAAACACTTGCTCATTATTTTTTACTCTTTCTTCATTAAGTTTTTTAAGAGTTGCTTTATTCATATATATTTCGCCGCGAACTTCGATATCAATTTCACGACTTAATTTAAGTGGAATATTTTTTATTGTTTTTACATTTTCAGTAATGTTTTCGCCAGTTATTCCGTCTCCTCTGGTAGCACCACTTATAAGAGTCCCTTTTTCATAATGGAGTGATACACTTATTCCATCTATTTTTAGCTCACAAGTATATTCTATATCATTATAATTTTCTCTTACTTTTTTATCAAAAGAAATTAACTCTTCATAATTAAATGCATCTTCAATAGAAAGCATTGGAATACTATGAACTAGTTTATCAAATTTATCAAGTTTTGCTCCACCTACTCTTTTAGTAGGACTATTTGGATCACTAAATTCCGGATAATCTTCTTCAAGTTTTCTTAAGTTTCTAAGCATACTATCGTATTCATGGTCCGTAATAGTTGGATTATCATGAACATAATAAGCGTCATTTGCCTCGTTAATTTCTTTAATTAACTTACTTATTTTTTCTTTTATATTTTCCATCTTAACTCCATAAGTTATCTGGATACTCTCCTACTTCAATAAGCTTTTTAATCTCTTCTTTAACCATATCAGCATCTTCTTTATAAGTTATACCAAACCAACTAGACTCCGATATATCTTCATATAATACTATGTTCCCTTCAAAAATATTTGTAGTTAAACATGTTGGTAAGAAACATTCATTTTTTTCATTTATATCTTCTAAGAATGCACAATAAAAGCTATAAAGCAAATCAAATACTGATGGTTTAAGTACGAAAAAGTTTACTGAGCATGGTCTATTTTCGTCTACTTCAAACTTTTCATCAGTAAGTAAGTTTGTTGCCATGTAAATATCACCAGCTTTTTCTATTTCTGATTCTACTATTTTAGTTATCATTTTATTATCAGTAAATGATACTCCTCTTTTAACGGTTCCAGTTTCTCCTGATACATATTTAAGTGGATAATTTACTGTTAAATAGTCATATATATTTGGATTTTCATCTATAAATTTAGATGCTTTTTCAAAAGCGCTTCTTCCATAAAAATCATCTGCATTAATTACTATAAATGGTTCATTAACTTTTTTTGCTGCACATAAAAGTGCGTGTCCTGTCCCAAGCATTTTTTCTCTATTTGATGGCACTCCATATCCTTGGTCTACTGTATCTAATTCTTGGTATGCAAACTCTACTTTTATTTTATCTTTAAAGTTTGTTATTACATTTTCTCTAAAAAGATCTTCATGTTCTTTTCTAATTATAAATACCACTTTGTCAAAGCCATATTTAATTGCATTGAATACATTATAATCACTTATTATTTCTCCATTTGGACCTACTGGTTCAATTTGTTTGATTCCACCGAATCTTGACCCCATTCCAGCGGCCATAATTACTAAAGTTTTGTTCATTTTAATTCTCCCATAAATTTCTTGGATATTCTCCAGCTTCTATCATTTTATTTATTTCACTTTTGAACCCTTCTAAATCTTCTTTATATGTAATTCCCATCCATTTTGAATCTGTAATTACTTCGAATAACTTAATTTTTTCTTTTTTTATGTATTCATTTAAGAATATTGATAATAAACACTCGTTAGTGTCATTTATATTTTTTAGGAATTCTAAATAATATTCTTCTAAATGTTTAAATATTGAAGTTTTATAAACAAAGAAATTCATTGAACATCCCATATTACCATCTACTTCAAATAATTCTTCTTTATCTAGTTCTTTAGCTATGTATTTACCATTTTCTTCTTTTATTACTGATTCTAGTACATTATTAAGGTTTCCTTCATTATCTTTATAACAAAGACCTCTTTTAACTTCAAGTGCACCACTTGTAACATTTTTAAGTGGATAATTAATCGTTAAATGTGTATCTTCGTTTAAACTAATGTCCATAAATGCTGATGCACTTTCTAAAGCTTTTTCTCCATAAAAGTCATCTGCATTAAGTATTCCAAACGTTCCATCTATAACATTTTTTGCACAAAGTAATGCATGCACTGTACCAAGCATTTTTGTTCTTGTTTCAGGTATCTTATATTCTGGATATATTTCATTTAACTCTTGAAAAGCAAATGCAATTTCTACTTTATCTTTATATTTACTAACTATTTTTTCTTCAAAAATTTGCAAGTGCTCTCTTCTAATTATAAATACTATTTTTGTAAAACCATGCTTAATTGCGTTATAAATATTGTAATCACTTATTATTTCTCCACTTGGTCCTACTGGTTCAAGTTGTTTTATTCCTCCAAATCTTGATCCCATTCCTGCTGCTAATATTACTAGCGTCTTTTTCATATTTTATTTTCTCCTTCTCTTATCCTCTTTTTAATCCTTTAAAATCTTTTAGTACTTTTTTATTTCCAAATCTTGCAGAAAAAGCTATTGTTACAAATCTATCATCTACACTTGTTACTGTTCCTCTTCCAAAAGTTACATGAAATAATGTTTCTCCAACACTGTACTCTTCTTTGTTTCCATAATATACAGTAGTATCTACTACTTTGTCAATTATTTTTCTTTTTTCTTCTTTTCTTTCTAACAATGAATCATTTATTTCATCAATAAATCTTGATGGCATATTAGCACTCATTTTACCATATAACATTCTGCGCTCTGCATTTGTTATATAAAGTTTTTCTTTTGCTCTTGTGATTGCTACATAACAAAGTCTTCTTTCTTCTTCAAGTGCTTCTCTATCAAATAATGAATTTTGATGAGGAAGTATTCCCTCTTCACTACCTATTATAAACACTATCTTAAACTCTAAACCTTTAGATCCATGTATTGTCATAAGCGTTACTACATCATCATAATCTTTATGGTCTGTAATGTCTGCTACTAATGAAATATCTTCTAAAAAGTCTTCTAAGTTTACTGACCCAGTTTCTTTTTGATAATTTTCAGTTATACTTTTAAACTCAAGTAAGTTTTCTATTCTAAGATCTGCTTCAAGCGCTTTTTCACTTTCAAGTTCTTTTAATATCCCACTTTTATCAAGTACACAGTCAATAAGCTCAGTGAGTGATAAATTTTCTTTTTCTTTGATAATATCTAATATTATATCTTTAAATACTAACTGTTTTTTATCTTCTATTGATGCAAACATACTATTATTTTCTAGAGTTGCTTTATCTCTAAGTGTCGCTACTGCTTTTTCTCCAATTCCTCTTTTCGGTACATTTATTATTCTTTCAAGTGAAATATCATCACTATTATTTGATATAAGTTTTAAATATGCAAGTAAATCTTTAATTTCTTTACGCTTATAAAAGAAAAAACTTCCTACTACTTTATATGGTATATTTGCTTTCATCATTGCTTCTTCTATACCTCGTGATTGTGCATTAGTTCTGTAAAATATCGCAATATCTTTTCTGTTATATCCACTTGAAACTAAATTTTTAATTTCTTCTGTTACATAACTTACTTCACTATGATCGTTAAACGCTCTATTATATTTTATTTTAAAACCGTCACCAAGTTCTGAGAATAAATCAACATCTTTTTTATCTTTATTATTTTTTATAACATCATTTGCGGCTTTTAATATTGTTGTTGTACTTCTATAATTTTGATTAAGTGTTATTACTTTACAATCTTTGAAATCTTTTTCAAAATTTAAAATATTTTTATAATTTGACCATCTAAATGCGTATATACTTTGATTTACATCTCCTACTACAAATATATTTCCATGCTTTTTAGAAAGTAATCTAACTAATTTATACTGCACTTCATTTGTATCTTGATATTCATCTATTAAGATATATTTAAATCTTTCTTGGTATGCCTCTAATACATCTGGATTACTCATTAAAAGTTCTACTGGTTTTCTAAGCAAATCATCAAAATCTATTGCGTTATTTTTCTTAAGTATATCTTCATATTTATAATAAATTTCTGCTGCTTTTTTATCTATGTAAGATGTAAAGTATTTTTCAACTCCTGCACTTGTTAACATTTCATTTTTTATAAAACTAATTTTATTTTTTACATATGAAGGACTAATCTCTTTTGGGTCATAACCTAAATCTTTAATTATTTTTTTTATTACATTCGCTGCATCATCTGAATCTATTATACTAAAGTTTCTAAGTAGATTCATTTTTTCAAAATTTTCTCTTATAACTTTAACACCAAATGAATGAAATGTTCCAACAAATGCATAATTATCAGGTACTAGATGACCTAATCTTTCTCTCATCTCTTTAGCTGCTTTATTTGTAAATGTGATTGCTAAAATATTTCCAGAGTGTTCTCCACTATCAATTAGATTTGCAATTCTTGTTGTTAATACTTTAGTCTTTCCAGAACCTGCTCCTGCTATAACTAAGCAAGGCCCTTCCTTATGTGTTGCTGCCAATTTTTGATTTTCGTTTAATCCATCTATATAACTCATATTATACCCACCATTCGTATAACTATTATACCAAAATAAAAAGGTCTTTTAAACCTTTTTTGATTAGTTATTGTAATAATATATTATTTGAACATCTGAAAAATTTCCATCTAATTTGAGGTAACTATCTATTTTTGTCAAATCTATGCTATCTTTAGTATCGTTTAAAAACTTAATTATGTCATTATATTCTGTTGTCTCAAAATATATTTCTTCAGTCTTTGGATTTATAATTGTAAATGGTTTATCAATATCTACTACTATTCCAGGTGTGCTTATTAGTCCGTTTACTGAGTATGTTGGAATTATTTCTGCTATATCTTCTGTAATATCCTTTAACACTTCTGTTAATTCTTCTGAACCAACACTTGATTCATAATATAGTTTTTCCCCCTCATCATTTTCGCTTGCAAAATTTTTTAAAAAAGATGAGTTTACAGAATCACCAAGTCCAATAGTATATAATTTATTTATATATTCACTTTTTAAAGTATCAGCTTCTGTAGTACCATCATTTGAAGATCCATCACTTAAGAATATTACAAAAGAGTTTTCTTTATTAAATTCTTCTGGAGCTCCTTTTATTACATTTATTGCTTCTGACAACCCACTAGAAAAACTTGTTCCTCCTGATGCATTCATGTCATTTACTATATCGATTACATCATTTTTATCTTCTAAATATTCTCCTGCGGTATGAGCTGAAGAGGAGAATATAACTACAGAAAATATAGTTCCTGGTACATAATCCGTATTATCCATCAATACTTTTACTGCATTTTGTAAAGCATCTAGACCTCTTCCAGCCATACTTCCTGAATCATCTAGCACAAATACAATATGGGATTTTCCAACAGTATTCATATTGTCTTCGTTATATTTAATTAAATTTATACTACGGTCATTAAAATTATATTTTGCAGTAAGCGTTATATTTTCAGTTATGTCTTTTGAACTTACGTCTTTTGAACTTGTAATTTTGTTTCCTAATTCATCATACCATCCATCAAATGTATATCCGTTTTTTTGTGGTATTGAAAGTGGTATATTTGGATCATTTTTATCAAATAATTTTGTTTCATCTTCAAATTGAGGATTGTCATAAATTATAGTTATTTTTCCTATATCCATTTCGCTTTTATATTTGTTTCCAACATTATCTATTGCGCATAAATACTGAATTCCTGTAGTGGTTACACTTATGCTTGATGGTAGTGTATCATTTTCATTAAATGTACAGTCTTCATCTCCTAATTTATAACTTTTAAGTCCTGAACCTACATCAGATACTTTTATTTCTAGTTCTTGAGTTTCGTCAGTGCTTATTTTTTTTGATGTTACTATAGGAGCTGCTTTATCCACTCTAATTCTAGAATCTGTTACAAACTGATAATCTTTTTCTTCGTGTGTATATTCTAAAGTTACATAAAAATATGCGTCTAATACATCCGTAGGCATTTCAAAAGTTATTTTTTTTCCATTTTCTAAACTTTCTGTATTCATGTAATATCCATGGTCACTATACCAAGTTAGTTTTACGTTTGTCGCGGTATTTAAATGCTCATTTATCTCTGTTCGATTTATTTCTAAATTAAGTTCATTTAATGTTCCGAGCCAATTTTCACATTCTTTTCCATCACATTTTATTTTTATATCATCTTCTTTTGCTTCAAAATATTCGCATGAAAAATCCAAATCTTTACTTTCAATTTCGTCTTCATTTTCTAAAGTTACTATGTACTCTCCGTCTTTATATTCTATTTTATACATTAAACAATTTAATTTTTTTGAATTATCTCTTGGGTCATATATAAAACCATCTGAGTCATCAGCTATAATGTAACCGCCTTTAATTAGTTCATCAATTGTTACGTATGTTATTTTAGATGTAGCATTTTCAAAAGCAAAAGTTTTAGCTTTACTTTCAATATTCGTAAGTATATTTGTTAGCTGGTTATCTTCTATATCTCTTTTTATGCTAAGAAATGAACTCGCTGCTATACTAACTATAATAGCAAGCACAATTATTACCGCTAGTAGTTCTGTTAGTGTAAATCCTTTATTATTCATATTTTTATTCCTTTATTATATATAAATAATACCTTATTTTTGACTTTTTTTCAATAAAAAAATTAGTTTTCACTAATTTTTCTAACAAACGCATTCAACGTATGTATCTGTTAAACACCTTAAAGAACATAAACAGTCTGTATTCATAGTGAAGAAAGATGTTGTTGCTACATAAGGATTTAAGCTAGTTGTATCTGGATTTGGAATAAGCACTCTAAATGTTGCACAGTTACAATCTATTTTTTCTACTCTAAATACTGATGAGCAGTCAGAAGTTATTCCTTGTCCTCCGCAGTCTGTAGTTGTATCCTTAGAAACAGGCATTGACCATGGTGTTCCATTGCCACAGCATGTATATAACATTACCGGTCTAGTATTACATACTAAACAGTTTGGACCTCCACCTAGTAGTGGTCTATCACAAGTGTCCATACAGTTTTCTGGACAAGCATTTTCTTGAAGCACTAAGATTACATTTAAGATATCTGTAATACAGCTTGAATTTTTTGTATCGTTCATAATTTCACCCTTTCATATATTTCATTAGTAATTTATGTGAAGTTTTTACTTTTGTGATGGTGCTTTACTATTAATTTTATATTTATTGTTTTTTTTTAGACTAAAATGTAGTATAATTATTTTAGGTGATATGAAAATGGAAATATGGTTACAATATATAATAATAGGTTTTATCTTAGTTATAATTACTTTAGTAATTGCTAAACTTAATAAAAAAGGCTTTGATGTTGAGGCAAATAAGCTTATTACATATTTAGGTGGAAAAGATAATATAGTTAATGCTGAAGTTAATGTTAGTAGAATAAGAGTTATTTTAAAAGATGTTTCTAAAGCAGATAAAGAAGCTATTCAAAAACTTGGAGCTAAAGGTGTTGTAGAAATTGATAATCAGCTTAAAATCATTTTTGATAAAAAAGCTAAGTCATTTAAAAAATATATCGAAGATTTAATCTAAGATATATTTTTTTTATGCAAGTTCAATGTCTAGAATGTCTGATATTTTTATTTTTTCACCTTCAAATGTGAGCAAATAATTTCCAACTCTACCTACTATTACTTTTTCAAGAGTTTCACTATTTTTAATTATTCTAACTTTTTTCTTATAAATGTAACTACTTGAAGCAAAAATATCTTTTATCTTCATTGATAAATTTCTTTTGTCCATATTTCTATTATTATTTTTTGTTGTGCACTCACGCTGAAAATTATCAAACTCTTTGTCTATTGGATTTACATATACATTTGGTAAATCTTTCATAATTATCACCCTTTGTATAATTTATGTTAAAATTAGGTATTTTGTACCATAATAATAGTATGAATGTAAAAAAGGAAATAAAAATACTGTTTTTTATTTTTATTATAATGATTTTTAGTTTACTAAATATGTTTAATGCATCAGTTACTAATGATCTTTATAGTGATTATTTTATAAAACAATTAGTTTGGTATGTAATAGGTTTTATATGTTTTTTTGTAATGTTTAAAATTAATTTTAAAACTGTATTTAAACTTAGTTTTTTTCTTTATTTATTTAGTATTTTGCTACTTATTTTAGTACTTATTTTTGGTGTAGAAGTAAATGGCGCTAAAGCATGGTTTGATTTTAAGTTTTTTTCTTTTCAGCCAAGTGAGTTCACGAAACTTTCTTTAGCTTTATATTTAACTTATATTACAAATGAATATAATAAAAGTAATAAAATAAATGATTTTTTATTTATTGTCAAATTATCTATTTTGACATTAATACCTTCAATATTAGTGTTTATCGAACCTGATACTGGTGCTATTATTTTTTATTTAATAATTTTATTTGTTTGTTTGGTAAACTCAAAGATAAACAAAAAGTGGTTATTACTTATTCTTGCTTTGGTTTTAGTAGTTTTAGCTGCATTTAGTTATTTATTTTTTTTTCAAAGTGATCTATTAATAGATTTAATAGGTACTACTTTTTTTTATAGAGTTGATAGACTTATTAACTTTGGTGATAATTATCAAATTGTAAACGCACTTACTTTAATTGGGTCTAGTGGTTTATTTGGAAGCGGTCTTTATATGAGTTCTTTATATGTACCAGAGGCTCCAACAGATTTTATATTTGCTTATAATATTGGTAATTTTGGACTATTAGGTTTTAGTATAGTTACACTTTCATATCTAATTTTAAATATTTTTCTTATAACAAATGTAAAACAAGCAACTAATAAATTGCTTGCTTATATCTTTATTTCATTATTTATTTTTCAACAATTATATAATATTTTAATGAATATTGGACTTTTACCTATAATGGGTATTCCTCTTCCATTTTTATCTTATGGTGGAACTAGTTTAGTTATTTATTTTGTATTCTTATCTTTTTACTTTAAATCTACTTAATATGTTGGATAATAATAACTATAGCTTTGGTATCCGTATGGTCTTGGTGGATAGGCTTGCGCTGGTGGATATACGTAAACTGGTCTTGGCCTTGCTACAGATGCTACTGCTCCTCCTGCAAGTGCTCCAAATAAAAATGGTGCTGCTAAAAAGAATCTATCCCCTTCACCTTGTTTGTAACTCATTTTGTTAATATTATTATATTTCATGTAAGGATTGTATGTTTGATTCATAAAAAAATCCTCCTTTCTTTATAATATATGAAAGTGAGGATTTTTACTTAGTTGTAAATGCCTAGATAGAAGTTTTTCTTTCCTTTTTTTATTACTATTACTTTGTTTTCAATAGAGTTTTCTGCTTTTATTATTTCATCATAATTAGTTACTTTTACATTGTTAATTGAAACTGCTCCAGCTTCAATCATTTCTCTTGCTTCTCTTTTTGATGAACAGATACTATATTTAACAAGTAACTCATTAATAACAAGTTCTTTTTCTTCAATGTTTATTTTTTTAACACCTGAAAGTGAATTTAATATTTCGTTTGCTGTTAATTTGAAAATATTTTCAGTAAACAAACATTCACTTACTTTTTTTGCACTTTCGTAATCTTCTTTACTATGAATTTCACTTATAATTTCTTTTGCAAGTGTTTTTTGTGCTAATCTATTTTCTGGCGCTTTTAGATGCTCTTTTTCAATGTCTTCTATTTCTTCTTTACTTAAGAAAGTATACACTTTAAGATAATTTATAATCATTGAATCATCAAAATTTAGTAAGTATTGGTACATTTCATAACTTGATGTTTTGTTTTTATCAAGCCACATTGCATTACCTTCTGACTTACCTATTTTATTTCCATTTTTATCTAGTATTAATGGCATTGTAAAACCGTATGCTTCCTTATCATGTTTTTTTCTAATAAGCTCTATACCTGCTGTGATGTTACCCCACTGGTCAGACCCAGCTGCTTGCACAGTACAACCTTTAGTTTGGTATAAATATTCAAAATCTAAAGCTTGCATTATCATGTAAGAAAATTCAGTATATGTTATACCTGTATCTAATCTTCTTTTAATAATATCTTTATCAAGCATGTAGTTAACACTAAAATATTTTCCATAATCTCTTAAAAAGTCTATAAAGTTTATATCTTTTGACCAGTCATAATTATTTACTACCTCTGCTTTTCCTTCTAATATTTTTGTAACTTGTGCTTTTAACCCTTCTAAATTTTTAGCAACATCTTCTTTTGATATTATACTTCTTTCACTAGATGGTCTTGGGTCTCCAATTAGCCCAGTAGCTCCTCCAATTAATAGTATTGGATTATGTCCGTGTTTTGCTAATCTTTTTGCTGTTAAAAGCGACGAATAGTGACCAATGTGAAGACTGTCTGCTGTTGGATCCGTTCCCCAGTAAAAAGTTATTTTTCCTTCGTTTAATTCTTTTTTTAGTTCTTCTGAAGAGATATCTTTAATCAATCCTCTCCATACTAATTCTTCATATAATTTCATATTTTCCTCCCTTATAAAACATTTTTTAAATCTTCTATTTTTTTAATACTCTCGTAAATGTTTTCATTATATTCCTTTGATAAAAGTATTGCTCTCATACCTAGTTTGTGAGGCACTACTATATCACTATTCATGCTATCTCCTATTATTACACATTCTTCATAATTATATGGACTACAAATTTTTTCAAATGTGCTTTCTAGTGGTTTTGCTCCTATTTTATCAAATCCATTTATACTTGCAAAGTATTTACTTAGATTTGCATTATCCATTCTTGTTGTTTGCTCTTTTTCAAACCAATTTGTAAGTGCTACTAATTCATATTTTTCTTTTAAATATTCAAGTGTACTTGGTATATTTTCTTCTAGAAGTGTACTTTTACTTTCATAATAACTTAAAAATATTTTTATGTCTTCTGAAGTAAAAGTTTCATCTATATATTTTTTTATGTGATCTAGCAGTGTTTCATAATTATGATTTATATCGTTATCTATAAAATCATCTAATATTTTATATAACTCTTCTGGTGCTATATTTAATTTTTTATGAGTTAGATATTCTTTATATGCCTCCTTTGTATCTTTTGATGATGCAAGTAGTGTGTTATCTATATCAAATATTATTCTTTTTATCATTTTTCCCTTTCCATTAAAAAAATCATAAACTTAGGATAAGGACGAAATTATTTTTCCGCGGTACCACCTTAATTTATGACTTGTCATACTCTTTTAGTTTTAACGAAACTTCTCCGATTTAGCTCCAGGGTTGTAAGGCCTTTCATCACTAACATTTATATTATATAAAATTTTTTTATAATTATCAATGGTTTTAGTCTAATTTAACATTATGATATATACTAGTTACATCATCTATTTCATCTAATAGTCTATATAATTTTTGGAAATTTTCTAAATCTTCACCTTCTAAAACAGTTTCTTCTTTAGCAAACATTCCTACTTCATCAAATTCATATGCTATATCTTTGTTAATAGATTCAAGTGCACTTTTAAGTTTATCATAATCTCTAGGATGAACACTTATTGTTACTATTCCATCTTCATTTTCCATATCTACTGGATCTATGTCATTTTCAATTAATGCACTGAAAATTACTTCTTCATCTTCTTTAACTGAAACAATTGCTAAATAATCGTAATTATATGAAACTGAGTTTGTTACTCCTAAACTTTTATTTAGTTTATTAAATGATGCTCTAACCATACCAACTGTGCGGTTTACATTATCAGTTAAAGTTTTAATAATAAGGGTTGATGAACCAGGTCCAAAACCTTCATATACTACTTCAGTATACTCATCAGTTCCTGCTCCTTTTGCTTTATCTATTGCTCTAACTATGATATCATTTGGAACTTGCTCTTTTTTAGCTTTATCAATCAATCTTCTAAGTGCGTCATTAGTTTCAGGATCTGGATTACCTTTTTTAGCTAATAAATATATTTCTTTAGCGTATGTTGTATACACTTTTCCTTTTGCTGCTCCTGTTTTTAAAATACTTGCTTTTCTTACTTCATATGCTCTTCCCATAATTACCTCCTGTTATAGTATTTTTAATTCTTTAATAAATTTATATACTAATAAATCATTGTCTATATTTTTTATTCTTCTAATTTCACTAAAAGAATCATAGACTTTTGCATACTCTGCATTTTCTCTACTTAAAACATATTCAATTGATTTTAATATTAAATCTTTATTATTATATGTCATAAAGAATGCTCTTGCTCTTCTTAAAGTTTTTTTAGAAACTCTTCTTGCTAATAAATTATATACCCATTTTGGCTTTTTTGCAAATACAAACTTATACCCATCTAAATTTTTAAATATTTTTATTGCGTCATAATAACCCATTTCAATATTTTTTTTAATACTCTCTCTGTTTGTATTAAGCATACCACCAAGTGATCTAGATGGCATTATTTTAATTATTTCAGCATTATTTAATTTCTTTTTTTGTACTCCAATTGCTTTTAAACCAATAACATATATTTTTTTATAACCTTTTTCTTCTAACATGTTTGAAGGGGATACATCATGAAATCCGCCATCTAAGTAATAACTTTCATCATCAAGTTTAATTGGTTTAAATACTGGTAAATAACAGCTTGCTATTATATAGTCAACAAGTGTTCCTTCAGGCATGTCTTCTTTGAATATATATAAAGGTTTCGAATCTTTTACTTTATATGTTGCAAGTCCAAAATCTTTGTTACTATTTCTTATTTTTTCTTCGTCAATAAATAATTTTAAATGTTTTCTAAATGGTTCAACATCTATTCCTTCATTTTTAATTATACTTAAAACTGGAATTATTGCTTCTTTAATTTCATCAAATACATTTTTCTTTTCGAAGTTTGTATCTTCAATGAATCCTAGTAGGTCACTAAGGTTTTCATTTAACCAAAAATCTTCAAGAGCTTTATAGTCATTATTAATAATCATTGCTGCATTAAACGAACCAATAGAAGTACCTGTTGCTCCATCAATTTTAATATTACATTCAAGCATAGCTCTATAAACTCCTACTTGATATGCACCTTTAGTACCCCCACCTTCGAGTGCTATACCGGTCATTTAATTCTCCTAATTATTAAATATAGTTTACCAAATAACTTTCTAACTCTAATTTTTCTTGCATTATATTTTACTCTGTCTATATAGTTTTCAAATGTATCGTTTTGATACTTCAATATATCATTATACTTGTCAATATCACTACACACTGGTGAATAATAATTTTTATCTAGAAATATATCTGATAATATTAGTTTGTAATTTATTCCTCTACTTTTTACAGTTTTATTTAGTAAATCACTATATAACATTGTAAAATCTTTGCTACCACCTATATTAATTGCTTTTTTATTTAAAGTTTTAACATTGTCTAATATTTTTACAAATGCATAACTTGCATCTTCTTTTGTAATACAATTAATCATGCTTTTTTTAGGAATACTGTATATTGCATGTTCTTTTAGATGTGAATTAAGAACTAGAGGCACTCTTACTATTGTATATTTTGATAGTTTTTCTTTTATCATACGTTCTGCTTTGAATTTATATTCTGAGTAGTATTCACCTTGCTCATACCCTGTATCACTTTTACTGGTAAATTCTTTATCATCTTTACCATATATTGTTGTAGATGATGCGTAAATTAAGTAACAGTTTGGATTATAGTAATTTATTGATCTAATTATATTTTCAAGTGCATCGTACTCTATCATTTTGGTGATACCCCTTTTAATAGATGCTAATGGCGGAAGTATTGACGCTAAATGTAAAATAAAATCATGATCTTTTACTAATGCTTCAATCAATATTCGATCACATATATCACCATAAATTACATTGACTCTTTTTTTATATTTTTTTAGAAGGCCATGTACTTTTTTGTTTTTTAAATCTAAAATAGTTATTTCGTATTTTCCTTCACTTAATAAATACTTTATTGCGTTGTAACCTACCGTTCCTGCTGCTCCTGTTACTAATATTTTTTTCATCTACATACTCCTTAAATCTTTATATTATAAATTATATCACGATTTTAACATAAAAAAAAGACCAATTAAGGTCATATTTTAGTTATTAAGGAGTTACTGTTGTACAAAGTTCTGAACCTGTTTCAACGAATTCTAAACTTCCACCAAATGTTTTACCAGCATTTACAGTTTGATCGATTGCTAAATTATAGTATCTAACATCAAATGTCCAAGTAATACTTGAAGATTCGTTTCCATCAACTGCACCTGTTACTGCAAATGTAATAGGTGTTGCATTAAGATTTGTTGGAGTTGCTGTACTTATTGTTCCTAAATCATATTCAGGAATTGTAGTAACTGATGATGTTCCACTACCTACTACATTAGCTGTTGCTTGAATAGTAAATTCACGTAAACTATTAGTTACAGCTTCTGGAGTTGTTACATAAACACCATCTGCTCTTGGAGTATATACTATATTGTAAGAACAAGTTCTTGTTCCACCTGCTGCACCAACACTATTTTCTAGTTGAATTGTAGCATCTGTATTGTTTTTGTAAACAGAATGATCATTAGCACCATTACCTTGTACCATGTCAGATAGTTGAACTACCATTGTAACGTCAGTTGCTGTAGTACTTGTAACGTCTACTGATCTAGTTTGAACGTTTACCTCACTAGCTTCATTAGTTCCTGACGATGCTGTAAAGTATGCAAATGTAGCCCCCACAACTGCAACTAAAAGTGTTGCAACAGCTATAACTGTAAGTAATAACGTATTTTTTTTATCCATCATAATTTTTTCTCCTCTCTCTATTATACATATTATCAAATATTATGATTATTTTCAAGTGTTTTTTTAATTTTTTTTGTCAATTTATAGTATTTTCACATTCTAGGTTTTTTATATTAAGAGAACCACCGAATGTAATGTTCCTATTATCGTCTTGATTAAACGTTTGATTGTAGTATGAAACTGTAAATGTCCAATTTTCAATTAACTTTTTGTTTACTCCTGTAACACTTATTTTCGAGTTGTCCACTAATACAAATTCACTTGTAATATCAGCTAGACTTATTTCACTTAATGATTTTCCATTTCTATCAGATGAACCTTTTATAGTATACTCATTTAATTTTGCGGTATTCATTGCACTAGAATTATATGGAGTTGTTGGAACGTATACAATATCATAGTTACATGATAACGTTCCTCCATCTGCTGTTGTTTCAAGTATTATTCTAACTGGATCAACATTTGTTGCTGTAGCTGCTGGTATGACTGGGTCGATGTTTTCATACTTCATTACGTCACCGTCAACTAGTAAATCTATATTACTACCTGATTCTGTGTATGCCACACCAAACTCTCTAGATTGTAGTTTAAAATTAGATAACTCTCCACTACCTGATGCCGTGAAATACGCATAAGTTGCAGATATAGTACTAATTAATACCGTAATTAGTAAAATGATTGCTAAAAGTATTTTTTTATCTACTTTCTTCTTCATGTTTATCCTCCTATTTTATTCTTAATTCTTCTTCAACTAATAAATTTAAAGGTATTTCACTATTTGCTGTTATATTTAATTTATAACTTTCTGGAATAAGCAATTCTTTACCTTTACTTAATTTTACATCATTTGCACTAATTTGTAAATTATTTATTTCTTTTAATTGTGACAATGTTACACCATATGTAAAGGCAATGCTATAAATATTATCATTTTCTTTTATAGTATGACTCGTAATAAACTTTTCATATGAAATTGTATTTGAAGAACTTACGAATAAATTAGTAGTATATTTCATTCCAGTTATGTCTTGAATAGTTACTGGATAAACACCAGGTACTATATCGTTTATTGTAAAGTTTCCAGCGGCATCTATAGTTGTTTTGTATGAATCGTTTAAAAAACTAATTGTCCCTTCTGATAATGTTACTCCACTCAAATTTCCATTTAAGTTCGCTGTAGGTTCTGAACTTATTTCACTAATATTTAGTTTAAGCATTATTTCATCGCTTTTATATTCTTCTGGAATACTTTCATCTAACCAAATTTTAATACTTAATGTTTTAGCATTATCTCCTGATGATGCTCTATTTATTTCATCTGTAAATACTGAGAACATATTATTATATATGTCAGTTGTATCTGTATATTTAAGTGGTGTTTCACTTAAAGATATAACACTGCTTACTTGATTTAATTCCTTATTTACTGTGTCAAACTCGAATACTGCTAACTTTATATATTCTAGTGGTATTAAGTTGTCGCCATCAACGAAGTTTTCTTCATTTATAAAACTATCATAATCATAACCTACTGATATATTATAAAAATTGTTTACTTTACTATTATTTTGAATATATACTGTGCTTTGTGCTGCGCCTTCAAGGCCTTCTTCATCTGTCAGCACTTTAATATAATCATTATTTAGTGTTGAGCTACTATCTGAATAATTTACTGTAAGATTACCAATATTAATATCTCGATTTGCATTATTACTACTTACATCTAAAATTGTTGCGTATGATACGCCTATTGTGGTAAGCGTTAAAACGATAACACACACTGCTATAATCATTGTTTCTTTTTTAAATTTTTTTATTTTATCCATAACATATCACCATACTCTATTGATATCTTATCATAAATTTTTGGAATTAACAATTTATTTTGCAAAAAAAAAAAAAAAACACACTTAATTTTGTGTGTCTTCATAACTTATATTTTGAAATTCTTCACTAGAGTAATACTCTGCAGTTTCTCTATAATCATTTAACTCTAAATTATTCCATATTGGAATAGATATAATTATAAGAGAAGTTGCTACTATTATTTCTAGTATACTTTCTATAATAAGCCCTTTCTTAGCTTTATCCATATCATTTCCCCCTGATATGCATATATTATAACATATTTGTTACAAAAAGTCAATTTAGCACAAAAAAAGTATTATTTTACTAATACTTATATCTACATTGTAGCTATTACTACAACTACTAAACTCACTAAAATTATACAAACTATTTTTGCTGATTTATCCATTAATTACCTCTTGCAAAAATCATTTTACTTTATTTTTGTCTATTGTGCAAGTTTATTGCACAAAAAAAGTGATACTTTACATCACTTTAACATTTAAATTTACTTATTATTGCATCTACGATTTGTTTACTTGCAGTTCCATCTCCGTATGGATTTGATGCTTTACTCATACTTGCATACTCTTTTTCATCAGTAAGTAGTTTTTTAGTTTCATTATATATAACATCTGAATCTGTTCCTACTAGTTTTAGAGTTCCAGCTTTAATTCCCTCTGGTCTTTCAGTTGTATCTCTAAGTACTAATACTGGTTTGCCTAAACTTGGAGCTTCTTCTTGAATACCTCCCGAATCAGTTAAAATTATATAAGATTTATTTTGGAAATTATGGAAATCAAATACTTCAAGTGGTTCAATAAGTTTTACTCTATCAGTATTTCCAAATACTTCGTTTGCTACTTCTCTAACTTTTGGATTTAAATGTATAGGGTAAATTACCTTTACATCTTCAAATTCATCTACTATTTTCTTGATACCTGTAAATATATGTTTCATTGGCTCACCTAAATTTTCTCTTCTGTGAGCAGTAAGTAGAATCAGTTTTTCATTATCTTTTATCCAATCAAGCTCTGGGTGAGTGTAATTTTCATCTACAGTTGTAGCCATTGCGTCTATAGCAGTATTTCCTGTTACGTAAATTATTTCTTCTTTCTTACCTTCATTTAATAAATTTTGTTTACTAAGGTTAGTTGGTGCGAAATGCATATCTGCAATGCATCCTACCATTTGACGGTTCATTTCTTCTGGAAATGGACTATATTTATCATATGTTCTAAGACCTGCTTCAACGTGACCTACCGCAACCTGATTATATAGTGCTGCTACTGCACCAGCAAATGTCGTAGTAGTATCACCATGAACAAGTACTATATCAGGATTTACTTCTTTAATTACTCCTTCAAGTCCATTAAGGGCTCTAGTTGTTACATCTGCAAGAGTTTGACCTTGCTTCATTATATTTAAATCATGGTCTGGTGTTATATCAAATGTTTCTAACACTTGATCAAGCATTTCTCTGTGCTGAGCTGTTACACATACAATACTTTCTATTTCTTTTCTTTTTTCTAGTTCTTTTACTAGAGGAGCCATTTTAATTGCTTCTGGTCTTGTTCCAAAGACACTCATTACTTTAATCATATCTTACCTTCTTTCTTTATTTTAACTTCTACGTATGGATGTATACATAAAAACTTTAAAATCTTATTTATTTTTTCATAGTCTTCTTTATTTGTAACTTCAACTATGTTAAACCCGTTTTCCATTCTTGATAAAATTATATCATATATTTTATCTGTTTTACTAGCAAAATATTTTTTTGCAAATATTCTTATATCTTTTCCTTCATATATAGTATCTTCTATTTTATCTATTTTTATTGTTTCTTTTGAATCATGATTTTTGTAAAAAGATAACATGCTTAAATATAATTTATCTTCTTTTTCACTTATTAATTCTTTTAGAATTCCATACACTTTTTCTTTTGGAGTTTTTTCTTTAATAGCATTTATTTTTATTTTACCTGATAAATTTAGTTTTCTAATTCCTCTTTGTCTTAGTAATCTAAATATTGTTTTTTGAAAATTAAAGTTTTTAATATGATATTTTCCAAGCAAACTTATAAGGGTTCTTATTTCACCATTAAGTGCACAAAATTTCCCTATATCATTTGATATATAATTAGAATCGTGAATTCGGTATTTAAGTGCTGGATAATTTACTTTTTTTATATTAGGTAAAATATATGGATTATCCATGTTTATCCAAAAAGGTGTATTCCATGTAAGGTAGTTATTTTTTATTTGATTTAAGTAAAATTCTTTTTTATGAACTCCTACATCTCCATATATATTTGCACCTTTATTTAATATTAACTTTGCTGGACTATTTTCATGTCTACTGAAATTCATAGCAGGCCATAAGCCAGTTATTTCATCTTTCTCATTTATAATAACTAAATCCCCAATAATAGAATCTAACTTTTTGTCTAATTTAAATTCGTTTACAACTTTATCAAAAAAATCTATACTTGGCACTAAATCATCTGAGTGAAGTATGTATATTAAATCACCAGTGATATGATTTAGTCCATTTATTATTGCATTTAATTGGTCTTTATTTTCCTGGTATATGTAACTTATGTCATATTTATTTTCTTTAATAAACTTAGTTATAACTTCTTTTGTGTTATCTGTAGATCCATCATCCACTATAATCCATTCTATGTTTTTATATGCACTTTTAAAAATAGATTTCCCTGTGTTTATAATAGATGATGCATCATTATATGTTGGTGTTATAATACTTATTTTCATTTATTACCTCTTCTTTAATATATTAAATCTTGATGTAAAGTCAAACTGTTTTGTTGCTTTATAAAATATTGTAGTAGCCCCTACAATCACGAAGAAAAATCCTGCTGAATAACCTAAAAATAATAAAAATGAACTATAGTTAGTTGGTGCTAAGAAGTATATTACAGCTCCAAGTACGCTTGCAAATATTATATTTTTAAATGCCAGTATGTAGTAATTCTTAGTTTTTTGATTTAATATTTTATTTGTTATTACTCTTGGTTTTACAGCGAAGTCTGCAATAATTAGTGAGATAATAGTTGCTAGTAATACTCCAGCAATTCCCATTTCTTGTACTAAAATAATTGATAATCCTAAATTAATTATTATTTCTACAATTACGAAGTTTTTAATTAGTTTAAATTTACCTGCTCCAAAAACATATACCTTAAGAGGTAATCTTATTATTTGGTAAAATAAAATAATTGTAAATAAAATACTAAGAGCATTTGTTACTTCGATTTTACCCTCATACCAAATTGATATAAACTGGTTTATACATACTAAGACACTTAAACTAAGCACTGTGCCTATGTAAAATACAAAGTGATTAAACTCTTTAAATATTTCATAACTTTTTTCTTTGTCAGTTACCATTAAGTTACCTACTGATGCCATTGTTGAACCAGTTATTTTATCTATGAAAGTTTTAATACCTTCAACAAAATAATTGTATGTTGTGTATATTACTACTGCAGGCAAGCCTATTACTGTTGATATAATTATTACATCAATATTATTTGTTAGTAAATTACCTAATGTGTTTACAAATAAATGTTTAACATCTTTAAGCATCGAAAAATCTTTTTTATCTTTGCTTTTGCTTTCAATTTTAACAAGTTTACTGTACTCTTTTTTATAAAAATAATTAAGTACTATATTTGATAAAATAGAAAATACTACTAAAGATGATACTATTGTTAATAGTCCATTTCCTGTTAAAACTATTATTATTTCTACTATAGATTTTATTATGTTTGATGTTTGAAAAATAATATTTGGAACATATCTTTTTTGATCCGCTTCAAACATTATTCTTTGAGGTATTGTTAAATAAAATACTGCTTGACCTATTAAATAAATTATAAATACTAACTGCATATAATGATATTTAAAATCTACATTAGTTATAAATAAATCTAAGTTATACGAAATTATAATTCCTACTAAAACTATTAGTATTCCTATTACGTTAAATATTGTTCTAGAGGCACTCATTAACGAACTTACTTTTTTACTATCTTTTCCTGATAGTGGTTTATATAATCTGTATAATAGTGCGCTTCCCACTCCGCCTTCTAGCAATACTAAGTAAGCTACTATTTGAGCATATAACTGGTATAAACCTAAAGCATCTGCACCTAGTAAGTCTATAAAAATTTTTATTTTAAATATACCAAGTATAAATATAATTACTTGAGGAAAAGCATCAGATATAAAGTTTAACATTACTGTTTTAGTTCTCAATAGATATTCTCCCTTCTTATTTTTTAAATTTATATTTTATGTTTCGATAAAATGAATAAATTGCTATATTTCTTTTGTTACACATTTTCATTCTTAAAAATTCATGAATTCTATTTTTGAGTGGTGAATTATCAAGCCATGTTCCTAAAAATACATGCACTGTTAGTGAATCTTTTGACGGGTTACATAAAACTCCTTCTTTGTATACTTTAATTCCAGTATTAAGAAGCTGCTCAATATTTCCTTTTTTACATTTATATTTATCTATTAATAATTTAGATACTGATAGAGTATTGTTATCCGAAAACTCAAATTTAATTTCTAAACCATCGTAGTAATCAAGCATATCTTTTATAAACGGATGTTTTTTTTCTGCACCAAAAACTGCTGTGAATGGATAATCTGGATCTTCATAACCTACAAAGGCTTTGTTATCTAAAAGAGAATCTAGTTTATCTATAACAAAAACATCAGTGTCTAAATAAATTCCACCTTCATTATAAATTGCCCATGCTCTTACATAATCACTAACAAATGCCCATTTCTTATTTTCATAAGCTTTTTTTACAAATGGATGAGAGTTTACATCAAAGTTTTCTTCATTCCACTCTATTATTTCATAATCACTTAAATATTTTTTCCATGTTTTCATACATTTTTCGATTTGCTTAGGCTTTTTTTTACCACCCATCCATACGTAGTGTATTTTTTTTGGTATCATAACTATTTCCTCACTTCAACTTTTACAAATGGGTGTATACATAACATTTCACATATTACTTCCATCTTTTCTTTTTCTTCACTATTTATAACAATAATTTTATTAAATCCTTTTTTCATTTCACTAAATAATTCATAATATACTTTTTCAAGATTTTCTTCTACTAATTTTTTATTAAATAATCTCATATCTTTTCCGAAATATACTTTGTCTATTTTATTATTTAATGTAAAACTTCTGTTATTTTCATTTTTATAAAACTCTACTAAAGAATTTAAATACTCATTTTTCCTATAATTTTCATTAAATCTCTTTTCAATCACAAACTTTATTTTTTCATATTTATTTTTTTCTTCACACTTATTATATAATGGTCTATATAAACTTTCAAGACCCAGTTTATTAAGAACTCTATATTTTAAATACTGTGCTTTATAAAGTGGTAAATTATAATCTTTCATAAGATTTACTAAGGTTCTAAGTTCACCATTTATTACATTTAACTTTCCTATTTCACTGTTAATATAGTTTCCTTCAAAAACTCTATACTTAAGTATAGGAAATGGAGCATTTTTAATATTTCCTATTTTATTTTTTTTAAAATCTATCCAGTGCGGAGTATTCCATGTTAAATAATTATTTTTTACTCTATCAAGATAAACTTCTTTTTTATAAAATGCTACATCAATGTATAAATTTCTTCCAAGCCATAAATACTGAAGTGGAAGAATGTATTTTGCATCTTTATATTTTTTAACTTTTTGGTATCCAGTAACTTCATCTTTTTCATTAATAATTATTAAATCTCCAATAAATGCGTCGCATTCATTTTCTTTCATAAATTTTACTGAATCCTCAAAAAAATTATTATTTGGTAATAAATCGTCTGAATGTAATATATAAATATAATCACCAGTAATTTTATCAAGTGATGAAAGAATTGCATTAAGCTGGTCTTCGTTTTCTTTATAGAAGTAATTTATTCTTTTGTCTTTAATACTATTTACAATTTCTTTTGTATTATCAGTAGATCCATCATCCATAATAATAACTTCAAAATTTTCATAACTTTGACTTAATAAAGACTCAATTGTTTTAACCAAACTATCTGCATCATTATATGTTGGCATTATTACTGATATTTTCATTCACTCACCTATAAACTTTCTATAAATAAAAACCACTCTTCGCTTATACTTTCCTTTGTATATTTTTTTATATACTTTCTTGCATATTCACCAAGTGAATTTCTTAAAGATTCATTTTCCATTAACTCTTCGATTTTTTCTTGCAATTTATCGTAATTTCTTTCTTCAAGTAAAACGCCATTTTTATTATTTTCTATAATTTCTGTCACACCTTTTGCATCACTAAACGCTATTACAGGAACTTTATAACTCATTGCTTCTATAAGTACTAGACCAAATGATTCTGATTCACTTGGTAGCACAAATAAGCTAGTATCTAAATATAATTTTTCTAATTCTTCTTTAGATTGATAACCTAAAAAATTTACTCTTTTTTCTAAGTTATGTTCTTTAGCTAATTTCTCAAGAGATTCTTTTTCTAATCCATCTCCTGCTATGTTTAATGTATATTTTGTATTCATTTTTGCAAAAACTTTTATTAACTCATCTATTTTTTTTACTTTCTCGAGTCTTCCGACACTAAGTATATTATTTGATTTTAAATTACTCGTTTTTTCAGGATAGTTATCTAGCATATGCGAAATATATTTTATTTTAGTATTTTTTAAAAGCGGTTTATAAAAATCATATAACTCTTTTGATACTGGCATAAAATAATCAATATTATCTAGTGAACTTATTAAACCATTTATATATTTTTGATTATTATTATGGTGGTTATGGTCACTTGCAATTTTGATTATGTTTTTACTTGCGTACTTTCCTATTATTTCATTGTGTATTTCTCTTGTTGTAATTATAATATCAGATTCAATATTTTTTGCAGCTTTTATCATTGTACTTTTTTTAACATATACAATATGCATTGCTTTTATAAATTCTTTTATCATCTTAAGTATATTTTTATTATTTTTAGCTTCATAAAAACTTTTTTTATTTGGTTTAAGTTTAGTTAAATATTTGATTTTAACTTTATCACTTATTTTATATGCAGGCTCTCCTAGTTTATAAGTTGCTATAATTTCTACATCATATTTTTCACTTAATATATTTGCTAAATTACTTACATAATTTTCAATACCTCCGTGAGATAAGTGAAGTGCAATTATTGTTATTTTTTTCATACTGCATCTCCTTTTTTTAATCTATTATAAAGTAGTATTATAATAAATGCTAAATAAGTGCTTACTGCTGGGGCTGATAATACATGACCTGCTACTAATGCTGAAACTAATGCTATTCCTACTGAGAAGCCTAAAAATAAAACTTTAGCATCTAATAATATTTTAATATTTTTTATTATATCTTTAATAATAACGATAAGAATAAATATAAGTGGTGCAAAATAAATTATAAATCCTATAATACCTTGGCAAAATAATATATCAAAATAATCCATTTCAACTAATTTGAGCGGAGATATTGTTTCTTTATCAACATAACCTATTCCAAATAGTTTTTGAATGTTATCACTATTTTCATATTTTTGTTTATTTACTTCTAAAAGCCAATCTCTTCCGCTTAATATGTTACTTGTTAATGTAGATGGAACATAATCATCTGGCACTACTACATCTGGAGAAGTTGTTTCTATTTCATCATTTGATAGACTTATTACTGGAGTGCTTATTACTCCACTAAAATCTTTTTTAGGTGTATAAATATCTTCAAATGGTGTTATATTTAAGTTTTTTCCTATTGGTGTAAACCCTATTAATAAACCAATTGATATTACTATTATGAAAAAACTTGCTATTTTAAAGTTGTATTTTTTTTCTTTAGTTTTAACTCTATATATTATACTGGTTATTAGATAAATAGTTAGTAGTGAGCATAAACCTAAAAATGGTACTTTAGTTCCAAGTTCTAGCGCTGCATATATATATAATATCAACGCTACTAATGTGTAAATATTTTTTCTAGAAAACTTATTGTCAGCTTTTAAAACTTTGTAGAATAAAAATGATGCAAGAATTGTTATCGTTATTCCTATTTCGTTTGCTGCATAATACAATCCTACTGTGCCAAGACTTAACCCTGTAATGTAACTGTTATAGGCAATACCTAGTATTCTTGCTAAAAATATTACAAGAGTGTAACCAGTAAGCGATATAACAAATGCTCTTTTGTTAATACTTATTTTGTTTTTTAGATTTATAAAATATAAAGATATTAATATTACTGGAAAATAAAATGTTTTTATTAAACCGTTTAAATGTGTTGTAAAATAAGTTAGGCCTGTACTGTTATACTGTACATATAAAAATATCAAGGCATATAAGCCTATTAGTCCATATATAAGTAATTCTATAAATTTATGTTTTCTTGAACTTATGATAAAAGCATAAAGTGCAAATGAAATCATTAAAAGCGTTCTAATTAGCATACCTAAACTAAAATCACCATCAGTGTTTCTAGCATATAAAGATGTAATTAAATCTATTACTGGTTGCACACATATATATATGTATAAAAGAGTGCTGAAATCAAAACTTAGTTTGTGCTTATTTATTGCCTTCATAATATCCTCTCAAATTTAACTATTTCTACTATATAGAATATCATATTTTGATGTTTATTGCAAATTAAAGGCACCAAATTTTAGTGCCTAATTATTTATATATTCTTCTATATATTTTATCATTTTACCTGTATTACTTTTATATTTAGCAGGCTTAAATTTTCTTGCTTCATTTATAACTTCACTAATTTTATTAAAATTACTAAGTTCTAAAATATAACCATCTCTTTTAAACGTTTCTATTATTTGTTTTTGATGATCATTTGCATGTTCTTTATATTTTTTTAGTCTTGCTGCTGCAATAACTTTTTTATTATTTTTAAGGCCTGTAATAATTGAGCCTACTCCACCATGAGTTATTAATATATCACATGTAGATATAAATTTACTAAATTCATCATATGGAATTAAATCAAGTATTTTCATATGCTCAGAAGTGAATTCAGTAGTACCTGCTTGCACTACTACTTCTTCTGTTATATTACCTGCTATAATTTCTTTTTCAAGCGCTTCTAAAAGTCTTACAAAGCTTTTATCTTGCGTTCCAAGTGTTACTAATATCATATTACCACCTTAATATATCCAGCCAATGCATTTGGCTTCTGGGTATAAATCAAGCATACTTTCCCACTGTACTATGAATAAATCCGCAATGGGGTAAACAAATGAACCTGATAATGTTTTTGATGTTTGATTAGCAAATGTTTCAATAAATATAACTCTTTTTCTGAATAATTTTGCTATATAACACATCGGTACTCCAGTATGTGAACCAGTAGTAATTATTACTTCTGGTTTAATCTTTAAAAATATAAAGAATGATTTTATACAGTTATATGGAAATTTGAAAAGGTATGAAAAAAAGTGATGTTTGCTTCCAAATACTAAGAATGATACTTTGTTTTCAAATTTTTTCAAAAGCGATAAATTTGCTTTAATTTTTTCTGTAACTAGATAATAATCATAATCTTTGAACATTGGTTCTAGCTGCATAAGCTCATTTAGATGACCACCTGCACTTGCTATAAAAAGAACTCTCTTTTTCATAACTCCTCCTACTTTAATTTTTTGTTTTTTGATTTTTCTTCTTTTGCTTTAAATAATATATTTGTTTTAAGCACTAAGAATAATAACATAATCATTAAGAATATGTATATTATTAGTGCAATTTCACCGTCACCTATAACATAGAATATTGATACTGCAGAAAAGCAAATATTAATACAATATATTAGTATTACTGTTACTCTTGTTGAAAATTTCATTTTTAGAAGCTGATGATGAAAATGATCTTTATCTGGTGCTCCTATTGATTCGCCTTTAATAAGTCTTCTTCCTATTGCTAGTAGTGTATCAACTATTGGTATTGATAAAATTAATATTGGCACTAAAAGTGATGTAAGTGTTGCTGTTTTAAATCCAAGAAGTGATATTACTGCTATCATATATCCTAAAAATAAACTTCCTGAGTCCCCCATAAATACAGATGCTGGATTAAAGTTATAAACTAAAAACCCAAGTGTTGAACCAAGCATTATTACTGCAAGTATAACATCTAGTCCGTTTAGCTGATTAAGAATAAGTGCTATTATTGCGATGGTCGCAAAATATATTGATGAAACACCAGCTGCAAGTCCATCTAGACCGTCTATTAAATTTATTGCATTTGTAATTGCTACTATAAAAAATATGGTTATTATATGTGTTACTGATTCTGGAAATACAAAATCAAAACCTAGTATACTTATATCTGTTAAAAGCATATTTCCATAAAATACTATAATACAAGCAGCTACTGTTTGAACAATGAATTTAGGTAGTGCCTTAATTGGTTTAATATCATCGAATAAACCTAGCATTATTATTAAAAATCCTCCTAAAAGAATTGATAACATTTGCGGTGTTGTATCTGCAAAAAACATATAACCTACTACAAATGCTCCAAATATTCCAAGTCCACCCATTCTAGGCATTGGTTTTTTATGAACTTTTCTTTCATTTGGAATATCTATAGCACCTGTATGGTGTGCTACTTTTTTTGCAATTGGTACTAATACTAAACTGCTTATAAATGATACTAATATAATTATAAGTACATTGTGTTCATTAACCATGATATTCATTATATACACTTCCTTTTTATCTTCTTAAGAAAAACACTAAATTATATTTTATAAATTTTTTAATTCTTTTTGGTTCACTTACTATTCTGTATAACCATTCTAAATTTGCTTTTCTCATAAACATTGGTGCTCTTTTTTTAGATCCTGATAATACATCAAAGGATCCTCCAACACCTATAAAAATTCCTTTTTTAAATTTATGTAAGTTATTATATATTAATTTTTCTTGTATTGGAACCCCTAAAGCAACCATTACTACATCTGGTTTAAGTTTAGCAATTTTATTAAATTCTTTATTTTTGGCAGTAATGTATCCATTTGAAGTACCTACTACATCTGCATTTGGATATTCTTTTTTTATTTTTTCTCTTAATTTGTTTAATACCTCTGGTGTACTTCCGAATAAATAAATACTCTTTTTATGTTTATCACAAAATTCAAAAAGAGTACTTGTAAGTTCTATTCCTGGTAATCTATTTTTTATATTTTTATTATACTTTTTACTTTTTTTAACAACACCAATTCCATCTGGTATTAAGTCTATATTTGGGTCAATTAAAATCTTATGCATGACTTTATCTATTTCTCCAGTCATCATAATTTCAGAGTTAACTGTTATAATTAACTTTTTTTCTTTATTTACCAAAACCTTTTCTAGATTATTTATATAATCCTCTCTAGTCCCAGTATATATGTTTTCATAATACTTTCTTATCTTATTCATATATAACCTTTATCTTCCCTTATATTCATTATACACAAATTTTGACAAATAAAAAAGATATTTATTAATTTTTTTAATAAATATCTTACTTTACACCATCAATTATTGCTTTTGCTTTTATGCTCCAGTCATTTTCTTTAGCTTCTTTTTTCAGAAGTTCTATATATTTTTTATCATTTTGTTTTTTTAAAGCTTCTTCAAGTTTTTCTAAGAACTCTTTATGCGTTTTACCAATGAATACTGATTTATATTTTCTACATTCATTCATATCAGTAACTACTATTGGTTTTTCAAGCGCCATATATTCAAATATTTTAACTGGACTTGTTGCCTTAGTTATATCATTTATAATAAATGGTATCGAAAGTATATCAGCTTTTTTAGCATAATTTTTGAGCACTTTATAATCCCTTGGTCCTAAAAAATATATGTTCTTTTCATCACTTATATTTTCATCATATGATTCATCATACTTAATACCAAATAATACGATGCTATACTTATTTGTTTTAGCAATTTTTTTTAGTAAATCATAGTCAAACCACTTTGCAAGCGCTCCATAATACATTATAACTGGTTTTCCCTTATCTAAAATATCTGTAAACTCCTTTTCATATTCGAAGTTTTTATCAAAAGTTTCAAAAAAATTATAATCTACTCCGTTTGATGAATAAATTAAATTTTTAGTACCTCTTTTACTTACTACATCTTCTTTTAAAAGATCTGCTGTTACAACTATGTAAGTTTCATCATTATTCATAACATAATCATATTTTTCAGTAATATTTTTAGGTAGTTCTTTAGTTCCTGCTAATACCGGTGATATATCATCAATATACTCATATATAAATTTAAGCCCTTTGCTCATGTAATCTTCTATATTTTTAACGCTTAATTTCCAGTCAGTTGAATATAATTGTACAAATTTTGGTTTATTTATTTTACTAAGTTCTTCCATAAGTATTTTATTTAATACTATATTGTTAAAATTAATTAAATACATATTGTCATACTGTTTTTTTATTATTTTAACTTTATCTGTCATCGTAGTTACTTCATAGAATACTAAACATTTTTGTTTTGCTAAGTTTCTTGATATATGCTGCGGCCTTTGATAAAGCGGAACATTGTAACCAAAACTACTTCTCCAAAGAATGATTCTGTCATATTTTAATGATAATATTTTTTTTATTTCTTTTCTGTAATGGTTTCTCCTAATAAAAGTAACTGGACTTATTTTATTTAAGTAGTTTGCTACAATATATGCGTATAGTTTTTTACAAAATCCAGTGAAGCCATATTTTTTATAGACGTTTGTCAATTTTGATATTTTTTCTCTCATGGTTTACCTCTTAAATCTATTATACACAATTTTTTACAAGAAAAAAAGCAAATACTTATTTATTTTGCTTTTTATCTTTTTATTCCTAGTAATACAACTCCTGCAATTATTAGTATTATTCCAATAACGTTGAAAATTGTTACTTTTTCTTTAAATATTACAAGTGCAATTACAACTACTGCAACTTGAACGATGCCTGTTAATACTGGCACAATTATGGATATATTTGAAGTTACTATAATCTTTTGCCATAAAATAAAACTTACTATGTAACAAATAAAACCTAATAATGTTACATAACCTATTTTAAAAGAAAAAATATCTTTTGTGGTAATGTTAAGCGAGTCTCCACCTAACTTCATAAAAGTTATACCACTTACTGTAAATAATAAATATAAAATATATATTATGTAATTCATTTTTCCTCCGTATTTTTTTTAATTTTAGATACTTCTTGTATAAGTAATCTAATTTTTTCATTTTGGGCAGTTACTATTATTGTTAAAGAAAGGCTTATTAGCAACAATATTATTATAACTATTACAAATAACATATTTGATAATGTTTCAAAATTAAAAAACACTGATATTTTTTCTAGAGTACTCGGAAATATTGAAGAAAATAATATAAATAAACTTGATAATATCCATATCATTGAATATTTTAGTGATATTAAGCCCTTTTTTACTATAAGGATTATTATTACTATTAGAAATATTGAACCTAATATCATTTCAAATTGAAGTAATGGTGTCATTATTTTCCTCCTTTCATATTAGTAATTATCATCAATAATATTACATTAATCATGTAGTATACACTTTTCCAAGATTTTATTGATGATTCTCCATTTTCTCTAGCGTGCATTTTTACTGCAACTTCTTCTATTTTTAAATTATATTTTTTTAATATTATCGGACATATTGGTTCTGGATACTCTATTGGATACTTTTCAGCAAATATTTTTATTACATTCTTATTTGCTGCTCTAAATCCACTTGTTGGATCTGTTATTGTTTGATTCGATATTAATTTTATAAATTTTGAAATTATTTTTATCCCTACTTGTCTCATAGCAGTTGATTTAAATTCACTTGAGTTTATATCTACGAATCTTGAGCCAATCACAAAATCGGCGCCTGATTTAATTGGTTTAATTAATTCCTTAACGTAATTAACGTCATGCTGTCCATCTCCGTCAAATTGTATGGCAACATCATAATTATTTACTAGTGCATACTTATAACCAGTTTGTACTGCTCCTCCAATACCCAAATTATGTATTAGATTAATTGTATTAAAATTATTTTTCGCACAAATTTCTTTGGTTTTATCTGTTGATCCATCATTTATGATTATATAATCAATATTTTGTTTAGACTTTTCTATACTATTAATAGTTTTTACAATATTTTCTTCTTCATTATAAGCTGGTATAATTAATAATATTTTCTCTGCTTTTTTTTGTGTTTCCATTTCTTCTTTTGTATTCATTTTAATTTTTTCAACTTGATTCTTATTTGCTGCTATTATAATCAGTAATAATATTGCCGGGAAACTATATCTGCCATTTAGAACCACTAATAAATTAGATAATATGTATCCTACTGTAAACAACTGCAATATTATGAGTTTGTGATTATTATTTTTTATATTTGAGTATACTGCAATTATAGAAAATGATATTATTGCAGTATATATTATTAAATTTACATTATTTATTGTTTCGTAATTTTTTTGTACTATTGCTAAGCTCTCTTCGTCAATAATATATGATACATAATCTAGTGATGTGTTATGCGTAGTCCATAGTGATGTATATTTACAATTCATTAGTTCACTCGTTCCACTAATTCCATAACTTTTGTATCTATTAATTGTTTCATCAATTAAAATACTACTTCCATTTTTTTCTTCTAATATCTCAAATGCATATTCAGAATCTTCTACTGTCCAACTTCCACAGTATTCTTTGTTTGCACCAAAATATAGTGACCATTCAGTTGCACCTGGTCTAAGTTCCATATCTAATCGATTTTCAATATAAATGTTAATTAAACTACTTGTTATTGTATATGTAAGTATTATAATTACTAAACTTAGTATTTCTCTTAATTTCTTAATTGTCAAAATATAATAGATTACAAGTGCGATTAATAATATTAACATTATAGGTCTAATATTATTGCTCACTGCCATTATTATTCCAAGTAATATTATATAAAGTATACTTTTTTTATTCACTTCAAGTGTTTCTAAATTTTTAATTTTTTCTAATATTATTATTGTTAGTATTAAAAACAGCATAAATATTGTTTCTGTTGCTACTAAAAAATTTGTAAATATTACTACTGGCATTATGAAATATAAACCACTAAGTAAAGTTCCAACCGGTTTTGACGTATACTTAATTATAACTTTATAAAGTAACAAGGTTGTTATTATCTGAACAATTACATTCCCAATTATAACTGAACTTACTCCTTTGCCAAATAGAAATAAAAAGAAGGCGAAAATGTTAGAAACCATTACAACATATCCATTGAATGCTAGATATGCATTATTAAAATTTTCTCCATTTAGTATTGAAATTGCGGTTTCATAATATAATAAGAAATCTGATTCTAATTCAAAATTTAAATTCAAGAAATAGTAACCTCTGATAATTAAACCTACAATTATAAATGAAATGAGTATATATTTACTATTTTTATTGTTTATGAGATTTTTTTTATATAAAAAATAGAATGAGAATATCAGTATTATCACTACTATTCCTTCAATCGAAAAATAGTTCATATTGAATTTATGTAAATTCAAACCTAATATATATACTAATAATATTAGCAGTATAATTTGTATTACTTTTTTTAGTATATTCATACTATTCACCTTCCTTTGATTTCAGATAACTTAATATTATTTCGCATTTTTTTAACCATGAGTTTTCATTTGCTTCTTTCTCTAATAGTTTCAAATATTTTTTATCTTTGGTTAGCTTTAATGCTTCATCTAATTTATCCATAAAATCATCATGATTTTTACCTATTAATACGCTTTCGTGTTTCATACACTCGTGCATAGCTGTTGTTACAGAAGGTTTTCCTAGGGCCATATATTCATATAACTTTAGAGGCGATGTTGCTTGTGTTATTTCGTTTATCAAAAATGGTATTGTACATACATCAAACTCCTTAGCATAATAAGGTAATATATTGTAATCAATTGATCCTATAAAGTGAATATTTTTTAGTTCATGAATATTGTGTTTATCATATTCTTCGTCATATTTTACTCCAATTAATACAAATTCATAATCTGGTCTTTTTTTAGCGAATTCTTTTAAAAGATCATAATCAAACCAAACGGCAAGTGCTCCATAATAACCGATGATAGGTTTATTAAGTTTAATTATTTTTTGCATTTCTACACTTAGTTTAGTTTTTTTATTTAAATTTGTAAAATGATTGATATCTACACCATTTGAAGAATAGACATATTCATCTCTATATTTTTTTACATCATCCATTATGTTGTCAGCTGTAACCACTACAATACAATTTTCTGTGTCTGACATTGCATAATTATATTTTTCTTCAACATTTTTTGGAAGTCTTTTAGCGTTTGATATCGCAGGGCTTAAGTCATCTATATAATCATAAATAATTTTATAACCTTTTTTAATATACTGTTTCATCTTTTTAACTGTAAGTGATAACTCAGTAGAAAATAGATATATATATTTTGGTTTATCAATTTCATCTATCTTTTTATATAATGCTTTAACAAAATCTTTACTATACGTGAAATTTATAAGATATAAATTTTTTTCAAGTTTTGAACATAGTTCTATGTTATCTGAAAATATATTAACTTCATATAAGAATAATGTATTGTTTCTAGCCATTGCTCTAGCTATATGCTGTGGTCTTTGAAATAGTTTTGCATTCCATCCAAAACTATCATTTTTCCATATAACTATTCTATCAAAACTTTTTTCATTATCAAATATTTTTGCGATTTCTTTATTTATTTTTTCAAAATATTTTTTCCTGTCTTTTTGTTTTTCAATGAACTGACTTATTTTATTTATCAATCTTCTTACTTTTCTTTTTATTATAGCAATTGGTTTTAATATTAGATGCCATCTTAAATACTTTAATACTTTAATAATAAATTTCATTTTATACCTCTTCTTTCATTATTGTTCGATAGTATTCATCACACACAGTTATATCCCCTATTTTTTTAACTTTACCTTTTTCTAACCAAATAACTTTATCACATATTTTTTTTACTTGTTCAAGCGAATGAGATACAAACAAAACTGTCGTTCCACCTGTTATCATTTCCATCATTTTGTTTTCACTCTTACTTTGAAATGCTATATCTCCAACTGATAAAATTTCATCTACTATTAATATTTCTGGATCTACTATAGTAGCTATTGAAAATGCAAGTCTAGCTATCATTCCCGAAGAGTAATTTTGGACTGGTACATCTAAAAATTCTTTTAACTCTGAAAATTCTACTATTTCATCAAATTTATTATCGATTAGATCTTTTGAATAACCCATCACTGCCCCATTTAAATAGATATTTTCACGTGCTGTAAGTTCCATATCGAATCCTGCTCCAAGTTCTATCATAGGACAAATATTACCATATGTTTCCATTTTTCCTTCAGTAGGTTTCATAACTCCTGCAATTATTTTTAATAGTGTTGATTTTCCAGCACCATTTGCACCTATGAAACCAACTACTTCGCCACTTTTTATTTCAAAGCTTACATTATTAATTGCTTTAAATTCCATTTTTTTCTTTTTTTCTTTTCTCTTAGTAATGTTTACAAACCACTGTTTAAATGAAAATGTTTTTTCTATTCCTAGATTAAATTTCATTGTGATTTTTTCCAACTTGATCATTATTTTTTTTTGATTTTCCATATTCACCTCTAAACGTAATATATAAATTTGTCTTGTTTTTTTCTAAAGACAAATATACCTATAAATAATGCTATTATTGCTGATAAAAAGCATATTAAAAATTGAAAGCCAGATGGCATATTACCAAAAAGTATTATTTCTCTAGCAAAATCTATAAATTGATACAGTGGATTAAATTTCATAAAATCTTGTAGAGGCATTTCTATAATATTAATGTCATACATTATTGGTGTTAAATACATTAAAATTGTAGTTAATATACCATAAATATAAAACATATCTCTTAAAAACACTGACACAGTTGATAAAATTAAACCTACTCCTAATGTAAATAAAAATAAACATAAGAATATAAATGGTAATAACAAATGATATACATTAAGTGAGTGACCTGTTGCTAATATTACTATATAAAGTGGAATTAAAGTTAATATAAAGTTAATTCCTATGAAAAGGCATTTTGCCAAAGGGAAAATGTATTTTGGTATATATACTTTGTTAATCAAACTAAAATTACCTACAACTGATCCCATTGCTAGATTAGATGCTTCTGAAAAATAATTGAAAAAAGTAAGTCCTATTAGTAAATATGTTATATAACTAATGCCTGGTGTAGAAAATTTAAATACATTTGAAAAAACTACTGCCATCACACTCATCATTAAAATTGGATACAGTAAACTCCATAATACGCCTAGTACACTTCTTTTATATTTTACTTTAAAATCTCGAATAATTAATTGTTTTAGTAAAAAGTTATATTTTTGATATGTATATTTTAAGTTTTTAATCATTGTTATATTACTCCTCATATGTTTATTATACACTATTTTTTCTTTTATTAGCAAGATTTCTTTTATTATTACCCTTATTTTCTTCAAATTCTATAAACATAAAAAGACTTACTAATAAAAGTGGCACTAACTGATTAAAAATATTTCCACTTAGATACGCTATAAAAAATGTAATCGCACATATTGATGCTTTTATAAAATGATAATATTTATTTGTTTTAAAATATGCAAATGTCATCTTAAAAGTTTGATATATATATATTCCTAAAAATAGTATTAACCCAATTATTCCATACGCATAGTACTGAAGAGTTATATCACTTTCTATATTAAATATATTTTGAACTCTAGAGTTAGTTATACCAAAAAATACATCATTATTATTATCGTTTATTTCTATTACTCTTTTAATCATTTCTGTTTCTAAATATCTATAATTTGTTCTAGAACTTTCGTCTTGCTGAAGTATTTCATACCAAAAATCAGGGTCGTACTGATATGGGTATCTGTTTATAATAAAATTTGCATTAATTTTTAATTCTTCGTAATTTTCTTCAATATATTCTTCTTTTGATAATTCTTTTTTTTCTTCCAATTTTTCTTCGTATGCAAGTATATAAGTTGTTTTAGCATTTAACAAATCATAAGTTTCCACTCGTCTAATACTTGGGGAATATGGAAGCAGTATTCCGAATAATATCATTAAGCTTATTGTTTTTAAAATATCTTTTTTTGAATAATCAATTTGTTTAGTTATCTTATATAAAATGGTAAATATAAAAACTACTATGAAAATTGCAGCCAGTCCGATACTAGATACTCTTGTACCTAACATAAGACTTGCTATAATAATTAAGATTATATAATTAAAATTTATTTTTTTGTTTATAAAGTAGTAGAAACTTATTACGAATAGTATATTTAATATTAAACATATTTGATTTGCATACATAAAATAACCTTTACTAGCTAAGTCTGCATAGTAATAACCATTGCTGAACCATGAAAAAATATTGCCTTTTATTATTTGATCTGCATAACTACTTTCTGATATTACAAATATGTTAGTTATTACTATACTACCTGCGACAAATAAAATATAGTATTTTATTAGCTTAATAAAAAACATTTTATTTATTTTTGTGTGTCTAATTATGTAGATAAATAATATAGGTACACATAATTTGGCGATTTGCAATATTTCATCATATAAATTGTAATTGAAATTCCCTGGAACTAGAGAATTAAAATTATTAGAGTTTAAGTGATGAAATATATAATATACTAGCACAATACTAAAATATGCAATAATGTACTTCACATTTTTTCTTGATCCTTTATTTGTATATAATAACATTATAAAAAGCATTACTACTGTTATTAATAATGCTAGTGTAACTATTGAATTATAAAAACTCCCTAATAAAAATATAGGTAAAGTAATAAGTAACATATTTAATAATTTTGCATATAGATTATTCATAATATACTCTTTTCTTAAAATATTTTATCATATTAGGCATTAAAAATCTATATTTGACATCAAATCTTTTCTTTAAGATAAATTTAGTAAAAAAATAAGCGATTTTTTCGCTTATCTTATTTTTTGTCTATAGTCCGTAATGTGCTAAACCAAATTTGATTAATTCAATTATTCCAGGTATATTTATTGCGATTAATGAAACTATTAATAGGTAATAAATGATTATTTTAAATTTCAATTTATTTTTTAATAACTTTTCTATTAGCATAATTATTAGTATTATATACGCCCAGGAAAAGTATAATGAATATAGTATCAAACCATTTTCTGATGTTCCCCAACCAACTAGGCATAACATAACGAAGGAAAATATTACCCAAGAAAAACATATTTTACATAATTTTTCTTTATAATTTAAAATAAATGATATTATAACGAGTAGTATTATCCCAACGCCTATATAATTTACTTTTAAAGAATCTTCTAACTGATATACTATATTTCCGTGTTTGTTTATTTCTATTATTGTATCTAATTTATAAAAACAATTCGCAACAAAATCTGTGAATTGATAAAATTTTTCATAAAAATATAATTCTTTTCCTGTATAATGAGTAGTATAAATTGTTAGCAATTGTATTGCATCTAATAATTTTGGTAACTGACCAAATATTGATATAGTTGTTATTGTATTAATAAATAAATAAACTAAATTTATTATTTTGTCTTTTAATTTTTTCGAACTAATAGTCAACGGAAATAATATTCCACTTGTTAATAGTGTACCTGTTGAACAGATATAAAGTTCGTCTTTATTTTTCTTATCTTTTATATATGCATTAATTAACATTATTAGCCAAAAAAATGCTATTATGTATTGCTCTATATTTAACACAAATAGTAAAAATGGATAAGATACAAAGAATATAAATAAAAATATTTTTTTAGTAAGATTATCAAAATTTAGTAATTTACTTAAGGTTACTGCGCTAAATATTAATAACATACAATGTAAGATTGCCGTTGTAATAAAATATATATTTGGTACAAACGGTAATGTATTTGACACTGCTTTTACAAAAACTGTAAACGGTAGCGCTATTATACCAAATAAAGGTTGTCTTAAATCATTTTCATGGGCATTTACATAATAATATGTGTCTGTGTATAGTAAAAAACCTGTGTCTGTTGTATATACAACATCATAAGGAATACTATTGCCATAATCGTCTACTGGTTGATAAAATACTGTTGTGTTATTATAAATAATTATAATTAATATAGATATTATAATTGTCATAATTATAAATAGTTTTTTTTCTTTTTTTTCGAATCCAACAAAATCTTCAATTATATCTCTTATAATTTTTGTGTAGAAAAAGTTCGTTGCTACATATACTGCGAAAAAAGAAAGCAGTGTAAATAATTCTAAAAATAGTAATGCTCGATCTACTGAAAAGTTAAAATTATGGATATTATCATTAATAAAAGTTTGTACAAAAATGTTATCTATATAATTTTGCGAAACTGCGTAAGTAAGTAGAACTGACCATAGTAGAACTGGATAGTTTATTCCTTTTTCAAATATTTTTTTCAAAAAGTTCTTTTTAAACGCTAAATAACAAACTGTAATTAGAGATATAACTAAAGTTACAAAAGTATATAAATACGGCAGCTTATACCCTATAAGTGAAAATGTTAAAATTAGTCCTGATAATATAAATATTACTTCAAGAACTGTGGTTTTTGATAGTTTAATAACTATACTATCAACTTTATCTCTTAATTTTTTTATTATAGTTTTCATAAATACCTCCCTTGAATGCATAGTTTTTCATTAGTAAGAAAGTAACTGGAACACCGAGAGCTACTGCTATTATATAGGAATATACTTCACTGATTCCAATAATATTATAAAATAAAAACACTACAATATTTTGAATTAAAAAATTAGGGATATATGATATTACAAATTTTATAAATTTTTTAGTTGAATAATTAGTTTTGAATGTAATACTTGTATTTAAAATATAAGATATTATTAAACTTGTGATATATCCTAATATGAAACTAATATTAGCATTACTAATTATGTTGGAATATAAAATTGCAAATAATACTCCATTTATTGCATTTATTCCACCTACAAATAAAAATTTTAAAAATTCTTTATTTATAAATTGTTTTTGTGTTTTTTGCATTAGTGAACTTCTATTATACTCCCAGTCACTTATATCATTCCCCTCCACGATAAAAGATTTTTTCGCTAACTTGGCCAATGGTTCATCTGAATATGAATCAGAGTAAAATTCATTTATTTTTGCATTTGGATATGCAATCTTAAACCTAAATACTTTTTCTTTGCCATAACAATTTAACCCTGTATACGTACCTGTTTTCATATCTACTATAGACGCTAACACATTGTTTACACCAAGCCTTTTCATCATTGGCTTTACTAAAAATTCTGGAGAAGCTGATATGATAATATCACTTTCTTTTGTTTGCTTTAAATAATATTCTAAAATATTTTTTTCCTTAGCATCCCAAAATTTTTCAACTAGTTTTTTTGTGTTTCTACTCTTAGTTAGAAATACATAAAACTTTTCTTTGAATTCAGTTTTTGTATATATTTTAAATATATACTTTATAAAGGCAATACCTTGTTTTGGAAGGCATAGTAATATTTTTGGGTTATTTTTTATACAAAAAAAATAAAAATCCTTTGTTGAATCATTTTTATAGATTGTTTTATCAAAATCATATACATTAATCATTTTAACTCCTTAAACTTTTCTGTGAAAGCAAACATATTTCCTATAATTGATGATAATATAATTGATATTATACAACATATTATAAAAAATAGAATTTCAATTATTATATTATCATTTAGCATTGCATCTAAATTAAGTGTATACATTATAAATACAAATACTAGTGGATGAAATAAGTATATCACAAATACATTATTTTTATATGAACTTATTAAATTTTTAGTTAACTTTTTATGCGATAAATATTCTATAAGATTATTAATTTTATCGGAAAGTAAATATATTAATACCATACTTGAACATGAGTATAAGAAAAAAATCATATTTGGTGGAAATTTGTTATTTTGCATAATCAGACTTATTCCTGTTGCGCTAGAAAAAATTAGTATTAATATTATAAAAACCGTAACTAATTTTAATACGCTTCTTGCGGATATTTTTTGTTTACTATGACTATTATAAAATAAACCCAGGTATGTAAAAAATATATAAAATATTATATTTATAAGTATGTCATTTACAAATATACCTTTTATATTTAGTAAAGTGCTTAACATTATTAGACCTGTTGTTATATAAAATATTATATATTTTGTTTTTATATTATTTTTAAGTTTTTTTAATAATGGTATCATTAACATTATTCCGATATATACTGGTATAAACCATAATGCGTATGTTAGATAAGGAACATTTGATATTGAATATTGACTAGGTAATATCCAGCTTGTTATAAAATAAAAGTTGTTTTCTATTTCTAATCCATAGTATTCATTCCAGATTAAGTTTATTATCATTGCAGCGTGAGAATAAACAATAATTGGTACTGCAATTCTTAGCATTTTATTTTTAAGATATAAAGAGTATTTTTTTGTACTTGATAATGAATTTGAAGCACCAGTTAGATAAAAAAATAACGACATTTCTATTAGGAGTAATGATTTAATAACCATACCTAGTTCATCCACAAATACTGGTATCCAAAATAAGCAATGAATAAATATAACATGCATTATTGCAAATGTTCTTAAATTGTCTATTTTATTATCTCTTAACTTCATTTTTCCCCCTGGTATCAGAAATAAATTAAAAATATTAATATCCCTGAAAATAGCGTTGATAATAGTAGTAGGCCTTTATCTTTAAATAACACCTCTACTGGATCTCCATCTGAGTCTCCTTCTACTTGTAAACTGTACTTCATACATATTAGAATTAGTATTGGTACACTGTAAATTAAATTATTTGAACCTATCGCCTTTATTGTATTTTGATCTATTGTCCATAATGTATAAAATGCTATAGATAGTGTAAGATTCATATACATATTTTTATCTAAAAAATCTTTGTTGTAATGTTTTAATACATCTCTTACTTTGTCTGATTTATTAACTCTTATTAATTCATTTCTTCTTTTTCCTAAACCTAGGTAAAATGCAAATGTAATTACTGTAAGATAAAGCCAATTTGATATTTCAATATTTGTTATCATCGAACCAAATAATATTCTAAATATAAAACCTGATACTAAAATTGCAACATCAACTATAGGTATATTTTTTAGGCCAAAACTATAAGCTATATTAAATATAAAATATGAACTAATAATTATATACGGATATATATTGCTTTTCGATGCTATAGCTGCAACTACTAGCGCTGATATAAATAAAATTGAACCTAATATACATGCTTTTTTTACTGAAACACTTCCATTTGCTATAGGTCTATTTTTTTTAGTTGGATGTTTACTATCTTTTTCTTTATCTCTAATATCATTTATTATGTATACAACTGATGAAATTAAACTAAATGAAATAAATCCTAGAAAACCAATTTTTAATATTTCTATATTAGTTATATTTCCACTGAATATTATCGGCAGTAGTATTAATAAATTTTTTATATAGTGCTTTATTCTCATTAACTTCAAATATTTTTTCATTACAAAAATCCTCACTTTACTTGTTAATTATAACAAATTTTCTATTATTGTCAAAATATAGTTAGGCTTTATTAAAAAAAAATACGACTTAAAAATCGTATTCATCTTTCTTCTTTTTCTTTTTTTCTTTTTTTACTTTTTCTTTTTTAGGTTTACTATCTTTATTATTTTCTTTTTCTTCACCATCAAAAGAATGTTTTTTTGAAGTTTTTTTGTTTTTTCTCATAAGTCCGAATATTATAATAAATAAAAGTATTATGAAACCAGATAGACCCATGATTACATAAAGATACAATTCTTTATCGTCATTTACTTCGTCTACGTTTTGAGCATCATAAGCAATTACTGATTCATTTTTACTATCATATGTGTAAAAACCTTCTTCTCCAGTTATTACACTTTTTCCATATACTACCCAAAACTCTGAATTTGCTTCTAGTTTTAAAACTTCCGCACTGTTACCAAAAATTGTTTCTGTGTATTTAGTATATCCATCAAGTGTCTTAGTAGTTTCTATTGGAACTATCATTAATCCATTAAATTTATATTCGATATACTTTGTGTAAGTGTTTTTACTTTCATCATAGATATAAAGTTCTACTAACCCTTCATCATCTTTAAGACCTACTAAAGTGTAACTTAGTTTATCGTTAGTGTATGTCGGTATTTCAAACTCACCCATTACTAGTGTTGACTCAACAAAGTTAGTAGGTGCTACTAGTTGCTCACGAAGTTTAACAACTGTTTTATTATCACCTTCTACTGTTACTGGTATTGGATTTTGATCTATTACATTTACTGTTAATTTATAAACTCTTTCAGAACCATTTTGTGCCCGAACAGTTATATCAAAATTATTTATACCAGGTGTTACTGCAAGAGTACCTGCACCTTCTACTGAAGACCTTGAGTCATTTACACTTGCTCCTATGTTTATCTCTTTTGTTCCTTCAGGAACTTCTACTGTGTACTCTGATGTATCTTTATCAAATGCTGGTGATATTTCATAACCTTCTACAGTTAATCCTTTTAAATAATTATCTTTTGAATAACTTGCTTCTATTTCAGCTTGAGTTTTTACTGTAATTGTTCTTGATGATGAACTTATTTGCATTTCACTCATATCATTTGCTATTACTTGATAACTATTTACTGCTAAATTTGTGCTCCCTGTTTTAAGTGTTTTAAATTTAAAAGTATAATCTTTATATGTAATACCTGCACTTGAATTTGCCATTCTAGTTCCACCAGCTTCTGCTGATGATGAAGTAAGTTGTAAGACACTTGGATCATATGATAAATCCATTATCCATGACCCTATTGCAGTACTACTTGATAACTTTACCGTTACTGTTACCGTGTTTCCCTTTACAACCGTCGTGGCATTTGACGAAACACTAATACTTCCTGATGCGGCACTTACTATATTTGGAAATATTACTCCTGCTATTAAAAGTAATAATAAATATTTTATTTTTCTCATTTTATTCCTTTCTTTTTATTGAACTATTGTATATGTTCCTAAGATGTTTTTTTGAACTTGTAATAAGTCAAAAGCATCTATTACTCCATCTTTTGTTGGATCTGCTGCTTTAGAGTAAACATCTACTAAACTATATGTTCCTAAAATACTTTTTTGTACTTGAAGTAAGTCTAGGGCATCTATATTTCCATCACCTGATGTATCTCCATATATTACTACTGATAAAACTTCTGTTCCAGCTTCTGATTTAATTGATATTTTATCTCCTGTTGCTAACTTTCCAGTTGTTTTTACATTTTCATTTTTATCCATAATTACTACGTTACCATGACCAGCAGCACCTTCAAGAGTACCTTTCATTGTTTCTGCTGTTGTTTCTGGAACTACTTTTGATATTGTTGTTGATGTATAGTCAAATCCACTTGATACTACTAGAGTACTTACTGGCATTTCAGATAAATCGTTATCTGGATTTTCTCCAGTTGCTCCAGAGCCAGTATTGTCAATAATTGTGTCCATGTTATTGTAAACTGGAATCTTGAACATGTATGCATTATTTAAGAAGTTTGTATCTCTATAATTAGCATAAACTGTCTTAGCTTCACTCATCGGAGCTTGTATATTTGTCATGTACTGATTTAAATATAACTTATTTGCACTAGTAGGAACTACATTAAACTTTTGTAAGTATGTTGTGTACTGTCCTACTGATATATATTTTGTTGCTAAGAAGTTAGAACCTCCTTGAAGTGCTTCATCTACTGAGTCCCATCCATAATTTCTAGCGTATGTTAGACCACAGTATGTTGTACCATTTTGTTTTACACAATCATCTGATACTCCTATGTTGTAAAAATTGTAAAGTCCATAATATCCATCTGTTACTCCACTGTAAAGATTGTAAAGTGATGTTCCAGAACCTAATTCTTGTCTTATTCTTGACGCTAAGAAAGTTGGATTAACATCCGTACTTTTCCCTGCATTTAATACCATATTTGTAAAATCTAAGCCTTTTCCAGTATGATATGTGTAAAAAGATGCTCCCGAGAATATCGATGATATAACATGCGTGTACTGACTTTCAAGTGATGCTTCGTATTTTAAGTATTCGAACTGAAATATAAAGTTTTCTCCTAAGAAGTTTCTTGGGTCTAAATAGTATGCTACAGCCTCTTTTGTAGGTGGCTCCCATCCTGAATATCCATAACTACATGTTGAATCTATATAATTTGTATTACTTGTATAAAATAAACTAATACCGCAGTTACTTTCTGCTTGCACAGCTGATGCCCATTCTAGATTTGTTGGAATTGCTTCGAATTGCCAGTTTGGGTGCTGCTCTTTAATAAAGCATAAATACGGAATATAACTGCTTGGAAATCCTGCATTTTTCATATCTACTTCGCACTGTGTACTACCAGTTGCGTCTCCATAATTTATATACGGAATTGCATAGTTTGCAGATACATATCCTATTTTTCCAGTAGCTGGATCTTTTACTTTCCACCAATTACCTTCATATTTTGTTGTATCTACTAAATCAAGTATTGCATCAGCATAAAAGGTTTCTGAATAACTTGACCAACCATATGGACTTGAATGTAAATCTGCCCATCCATTAATATCTACTATTCTAACGTGATAAGTTTTTGCAAAGACATCAGAAGCTAATATGAAATATAAACATAATAAAAATACTAAATATACTACTTTTTTCATATAGCCTCCAATCATACTATATCATTATAACATTTTTTGTCGAATATTTGGTGATAAATTTATGAAAATTTTAACTTTTTGTAAAACAACCCTAGTTTTTTTTTAATCTTTATAATATAATTAAGTTGGTGAGAGATATATGCTTGGAAATAGTTATGATAAAATTGATTTTGTTTTTATATCATTAATAACACTTTATTTAGTTGTTTTACTAATATTAGTTTTATTTTTATTGATGAGACCAAGCAAGAAAGATGACAACAAAAATATAGAAGAAATTAATAAAATTAAAAATATTAAGAAGGTTAGAACTAAAGAATTTAAGATGCCAACTTTTGAATTACCTAAACTTAATAGACCTGTTTGGCTAGATAAATTTATTTTACTTATGAAAGAACCTATTATTAAGAAGGTTGTTGTTAGCGAAACAAAAAAAGTTGCTTCTGCTAGCGTAATTATTAGTCCCGATAATATAAATACTAATAATGTTGAACCTAAAGTTAAAACTAACGCTAAAAACAAAGAGGAAAATACTGTTAAAAATAAAGAAGAAATTACGAAAAAGAAAACTTCGAAAATTAGTAATGCTACTAAAAATAAAACTACTTCTACTAAAAAACCAAGTAGTACTAAAAAAGCTTCTGCTACTAAAAAAACAACTAATACTACAGTTAAAACTACCACTAAGAAAAAACCAACTAGAAAGAAAACTCCTAAAACTTATCATAAAAACAAAAAGAAAAAGTAACTTAGATATTATTCTAAATTACTTTTTTTATTCTGTAACCATATCATTTACATTCGGATCTACTTCATCATCAGTTGGTTTTTGGTCCTCTTCTTCGTCTTCTTCTGGTTCCTCTTCAATAATTTCTCCATTTATGTAAAAGTCTATACTTTTAAATGTACCTATTAACTGATTTATATGAATACTTTGGTCACCAATTAAATTACTATCCACTGAACTATTATACTCATCTTGTGTTGAATCAACGGTTATAAAGTCACAACTTAAATTATAGTCATTACAAAAGTCTTGTGCTTTTGATTTAGATAGACCAATGAAACTTGGCATAACTTCGTACGTTCTGTCTTTAGTGTATCCAGAACCAGCTATAGTTGTTTCGTAAACTTCGTTTCCTGAAAAACTAAATGTCTTGATGTTTTCATGTGTTTCAAGTTCTAAATTTATTTTCATCATTTTTATAATATTATCAAGTGAGTCTTGATAATACCCAAGTGATTCTGCTTCTCTACCACTTGAAGGTAAATAAACTCTTAAGTTGTAGTACTCTAAGTAACTTTTTTCGATATTAATTAGTTCTTCCCCTGCTAGTGAGTTTAGTAAAGCGTCTTTCATTACTTCATAACCCGATAACATTTGCTCTGGACTCATATTTGTTATGATATTATCTGATACTGTATTTAATACTTTTTCAAAATCACTAAAACTATTTAATGTTGTTACTTTATTTGCTATAGCTGTAACCACTTCTTGTTGATGTCTATTTCTATCTATATCTGATAACATATATAAATTTCTATTTCTAGCATATGCAAGCGCTTGTTCTCCGTTAAGTGTTTGATATCCAGTATCCATACATATTAAATGTACACCTGTGTATCTATCTGAATTTTGCTCACATACTTGTCCATCATACGTATCATAGTCAGGTTCTTCAACATTTACATTTACTCCACCCAGTGCATCTACTAGTTCTACAACACCTTTAAAGTTTATTTTTATATAATAATCTACATCTACATCTGTAAGTTTTTCTACTGTTTCAATAACACATTCTGTTCCATACGCTGCAGATGAATTAATTTTAGAAACACTATTATTATTACATGTAATAGGTACTAAAATATCTCTTGGCATACTAAACATTGTTGCATTAAGAGTCGTTGGATTAAACGTAATAAGCATTAAAGTATCCCCATTAAATGCTGCATTTGCATCAAGTCCATCTTCTGCTGAATCTACACCCATTATTAAGAATGTTAATGGTTCATCAAAATCTTTAGTAGCAACTATAGTTTTATCCGTATTTTCCATTTTTTCTTTATATGAATATAACACTATAGTATCTGCTGCTATATTTTCAAAACCTTCTTCACTACCTAATAATGAAACATAATTACTTTGCATGAATGCACCATCAATTTCACCACTATATAGATCATCTAACATCATTATATAACTATCGTATTTTACTATTTCATTTGTAAGCGATTCTTCAGTCATTATTTTTTTTGCTAAAGTATAACCTTCTATATCACTAGTATTAGTAATCATACCAATTTTACTATCTTCTGTTAAATTTCCATCAGTTAAAGTAACTAGATATGATGTATACTCTACTTCATCTCTTTCTCCAAAACCAGAAATTCCTTCATATATTGCATCTATATAAAAACTTCCAACTCCTAAAAAAATTGATGATATAGTTATCATAACCGCACTTACTACAAATCTTTTATATTTTCTTTTAACTATTCTTGATGCACTCATTATAAAATAGTGAACTGCACTTCCAAATAAAAGTGCTATACCAATATACCTAAAAAGAGTTTCTACACCTTCTAAACTTAGTAAACTTCTAGTAAAAAGTATAAAGGTCACTAAGTACGCAATTAATGTAACTGCATATATTACTAGATATATTTTTTTTCTGCGAGCTAGTTTTCTTATTATACTTTTCATGACTCTTCTCCAGTTGAAAATTCAATTACATCAAGTCTATCTTCTTCTAAAATTATTGTTACTACTCCAGCTGTATCATATCCTAAATTTTTTACATAACTCCAAGTCATATTTACTTCATAACTTTTATAAGTTAATTCCCCTAATAAGTATTCACTCTCAGTTACTTCTAATTTTGAAATTTCGCTAACTTCAGGTAAATTACTTTTTTCTTCTTCAGCGATATATTTATACATTGTATCAATTACTTTTAAATCATGATTTTCTCTAAAATCAAGTTTTACATAATCACTTCCACCAACATCGTATTTACTAACTTTATTACTAATTGTATATAAATCTATAATATATAGCGCTGCTAAGTTTTTAGCGTATGATTCATAATTTATACTATCTTTTGTTAATATACTTTTTAAATTTTCGTAGTAGTCGTTAAATAATTCTGTATCTCTATCTTCAAGAGTATAGCCGTATTTATCTATAGTATCAAGAACTAAAATATCTTTTTCTCCGCCTCTAAGAATAAAAATTAGTCCTACGTATATTAACCCCCCTATAATTAGTAATACTATAAGTGCTAGTATTATTTTATTCTTCCTCTTCATCAGTTCCCTTCCTTAATCCTTCTTTAAGAATTAAATCATGTACTATTATTGAGTTAGAAATATCCAACTCTTCCTCTGCTATTTTTATAAGATTACTAATATAATCGTCTGTTAATATTGTTCCTTCTTTAAGAATTTTATAATCTCCAGTTGAATTATTATAGTATATTTGTTCTGTTATAAAACTTGCATTTGGAAATATAACGTGATTATTTTCTTTGTATTCAAATATATCATTTCCAAGAGCATATGAATTTTCTAAATTCATCATATTAAGTATTGTTGGTGATATATCTATCATACCCATTGGATATGTTATTTCACCTTGAAGTTCTTTTCTAAGTTCCTCATTTTTTGTCCATATTATTAAAGGAGTCTTTTTATTTACTTCGTGGTCAAAGCTATCATACTCAATGTATCCTTCTTCATCTTCTTCAGTAAATATTCCAGTTTCTTGATTATAATTTATAAGCTCCGCTAAATCATTTCTAGAAAATTTAGCGTCATGGTCCCCGTAAAATACGAATACAGTGTCATTGAAATTTTCACTTGTTCTAACCATTTCCATAAATTCACCTAATGCTTGGTCTGCAAAATGTGCACTTTTAATATATCTACCAATTGATTCTTCACTAAGTGGATCAACTACAGTTTCTACTAAATTTCCATTTTCATCTTCTTCAGTAATTGTCGTAGATAAATCATATTCAGCATATCTGCTTACATCTTCAAATGGTGAATGGTTAGATAATGTAATTATTGTCCCCATATAACTTTCATTATTGTTTTCGATATTTTTTAAGTGTTCAAATGACTGACTAAAGAATAAAGAATCATTAATTCCTAATCCCACTACGTCTTCATCGGTAAAATCATACTCAGTTTTGTAATAAAATTCTTGGTATCCTAAAGATGGATGAGCATAACTTCTGTTCCACATACTAAAGTTATTACCATGCATACTAAACGATGTGTATCCTTCAGCACCTAAAATTTTAGGTAAAGTTTCATAATATCTATCGTAGTAACTTACAAATACAGTTCCACTTGCTGCTGGGTATAATCCTGATAATAAACTAAATTCTGAGTCAGATGATGTACCTGTTGATATTTGTGGATAAAAGTTTGAAAAATACATTCCTTCATCTATTAACTGTTTTGTGTAAGGAAGAACATCTTCTCCATTAAATGACATATCTAAAAGGAATGTTTGTATACTTTCCATATGAACAAATATTACATTTTTACCTTCCATAATACCCGTGTACTCATTAGGTTCTTTTGCTGGTAAATTTTCGTAATATTCATTAAACTTTTCAGCTGCTTCTTCATAACCAAATAAACTAGTAAATCTAGGTGTTAAAGTTTGTATTAAATCATTTACTTGATAAAACATTATTCCAAATCTCTCAACATTTAGATTTCTGTTCCACTGCTTTGCAAGTCTACTATAGTCAGTTGGCGTTGATGTTGCTAAAATAAATACTATCATTCCTAAACCAACTAAGAATGTTGATAATACCATTTTTTTAGTTTTTTCTATTTTTTCTATGAAATTATAATATGTTGATTTACTTAATTTTCTATGTATTACGTAAAATATTATTGGAAAAATTATGAACATTATATCTAAAGCTGATACTCTATCAAATATTGAATCTGCTACTGTTTCAGTTTGCCCTGCTGTTGCTAAGTCGCCAAATGATGCAAATGATGTATAAAATTTATAATATATTGTATTAACTATTTGTAAAGCACAAAAAACAATCATCCATACAAATAAGTAATTGAATCTTCTTTTAGCTTTTACTAAATATCCAAAAGATCCTATTATTATAATTATTCCTGTGTTTGCAATGAATGACCTAAGAGTTATAAAATCTCCCAAAGTAAAATATCTAACTAGACACATTCCTATTAACGAAAGTATTACATACGTTATAAATAGCCTACTAGTTAGTATATATTCAATAATAAATTTACGAAATTTCCTTAGATTTTTACTAATTTTCTTTTTCATCTTACCTTCTCGCATTGTAATTATATCAAAATTTTATTTTTTTTTCAATTATTCTTGATTAATTTATAAAATTTTGATACAATTTTGTTACATGCAGGTGTAGTATAATGGTTAATATGCGGCCTTGCCAAGGCTGAGATGGGAGTTCGATTCTCCTCACTTGCTCCAAATTTATAGGAAACTCGGACTAATAGTCTTCCGAGAGTAATAAATGCTAACAGAAATGTTAGTTTTTTTTGTCTAAAGGAGTGATTATATGTTAACGATTGAAATTAAAAGAATTGAAATAAGCCAAGTATTTAAAAGAAAAATTGAAATGCTAGGTAAATTTACAAATACTAACCCTATTATATTAAATGGTGAAGTAATGAATATTAAAGGCACTAATATCAAAAAATGCATTTTCTGATATCAATTTCGCAAGTGCGAAATAAGAGTTGCACATATATAAATCCTTATAAAATAAGGTGTTATGATATATGTATGTGCAATTTCCCTTATCCTGTTTTTAAAATTCTAGGTAAATTCGAATATTTTTATTAAATATAAATACTAGAAATTAAGAATAATTGAATTAATAATAAAAAAAGTGTATAATAAAAGCAATTGAAAGGATAATAGAATTTAATATGGATACAAGTACAATTAATATATTAACTGAATTAGGTATTAGTTTAAGTTCATTAGCGGTCAAAGAAACAAAAGAAATAAATATGATAGGAGATGAATATATATGAGATTATTTATATGCGGCGGTGGTTCTGGTGACCAAACTACTATAGCAAACAATAGATTTAACGAAATCATTAATAATGATAAGAGACCTTTATTATATATCCCATTCGCCATGACTAAATTTCCTCTTGAAAGCTGTTATGAGTGGATTAAAGGTGAATTGCAAGATGTAAATATTTCATCAATAAAAATGGTTAAAAGTGTTGAAGAACTAGAAAAAGAAAATTTTGAAAATTATTGTGGGATTTTCATCGGTGGTGGTAATACTTATTTATTACTATCTTTATTAAAAAGTAATTCATCTTTTGAAAAACTTAAAAACTACGCTATGAATGATGGAATAATATTCGGTGGAAGTGCTGGCGCTGTAATATGTGGCAATGACATAGATACAATAAAATTAATGGATAATAATGATGTCAATTTAGTTGATACAAAAGGTTTAAATTTATTAAATGGATTTTCTATTTATCCACATTATACGAATAAATCAGAAGACTTTGAAAAAAAAGCAACAAATCATTTAATGGATTTTGATACTAAAGTATTCGCACTACCGGAGGAAGTAACATTATACATTGAAAATGGTAAATGTGAAATTTTAGGTAACAAATCATTTTATGTGTTTGATGCTCATGAAAAAATTGAATTTAACACTGCTAACAATAATAGAATTTTTGAATTTAAAAACTTAAAAACAGATAACGAGTTAATGAATTTTATGAATAAAAATATTACTTACGGTTGGTTAGATGCAAATAATAATTTACACTTTAATAATCTATTTAATTTCAGAAAAAATTACAAAGTAAGTTCTATTAAAGAAATATTAGAATTTGGTGTTGGTACTTGTATTGAACAAGCTAAATTAATAAAATACTTTTTTGATATGATAGGCTTAGAAAACAGATTGTTTTGTCATAGAACATACGAAAACGAAGACAATATAATTAACGAAGTAAAAATGCATTGTATAGTTTTATTCAGTTACAATAATGCATGGTATCATTTTGAGCATTCTAATCAACCTAAACGAGGAATACATAAATATGATGATGTGGATTCTGCCTTAATTAATATAACAAGTGAATTTGAAAAAAATGATATTAGAGTATTAAGCGAAATTAGTGAAATTCCAGATGGTTTTTCTTTTAAACAATTTAATGACTATGTTAATAGTTTCCCAGAATATAAACATTCAGAAAATAAAATTAAATAGATTGCGATTTGTTTAACTTTATTATATAATTAAATCAGTTAGTAGTTATTACTATCTATAATAAAAGAAATAGTGGTTGTTGTACTTCAACCCCACTGGCTCCAGTAAGTAATTTAGTCGAACTTTTATTAGTTCGATTTTTTTATTAACTAAAACTCTTGTATTCATTAATAATTATCTATTATAAATATTCTTATAATATATAGTATTTTTTTCATTTACATATTGCAGGAGTATTTATAAAATACAAAAATAAAAGCGGGTTATTTAAACAAGTTGGCAAATCTAATGTATTTATAATAGATAGCCCTAAAACATTACAAAATGAGTACTTTACTAAAGATAGAAATAAATATTCTGATCTTGCTAATGACTTATATAAGTATGATATATTATCTCGTGATAGATATGATGACATTAAAGAAGTCTATGATAACGTTGAATATAAAGACAAAAAAGGAGATGACTTTGAAAGATAAGTCATCTCCTTAAACTATTACAACATTACTTTAAAATTCCATTTTCTAAATAAAATTTGTTGTCAAATATATTTTCTTTTTCGCAATTATGCGCAATTACTATAATTATTTTGTTTTTCTTTAATTCAACCAACATTTTATAAAAACTTTCGTGATTGTTTTTATCTAATGCACTTGTAGGCTCGTCAAATAATATAATATCACTATTTTTTAATATTGCTCTAGCAATAGCAATTCGTTGTTTTTGACCACCAGATAAATTTGACGAATTTTCATTTACAATAGTTTCAAATTTATGAGGCAATTTAATTATTTCTTCGTAAATATTTGCTTTTTTACAAGCGTCAAATATTTCATCATCTGCAGCATTTTGATTTGCAATTTTAATATTATTATATATTGTATCATTTGTTAAAAATATTTCTTGATTGACCACACTAATTATACTTCTAAAATTTTCTTCTGAATATTTATTTATGCATATATCATTAATCAAAATTTTATTATCTTCTGCTGTATTTAATCTCGTTAATAATGAAAATAAAGTCGATTTACCACTTCCTGATTTACCTGATATTAATGAAAGAGTATTTTTTCTAATGTCTATATTAATATCTTTTAATACATATTTTAATTTATCATCTTCATATGAATATTTAAGACCAGTAATTTTTAAATGAGATATACTTTTAACTTTTTTCATTTTGCCAAATTTTTCTAAATTATTGTTTTCAAATAATTCTTGAAGTCTTTCTGCTTTAAACTCACTATTAACTAAATGATTTTTTAAGTTAGTAAAATATTCAATTAGTTCAAACATAAAACCAATATAATTTAATACCACTAACAATACAACTACTGTGATATTACCTTGTGGTATTAAATAAAATACTGCTACTAAAATCAAAATTCCTTCAAGTAAATATTGTAAAAAAGTTTTAATACGACTATAAAAAGCAAAAGTCGAAGCTTTTTTAATTTCAATGTCTGATATTTGTTTACTTAATTTCGTATTTTTATAAATCATTTCTGTTTTTATACCTAAACATTTAATATCTTTTATTCCCTTAACCGTTTCAGTAATTTTAGTATTATATTTTTCACTTAATAACTTTAATTTCTCAGTAAACTCTAGATTCTTTTTTATTCTAATAAAATCAATCACACAAATTATAATTACCCCTGCGGTTATAATGATTCCCGATTGATAACTAAGTACAAATATAATAATTAAGAAACTAAAATTTGTTATAGCATCTACTAAAGTCCCCATTAAAGTTGTTATAAAAGATGATACTTCATAAACATCTTCATTTAACCGTTCTATATAGTATCCACTTGTAAAATTTTTAATATTAAAGTATTTAGTATCAAGTATTTTACTATACAATTCTTTTTTTATATCTAAACATACTAAATTATTTATTTTAGCAGATAATTTTTCCCAATAAAACCACCCTATATGATGTGTAAGTATTGTTACTATCGTTAATCCTGAAAATATTAGAACTGATTTTAAATTAAGTTCAGTTAAACTTATTAATCTTTGACTCATAAAGTATGTAAGCGCCATTCCAAGAGAACTAGCTATAATCATGCATATCAATAAAAGTCTTATAATATTTTTATATTTTTTATAGTAACTATTAAATTTTTTTAAGTTTTTATATCTTTTAAACATATTATCATTCCTTTCTTGTTTAAATTTTATAAAAAGAAAAGCAAATAATAATTAAAAAAAATCCATTTACTGGATTAGTTACCTATAAAATAGTAATGAAAAATTTACATACTAAAAAACCAATCCAAAGTATTATTAATTTGCATTTCTTTGTTATCGATCAATTTTACTTTTGTAATTGGATGCATAAATTCCCCTCATTTCTTATATAATTATAACATAAATAACACTTCTAGTCAAATTTATGGTGTACTATATAATAGTGATTGAGTTATATCAATCGCCTTTAGCAAGAGTTGTAGATACCTACGCCACTTGCTCCAATAAGTAATTTAGTCGAACTTTTATTAGTTCGATTTTTTTACATTATAAAACCCAGTGAATAAGTATCACTAGGTTATTCTTTATTTAAATAATACTTTTAAAAATTGTTTCTTTCCTTTTTGTATAACTATAAAGTTATCTTCAATAAAATCATTATTAATAACTAGATTAGTATCCGCTACTTTATCTTGATTTATACTAATACCACCTTGTTCAATTAATCTTCTAATTTCAGATTTTGAACTGATAAGTTTAGTTTCTAAAATAAAATCAATAACATTAATATCAAGTATTTCTTTAGATAATTCAACTGTTGGCATATTTTCAGATATTCCTTTGTTAGAAAATAATTCTTCAGCTGTTTGTTTTGCTTTTATGGCGTCTTCTTCACCGTGAACTAATTTAGTAACTTCAAAAGCTAATAATTTTTTTGCTTCTCTAATATCATTTTCACATAATTCTTTGATATCAGATATTTTTAGTCTAGTGAAAAACGATAAACTTCTTTCTACATCTTCGTCAAATGAGTTCATCCAAGTTTGAAAGAAGTCAAATACTGTAGTTTTTTCTCTAGATACCCATAAAGTACCAGTGGCAGTTTTCCCCATTTTCTCGCCATCAGCTTTAATTAATAAAGGACAAGTTAAACCAAATAAATGATCTACTTTTTTACCATTATTGAAGCCAATCTTTCTTGATAAATCAGCACCAGCAATTATATTAGCCCATTGATCGCTTCCTCCTATTTGCAAAGTACAACCAAATTCATTATTTAAGTGAACAAAATCAAAGCTTGCATTAACATATATCCCATTTCTAAAAGTGTTAAGCCTCCTTGTTCTAATCTTTTTTTATAACAATCAGCTTGAAGTATTTTATTAACATTAAAATGTACTCCAATATCTCTCATAAATCTAACATAAGTTTTTTCATTAATCCAATCCGCATTATCAACTATAATAGCTGGATTGTCACCGTCAGTTGTAACAAATTTTTTTACAAGTTCTTTAACCTCATGTTTATTTTTTTCAACTTCCTCAAAAGATAGCATTGTTCTCATATCTGATTTACCAGTAGGATCTCCAACAAGCGCAGTAGCACCTCCTATTAAGATAATTCCTTTATGAGCAAAATCCTGTAACCATTTAAACATAGTTAAAGCAAAGAAATGACCAATATGTAAGCTGTCTGCTGTTGGATCAATACCTAGATAAAATGTCATAGGTTCCCCATTAACTAAATCAATAATTTCTTTTTCATGTGTAAGTTGATGTACATATCCTCTTTCTTTAAGTACATCGAATAAATTTTCTTTCATTATAATTCCTCCCGTAATTTATATAGTTAATTAAAATTAATTCATTTTTATAATAGTAATAGTCATCATCCATATAAACCACCTCCTTATAATAAAAAAAGAGCAAACATCCTAGAAAGGACGAAATGCTCGTGGTACCACCTTAGTTTATAATATTAAAAATATTACCTTATGTCTTTAACGGAACGACCCGATTTAAAATCATCACTTGTAATTCATTATTTTTATTTTGTTTATTTCCACCACCCATAAACTCTCTATTAAAAATATAAAATAACTACTTCGAATGAATCGCTTTTTAATTAACTGAATATAATTATATACTATTATATGAAAAATTGCAAATTTGTATATAATATTTTTAAATTCATGGTATACTATATATAGTGATTGAGTTATATCAATCGTCTTAAACAAGAGTTGTAGATACCTACCCCACTTGCTCCATAAGGAAATTAGTCGAACTAATCGACTTTCACATATAAAGGGTTAATTTTATTAGCTTTTTTTAATGTTCTAAAGGAATTGATTAGTATGCATCTAAAGAAAGAAAAATTAGTTATTGAATAGAATCTAATATTAATAAGTAGAACTAAAGTTAAATACTAAGTTAATATTGATTAATAGTTTAGAAGATGATATTATTATTTTAATAATTAGTAGAAAATAATTTATAATCTGTATTATTCTCTATAAAGAAAGTAGATGATAAATATGACAATAAGATATATGGACCCCAAATATGAAAATACACTACTATTTTCTGTTGAAGATTTAGTTGATAATATTAGAGCATCAACTCCTTTAGATGTATACCGTGTAAAAGATAATTTTCTTTATGGTAATATACCGTATAGTAGTCAAGAAAGTGACGCAAAGAGTAAATATAATGAACTTAAATATACGGATATTAATCATCCAGTTGTGATTACAAAATCTAATAATGAACCAAATTATATAAACACTCATTTTTTCGAACAAAATAAATCACAAATTATATCAGCAGTTCAGGAAGTTTTATTAAAAAGAAAATTAGTAAAAGTATATAAGGAATTTTATACTGATGATTTAGTTGATAAATTGCTTGAAACTGAAGCTAGAAAAATAACGTTTTTTGATATTGAGATATCAGATGATATAAAAAACAAATTACATAATTCAGTAAAAAATGTTGAAATAGTAAAATATATTGATGGTGAATATGAGTATGAATATTTAAATAATCGTGTAAATGTTTTTGGCAATTATTCTTTAGATGATTTAGAATTTGATAGAGAATTTTATATATCTACTCCGATTAATGAAGATCATTTATCAAATATAAAATTTTTTAAAGATAATGTTTTACTTAATATAAAGATGGAATATAGACCTGTTGATAATCTTAAAATAATTAAATATCAAGAAGGCTGTTTAAAGATAATAGAAGAAATTATTAGATTAAATAAAAATATCAAATTAAATATAATAGTTTTTGATAAGTTACATTTTGATACACATATACTTCCAAAAATAATTGATTCTCATTTACGTGATAAAATAGAAATCGAATATAATTACGAAAAATATAGTATAGAAGATTATTCTAATGTAGTATTTAAATTAGACGAACTAGTTAAAGATATTAAAGCAAGTAATATGTCTCCATTTGAAAAATATTTAAAAGTATATGATATAGCAAAAAATTATAAGAGTTATAATGAATCTAAAAATCATTCTGATTCTAGAAGTTTAAAATTTATTTTTGATAACGAATATATGGTATGCGTTGGCTTTGCAAAACTTTTAAGCGAACTGCTTACTTTAGTTGATATAGGTAATATAAATTATACAACAAAAGTTTTAAGTGTAGAAGAACTTGAAAATTATAATAGAAATCTTGGCCTTCATGAGCGCAATATAGTATATTTAAAAGATGATAAATACGGTATTGATGGATATTATTGTGTTGACCCTACTTTCGACAATAATTTGGATAAAGATTTTTATAACTATGCTACAACAGTATTTTCTGATATGCAAAAAGAAGAAAATTATTATTCTTTAGAAGATATAGATTATATTTTTGATAATGATACGTTTGATGATTATTGTTTAAAAGTTAATAAATTAATTAATAAAAAAATTCGTTTAAATAACGCTGTTGAAGCAATGAAAGATGTAATAGATTTAGTGATGAGGACAATGCTTAAATTAGATATCGAATTTTATAATCAAATTTATGATAAATATATTGTTTTAACTAAAAAATCATCAATTGAAGAATACAATCAAATTTTCACTTTAATTGGGCATAACGTAATAAATAAAACTAACAAAAAAATATCTAGTGATACATTAGTTACAGCTATATCTAATATAAAAGATATTGATAAGGATGAGTATAAATTTAAAATTGAATATATTGAAGAAGTTATACGGCCGTACACTCCTAATGATTACAAAAAAAAATAATGGATGAAGTGTTTGATATGAGAATCAAAATAAACAAAATATGTTTTTTAACGTTCACACTATATCCGATATGTATTTAACATTGATAAATTTGGTTTTAGTCCGATAGATCATAGAAATAAAAAATTGGTGTTAGTT